>NZ_JBHSEW010000002.1:0-427036 GCF_042654765.1 Comamonas nitrativorans | reverse complement strand
AACTTCGGCCGCCGACTCAAGACGCTCAAGGGCCTGACACCTTACGAATTCATCTGCAAGCAGTGGACAGATGAGCCCGAACGCTTCACGATCAATCCTATCCATCAAATGCCGGGACTGAACATCTAAGGGGCGGGCCGCCCTGGCGCCTGATGGCGCGTAATCAGACCGCAGCGGTTGCGCCCGTCCGGGGCCGGCTGGTTGCCACACAGTTGCGCCCCTGGCCCTTGGCAGCGTAGAGGGCACGGTCGGCAGCGTCGAGCATGGCATCGGCGCTTTCATCCGGAAGGCCGTGCATGGTGTGCAGGCCGATGCTGACCGTGACGTCGCACGCGCTGGCCACGTTGGTACGCAGGCGCTCGGCCAGCACCAGGGCAGGAGCGGCGGCCGTATTGGGCAGCAGCACCAGAAATTCTTCACCGCCCCAGCGTCCGGCAATGTCCTGGCTGCGCAGGCTGTTTTGCAGAACCCGGGCCACTGCGCACAGCACCTTGTCGCCTTGCAGATGGCCGTGTTCGTCGTTCACCTGCTTGAAATGGTCGATGTCCAGTAGCAAGAGCGAAAACGTCTGATCGGCCCGGCAGGCCTGGGCGATTTGCTGCACCAGGTGCTGCTCCATCGCGCGGCGGTTGTGCAGGCCGGTCAGCTCGTCGGTATACGCCAGCTGGCGGTTGCGGGTATCGGAGCGTTCCTTGCTCATCAGCACGCTGCCCATGCCGTGGATGACCACGGCCATGCAGAACGGGTACAGCGTGAGGGCCGAGATTTCCGGGCCTACATGTTCCAGTACCAGCGGCCCGGCCCCCAGCCCGCCCATCAGCAAGGTGGTGCCCGATGCGAATAAATACTTGCTGCGCCCCGGGATGCCGGCCCAGTGCCGACGCAGTAGCCCGAAGAAGTACAGCCATTGCGCCAGCACCACCGCTGCCATGCCCCAGTGGCGCAGCGCCGGGGTGTGCAGCAGGGCGGCGTTCAGCACCAGGGCCAGCAGTACCGGCCCCCAGAGCCAGCCCGGGTGCAGCCGCTCGTCTTGAAAACGCAGCAGCCCTTGCAGCGTGAAAGCAAAGGCACTGGCCAGCAGGACGTTGGGCACGGCCACTGTCAGCCAGAGCGGGGTTTGCGAGGGCAATGCCCAGGAGGCCGCCGCCAGTCCCAGCGCTGCCATGGCCCAGGCCCAATCGAACAGTCCATCGGCGCGGTGGCGTTCGGCCACGACGAACATGCACAAAGCCAGCATGGCCGTGACCAACGCGCCCAGGAACAGGAGGGGAAGGGAATGGTGCGTCATGGTGCGATGCAGCAATGCGGTGGGCCGCTGGAGAAAGTGTCAGAAACCCTGCCAGGCGTTGCCCTGGGGAGCGGGCAGCGCGGCTGCACGCACTGCCGTGGGCCGGGGCGTGGTGCCGGTGGTGGACGCTGCCAGCTGGAACACGGCCACTGCGCTGACCAGGTCATGGGCCTGGTTGTTCAGGCTGGCGGCAGCGGCGGCCATTTCCTCGACCAGGGCGGCGTTTTGCTGCGTGGCCTGGTCCATGTGGGAGACGGCTTCGCCGATCTGGCCGACACCCTCGCTTTGCTCCTGGCTGGCGGCGCTGATCTCGGCCATCAGGTCGCGCACGCGCTCGATGGATTGCACCACTTCCTGCATGGTCTGGCCCGCATGGTCGGCCTGCGCCGTGCCTGCCTGCACGCGGCCCATGCTGGTGTCGATCAGCGTCTTGATCTCCTTGGCGGCAGCGGCGCTGCGCTGGGCCAGGGCCCGCACTTCGCTGGCAACCACGGCAAAGCCCCGGCCCTGTTCGCCGGCGCGGGCGGCCTCGACGGCGGCGTTCAGCGCCAGGATGTTGGTCTGGAAGGCAATGCCGTCGATCACGCCGATGATGTCGGCCATCTTGCTGCTGTCTTCGTGAATGCTGCGGATGGTCTCCACCACCTGCGCCACCACCTCGCCGCCCTGGGCGGCAATGCTGCTGGCGCCCTGGGCCAGCTGGTTGGCCTGGCGGGCGTTGTCGGCGTTGTGGCGGACGGTGCTGCCCAGCTCTTCCATCGAGGCGGCGGTTTCCTCCAGGCTGCTGGCCTGGCTTTCGGTGCGGGCCGACAAATCCTGGTTGCCCTGGGCAATCTGCCCGCTGGCGCTGGCTACCGATTCGCTCCCCTGGCGCACCGACAGCACCACGGCGGCCAGCTGGGTCTGCATATGCCCCAGCGTTTTCAGCAGGACGCTGATTTCATCCCGGCCTTTGACATGGATGGGGCGCGACAAATCGCCCTGTGCCATCACGTCGATCACCTGGACAGCCCGTTGCACCCCCCGCACGATCGAGGTCGAAATGACGTAGGCCACCCAGCCCATCAGCAGCAGCATTGCGCCCAGGCCCAGGGCCACTTTCCCGACATTGGCCAGGAAATCGTTGCGCAAGTCGTCGATATACAGTCCCGAACACACCACCCAGCCCCAGGGCGCGAACTTTTGCACGTAGGAGATTTTGTCCACCGGCTCGGTCTCGCCGGGTTTGGCCCAGACGTAGGTGAAAAACCCCTGGCCGCTGCTGCTCTGGCCGATGCGGGCGGCCTCCATCATCACCAGCAGGCCGTTGGCGTCACGCACGGCATCGCCGCCCTGGCCCTGCAGCTCGGGCCGGATGGGGTGCATGACCGTGGTGCCTTCCAGGTCGTTGATCCAGAAGTATTCGCCATGCCCGTAGCGCATCTTGGCAATGGCCGCTTGGGCGATGGCCTGGGCCTCGGCGCGTGACCAGGTGCCGTCGGCCTCCTGTTGCTGGGCCCAGGCCAGCACGCCGCTGGCGGTTTCCACCGCATGGCGCACGTCGATTTGCCGCTGGGCAAAGCTTTGCTGGTATTCCTCGTACACGAAGAACATGGCGATCAGCAACAGGCCGCCCAGACCGATCAGGGTCAGGATGCCGAGCTTGGCACGGATGGAAATGTGATTCAGCCAGCGTTTCATCTTTCAGCTCCAGAGAAAAGTAAATGCCAGTGCAAAGGCCAAAGGCGGGCGCGGCCAGCCCTGGCGTTCAGACGGCCAAGGGGCAGCAAGGCTGGCGCAAGGCCAGTTGTTTTTTCAAAAACCAGGGAAAGCGGGGCTGGGTGTGCCGAGATGCAGGCGCACGAGGGGCGGCAGGCACGCCGGGGACGACGACTGCCTTCCGACGGGAAGGCAAGGGGATGTGGATGTATGCGTGGCCTGAACCCGCCTGCTGGGTTGGCCTGGGAAGCGATTCCGAAGAGAGGAAAAGCGAACAATAACCCTAGGGCTGTGGGCTGTGGGCTGTGGGCTGTGGGCTGTGGGCTGTGGGCTGTGGGCTGTGGGCTGTGTCATTACAGGAGTATTATTTGTATTTTTATCAATTATATCAAATAAATAGGTTGAACTCAAGCAAGTTTAGCGTTATTTATAAATTATTTATTAATAAATAACTCAGGTATTCCCGCAGTTTGCAGTGCTTCCAAATGCCCACGCAAGTCCTGCCAGGTCAGCATGGCCGCCTCTGGCGAACCGGTATTGGCCTGCTCCTCCAGGGTACGGGCCAACTGTGCGGGCAGGGGATGGCCCAGCATGGACAGCACCGATTTCAGGCTGTGCCCCAGATGGTGCAACGCGGTGCAATCACCTTGCCGGATGGCGGCATCGCCAGCCATCAGGTCGCGGGTGAATTGCTGCAGGCACGTTTGGCGGTAGGCGGCGAACAATGCCTGGTTGCCGTTGAAAAAAGCGTGAACCGGGTCGGTTGCAGCCGCAGTATGACTGCCGGATGGATTGCCGGACAGCGGCCCGGCCAGGGCCTGCTCCACGCACTGCACCAATTGCCCCAGGGGCACCGGTTTGTGCAGCACCTGCCAGACGCCGCTGCGCCGCAATTGCTGTTCCAGCAAGGTATCGACGCCGCCGCTGAACACCACGATCAGTGGCGCAGGGCGGCGGGCCGTGGCCTGCAGCTCCTGGCACAGCGCCAGCCCCGAGCCGTCGGGCAGGTGCAGGTCGGACAGCAGCAGCTGCACCGGCAGTGTGCGCAAGAGGTCGCGGGCCTGGGCCACGCTGGCGCAGCAATGCAGTTGCAGGGGCAGCTCTTCCAGGGCCAGTTGCACGAAACGCTGGACGGAGGGGTCGTCCTCCAGCAGCAGTACGCATGGCGGGGAAGGCTGGGGGGTCATTTCGGAGCCAGGGCTTGCGCAAGCCGCAGGGGCAGCTCTTGCACCAGGTGGGGTTTGTGCACCACGGGCAGGCCGGCCAGGGCAAAGGCGTAGGGCGCCCGTTGCGCTTCGTCCAGCGAGGTGACGACGATGAGGCGGCTTTGCTGGAACTGCGGGTGGCTGCGCAGGCGGGCGATCAGGGTGGCGCCGTCGATGCCCGGCAGCAGGATGTCCACCAGCAGCAGATCGGGTTGCAATTGCCCGGCCATGGCCAAGCCGATGATGCCGTCCTCGGCGACATGCAGATCGACGTCGGGAAAATCGTGTTCCAGGACCAGACGCACGAGGTTCTGGAAGTGTGCGGAGTCTTCGATCAGCAGCACCCGGGGGCGGCGGGCTGGCGATGGGGCTGGCGTAACTTCTGCGGGCGCAGCCGCCTTGCTGCCCCGTGCAGCCAGCCATTGCTGCACCGAAGCGCGGGCGATGCGGCGGTGGCCGCCCGGGGTCTTCCATGCCTGCAATTCCCCGCGATCGACCATCAGCTGGACCGACCGCACCGCCAAGCCCAGCGCTTGTGCTACTTCGCGCGTACTGCAGTTTTCAGGAAGAGAGGAAGCAGGGGAGTGCGTCATGGTGCGAAAATTCTAGCATTCCTACTTGTTTTATTTGATAAAAGTGATAGATTAAGCAAATTGTTACCAATATGTTGCGGACGCATGTTTCCGCTGATCCGGCCCATGGGCTTGCAAACGATATTTTGACTACGGTCAAGCACGGCAAAAGGATTGCTATGTCCTCTTCACCTCTTTCTACAGCGCAACCTACGGAAGATACATTTGAGCGCCTGGGCCGTATCACGCGCCAGCTGCACGAGGCCATGACCCAGCTTGGCCTGGATCAAAGCCTGCACGCCATCGCCCAGGAGTTCCCGGACGCCCGCGACCGCCTCAGCCACGTCGGACACATGACCGAGGCCGCAGCGACCAAAGTGCTCAATCTGATCGATTGCGGCCAGCCGGACTGCCAGGCATTCAAGGCCCGCAGCCAGGATTTTGCCGAGCAGGCGCAAGTGCTGGGGCAATCGCCGGATTTGGGCGGCGCGGCCGCCCTGCTGGCCCAGGGCAGCGCCTTTGGCCATGCTGCAACGCAGTTTGCCGAGAACCAGAGCCTGCTGCTGACCGAGATCATGATGACGCAGGACTTTCAGGATCTGTCCGGCCAGGTCATCAAGAAGGTGATCGACATCATCAGCCAGACGGAGAAGCAATTGCTGGAACTGCTCATGCACAGCGCCCCGGAGCGGTTGTCTGCCGTGGTGCTTCCCAAGGCCGAACTGGCCGGGCCGCAGGTTCCCGACAAGGCGCTCAAGCAGGGGGACGTGGACGATTTACTTGCTTCTCTGGGGTTCTAGCCATGGGCACTCACACCGTAAAACGCGTTCTGATCGTCGAAGACCATGCCGACATCCGCAAGCTGGTTCGCATGACGCTGGAGTTCGAAGGCTACGAAATCCACGAAGCCACTGACGCGCAACAGGCGCAGCAGGCCGTACGCCAGTGGCAGCCCGATGTACTGGTGCTCGATGTGATGATGCCCGGTGCGATGAACGGGCTGGATGTGTGCCGCTGGGTGCGGTCGCAGCCGCAACTGAGGCGGCCTTGGGTGATTCTGCTGTCGGCCCGTGGACAGTCTCAGGATATCGAGGCCGGGATGCAGGCCGGGGCCGATGCCTATCTGCTCAAGCCATTCAGCCCGGTCAAACTGATCGAAACCGTCGCGATTGGGACATCGTTGGGGCCGGCATCGTGAGGCCCGGGCGCTGGCCGGGAAAGTGCGGGCTGCCATGAACCGGCGTTTACCGTGGCGCTGGTGGCGCCTGACGCCGGCCCAGGCGTATGCGATTGCCGCCAGTTCGTTCAGCGCCCTGGTGCTGCTGGGCGCCTGGATCACCATCGGCGGGCTGTTGCACTGGCAGTGGAAGGAAACCGTGGCCGCCGAGCTGCGCCAGAACCGCAACACGGCGCAGGCGTTCAAGGAACATACGCTGCGCATCATTGCCACCGTCGATCAGTCCATGCTGCGGATACAGGAAGGCGTGCGCGACGGCTGGCTGGACGGCCCGGCGATCGAACGCATCACCAGGGAAACGGGCATGGGGGACGACATCCTCACCCAACTCTCCTGGGTCGGGCCGGACGGGCGCCTGGTCAGCAGCAACCTCGACCCGGACGGCAGCCGCAGCGAGCATGTCGATCTGAGCGAGCGCGATCACGTGCGCGTCCACCTGCTGCCGCCGGCGCAGGTGCCGCACTTGCAGCCCAGGCTGTCCCAGGGGCTGTTCGTCAGCCAGCCGCTGGAGGGCAAAGTCTCCAGGCTCTGGACGATCCAGCTGTCCCGCAAGATCACCGCACCCGATGGCCGTCCCCTGGGGGTGGTGGTCGCCTCGCTCAACCAGAACTACTTCATGGAGGTGTACCGGGGCGTGGAACTGGGCCATTCCGGCGGGGTGGTGCTGGCCGGGCTGGATGGCGGAATCCGGGCGCGGGTCATCAACCAGCAGCGCCAGGATACCGACAAGGCGCTGCCCGACCAGCTGGTGCAGCAGCTGCGCATGCAGCCCGAAGGCGGGCTGGTTGGCCGCTCCTCCGACGGGCTGGAGCGCATCATGGGCTTCAGCCGCGTGGATGGCTATCCGCTGGTCGTCCTCACCGGCACCGCCCAGTACGAGGCGCTGGCGGCCTGGCGTGCCACGCGCAACATCGTGCTGGGGCTGACGCTGGCGCTCACGATTGCGGTGGTGGCTTTTGTGGTCATATTTTTAGGCAGCGTGCGGCGGCTGGCGTACAGCGAGGCCCGGGCGCAGCAGGCCAGCCAGGCGAAAAGCGAATTTCTCGCCGCCATGTCGCACGAGCTGCGTACCCCGCTGACCAGCATCCGCGGCTTTGCCGAGCTGCTGGAGCTGCGCAGCAAGGAAGAACGCACCCGCGAGCAGGCCACCCTGATCCGCCAGGGGGCCGAACACCTGAATGTCTTGCTGACCGACATCCTCGATCTGGCCAAGATCGAGGCCGGGGCCATGTCCGCTTACCTGGAGCCGGTGGAGTTGCGCCCGCTGCTGGTCGAAGCCACGCACCTGTTCTACGCCAGCGCAGCGGCCAAGGGGCTGGCACTGGTGTTCGACAGCAGCGCGGTTTTTCCGGGCAACGTGCTGACCGACCGGGTCAAGCTCAAGCAGATCGTGCACAACCTGCTCTCCAACGCCATCAAGTTCACCCGCGAAGGCAGCGTCACGCTACAGGTCGGTTGCAGCTCTGGCGGCCGGACCTGGTATCTGCAGGTGCGCGATACCGGCTGCGGAATCGCCCCCGAGCTGCACGAGAAGGTGTTTGAAAAATTCAGCCAGGGCAGCGCCCAGGTGAGCTACGAACACGGCGGCACCGGACTGGGGCTGGCCCTGTCGCGCACCCTGGCGCAATTGCTGGGCGGCAGCCTGACGCTGCAATCGGCCCCCGACGCAGGCACGGTGGTGACGCTGGAGCTGCCGCTGAGCCAGGGCTGAACTGAATTACCCGGCCAGGGCGGCGGCAGGCGGGCAGGCCGCCGCCGGGGTGGTGGTGGCGGTAATCGCGGCCTGCCACAGGTCGTCCAGATCGCTGAAGTGCCAGTTCTCCGGGTCTTCGCGCAGCAGGATGTGTTCGTCGGGGCAGTCGCTTAAATCCAGCAGCACGGGCGGGTCGATGCGCTGCGCCTCGTAGGTGTCGTAAAAGCAGACCACCTGGGGCGTGAGCAGCTTGTTCTCCGACAGCGCAAAAACCAGCGCCAGGCGGCCAGACTGCAGGCGCAGCAGGCTGCCGACCGGATACACGCCCAGTGTCTTGACGAACGCAGAAAAAATATGCGTGTCCAGGTGCGTGCCGCACCATTGCGCCATGCGCTGCAGCGCAATGGCGGGCGACCAGCCGCTTTTGTAGGGGCGGTTGGACGTGATGGCGTCGTACACATCGCAGATGGCCGTCATGCGGGCCATCAGGTGGATTTCAGCGCCGCGCAGGCCATGCGGGTAGCCTTTGCCGTCCAGGTGTTCATGGTGGTGCAGACAGGCATCCAGCACCTCGGCATCGGTAATGCTTTGCCGCAGCAGGGCGTAGCCCTGCCCCGGGTGCTGCTTCATGTGGGCAAATTCCTCGTCCGTCAGGGCGCCGGGCTTGTTCAGAATGCCCGGGTTGGTATAGACCTTGCCCATGTCGTGCAGCAGTCCGGCCAGTGCCGCCCGCTTGACCTGATGGGTTGGTAGCCCGAGCTGGTGTGCCAGTGCCACCATCAAGGCGCTGACGGCGACCGAGTGCATGTAGGTGTAGGTATCGGCGCTTTTCAGGCGCACGACACTGAGCAGCGCGGCGGGGTGGCGCTCGACCGACTGCTGGATTTGCTCGGCCAGCGCCTCGGCCTGCTCGGGCGGGATGGCGTGGCCCATGCGGGCCTCGTGAAACATTTCCTGAACCGCCGCTTGCGCCTGCTTGCACTGCTCGCGGGCCTGCGCGATCTGTTCCTGCCATAGGCTCGGCGCATTGACCGGGGCCGGCGGCGCAGCAGGTGTGGCAGCCAGGCTGGGCTGGGCGGGCGCAGCGGCGGGCTGCACATCCAGGCCCCGCGACAGGTCGATCCACAGGCCCGCAATGCCGCTGGCCTGCAGGCGCTCCAGATCAGTGGTTTTTTTCAGCCTGAAACTACTTTTCCAGAAACCGTGGCTCAACCACGAGCCATCCAGTGCATGGATGTACATGCCCAGACGCAGTTGAGAGGGAACAATGTGCTTCAGCATCAAAAAACTATTTAAGTATTGAAGACTAGCCGAACTAGCCGAATGAGCTGGCTCAGAATCAATACTTGTATTGTATCAAAAATATCATTTTTATTCTTTTGAATGTTTGGTGCGTCAGGAGCGCAAGCGGGAAAATGCTACTGAAAAAGAAGCTTTTACCGCTTTATTTATATGATTTTCATATATCTTTCATTGTGAGAATGAAGATATGCCAGCGGTAAAAGCTATTGAATTGATAGATTTCGGCAGAGTATCCCTAGACCAGTGACTGCACCCAGCGCACGATCTCCGCTGTCCCCAGCGCACCGCTGATGCGGGCCTTTTCCTGGCCGTGGTGGAACAGGATCATGGTCGGAATGCTGCGAATCCGGTAGCGGCTGGCGATGTCGGGATGGGCCTCGGTATCCAGTTTGGCCAGGCGAATCCGGGGTTCAAGCTGCCCGGCTGCCTGGGCGAAGGCGGGAGCCATGTGCTGGCAGGGGCCGCACCAGGGGGCCCAGAAATCGACCACCACGGGCAGATGGCTGCGGGCGATGTGTGGGTCAAAGCTGCTGGCCGTCAGTGCCAGCGGCTGGCCGGTGAACAGTGGCTGGTGGCAACTGCCGCAATCGGGGTGCAGGGCCAGGTGCCCGGCCTGGACGCGGTTGGTTTTGTGGCAGTGTGGGCAGACGATGTGCAGGGCAGCGGTCATGGCAGACAGTCTTTCAGAAAAATGAAACTGTTGCCTAGCTAGGGGCGCGTGGGAAATTTTTCAACCCAGGCACGCGGGGAGGCTGTGCGCCTGCCCCGTCTTTGCTGGGCAGGCTCTGCGCGGTTCTTAAAAGGTTTCCCAATCATCGGCATGGCCCGCCGCAGGGGCCGCTGCCGGTTTGGCGGGCGCTGCCGTCAGTGCGGGCGCCTTGGCAGGGCGTGCCGTGGCTTTGACCGGGGCCGTTGCCGGTTTTGCCGCCACGCGCGGGGCCGCTGCCGGGCTGGCGGCGTGTGCTGCGGCCGGAGTGGCTGTGGTGGCCGGACGTGAGGGGGCTGCGCGGGTGGTGCCCTGCGCCAGTTTGAAGACCGATACCTCGGAGACCAGCTCCTGCGACTGGTGGCTCAGGCTGTTCGCGGCGGCGGCCATTTCTTCCACCAGGGCGGCGTTCTGCTGCGTGACCTGGTCCATCTGCACGATGGCTTCGCCCACCTGGCTGACGCCGGCGCTTTGCTCGCTGCTGGCGGCGCTGATCTCGCCCATGATGTCGGTGACGCGGCGGATGGCCTCGACCACTTCGGTCATGGTGGTGCCGGCCTTGTCGGCCAGTGCGCTGCCTGCTTCCACGCGGGTCACGCTGTCGGTGATGAGGTTTTTGATCTCTTTGGCCGCTTCGGCGCTGCGTCCGGCCAGGCTGCGCACTTCGCTGGCGACGACGGCAAAACCCCGGCCCTGCTCGCCGGCGCGGGCGGCTTCGACGGCGGCGTTCAGCGCCAGGATGTTGGTCTGGAAGGCAATGCCGTCGATCACGCCGATGATGTCGGCAATCCTGCGGCTACTGTCGTCGATGCCCTTCATGGTGCCGACGACTTCGGCCACCACTTTGCCGCCCTGGCTGGCGACGCTGGAGGCGCTGATCGCCAGCTGGTTGGCCTGCCGCGCGTTTTCGGCGTTTTGCTTGACGGTGGCGTTGAGCTGTTCCATCGAGGCGGCGGTTTCTTCCAGGGCGCTGGCCTGCTCCTCGGTGCGGCTGGACAGGTCGTTGTTGCCCGAAGCGATTTCGCTGCTGGACATGGCCACGCCTTCGGCATTGCCGCGCACACCGGCCACCACCCGCGCCAGATTGGAGCGCATGGATTCCAGGCTGCGCAGGAGGCGGCTGACCTCGTCCTGGCCCGAGGCGCCGATCTCTACCGTCAGGTCGCCTTGCGCCACCGTATCGGTCACCTGCACCGCATAACCCAGGTCACGCCCGATCTGGCGCACCATGGTGCCGCCGATCAGCACGGCGATCAGCACCCCCAGCACGATGGTGCCGATGGCAACGGTCCGCAGGGTCTCGTAGGTGACCACGGTGTCTCGGTAGTTCTGGCCGGCTTCGAGGAGCTGGATGCCGATCAACTCGCCCAGGGTGCCCTGCAAGGGGTCGATGGCCGGGTACATCTCGCTGATGATGAAGGCCTCCAGCCCTTGGCTGTCGTCGTTGCCCAGGAGGGTGTCGAGCTGGCGGATGGCCTCGTCGGCCTTGCCCATCAGCGGTTTGAGCTGGGTCATCAGGCGTGTTTCCTGCTCGTCCATGTCGGTGGCGGCGTAGGCATTCCAGTTGGTATCGATTTTCTTGCGCCCGTCGGCCAGATGCTGGCGGCCCTGTGCCGCAGTGAGGTTGCCGTTGCGCACCTTGTGCGCCGTGTCCACGGTATCGACGGCGTAGGCGTCGGAGACGGCCTTGAGCTGGGCCAGCGGCACCACGCGGTCTTCGTACACGGAGCGCATTCCTTCGCTGGTCTGCGCCATACCCAGTACCCCCGCCGCGCCTATGCCCAGCAACAGCAGGCACATGGTGATCAATAAGGCGGACAGACGGGTGGAAATCTTGAAGCGGTTCATGGTGTCTCCTGAGCGTGCCAATCAACGTGGCAGCAGGAAAAAGATTAATACTTTTTGTTTCAATCAACGAAAAAACATAGTGACGGTCAAATAATTTTTGCAATTCGTGACATTTTTCCTGCCTGCAAATGGACGTTTTCCAGGGTTTACCAGCGCCCGGAAGCGCTGCCGCGCCACTGCGCCCGCCCCCGGCGTCGGCCCGGAAGGTTCTACAGGAATGGGATGGTTGCCGGGGTGGGGGCGCGAGCGCCAGCACCGGATGGCTGGCGCTGTCGGATCACAGTAGCACCGGGGCGTCCGGCAGCTGGTTGCTGCGCGGCGTGCCGTCGGCTTCGGCGGGGAAGTGTTCCACCAGCAGTGCGGAGACCTGGGCCAGTACCTCGGTCAGCCCGTCCTCGTAGCGGCCCTGGTGCAGGGCGGCGCCCAGGTGGGCCACCAGCGCCTGCCAGGTGGCGGCGGGCACGCGCCGGGCCAGCCCCCGGTCGGCGACGATTTCGATGGCGTGTTCGGCCAGCAGCAGGTAGATGAGTACGCCGTTGTTGTGTTCGGTATCCCACACGCGCAGCTTGCCGAACAGGGTGACGGCGCGTTCGCGTGCGCTGGCCCCGCGCCACAGGTAGGAGGGCGGCAGGCCGTTTTCGATGCAGATGCGGATTTCGCCCGTGTGGCGGCGTTCGCTGGCGGCCACGCGCTGGCCCAGGCGCTGGAGCAGGTCGGGCGGCAGCACGCGGCGCTGGCCGATCTCGGCCCAGCGGTGGCGCAGCAGGCGGGCAATGCGGCGTGGCAGGGTGGGGAGGGATGCGGGTTGTTGTGTCATGTCGGAAATCCTGGGCACACGCTCTTACCAGTCGCCGGAGGCACCGCCCCCGCCAAAGTCCCCGCCGCCGCCGCTGCTCCAGCTACCGCCGCCACTGCTGCTGCCTGCGCCCCAGCCGCCGCTGCTCCAGCCGCCGCCGTTTGACCCGCCCCCACCGCCGCGCCCGGAAAAAATCCAGGCGTAGAACAGGGCAAGAACCCCCGCGATCGCTGCCAGACCGATGCTGGTGGTCAGCCAGAACGCCAGCAGGCCCGCACCGCCGCCCATGAGCAGGCCGCCGGCGATGCGCCCGAACAGGGCGCGTGCCACGGGGCTGATGAAGGCGACGCCGAAGAACAGGAAGATGGCCAGATCGCCCCAGTCCAGATCGTCGTCGGCAGCGGTGCTGTTGCCATCGGGCAGCGGCAGATCCTCGCCCGCGATGCGTGCGCCGATCTGTTCGACGGCGGCTTGCAGGCCACCGGCAAAGTCGCCGTCGCGAAAGCGCGGCTTCATTGCGCCGTCGATGATGCGGGCGGCAGCAATGTCGGGAATCGCCCCTTCCAGCGCCTTGGCCACTTCGATGCGCATCCGCCGTTCGTCCTTGGCGACGATGAGCAGCACGCCGTCGCCCACGTTGCGCCGGCCGATCTTCCAGGTGTTGCCGACGCGGTTGGCAAAGGCGGCGATGTCCTCCGGGGCCGTCGCACTGACCATCAGCACGACCACCTGCGAGCCGTGCTGCTGCTCAATGGCGGCCAGCTGCGCTTCCAGCGCCTGGCGTTCGGGGGCGGACAGGGTGGCAGTCTGGTCGATGACGTGCCCGGTCAGCGCGGGCACGGGCAGCAGGGGCTGGGCGCTGGCTGGCAGCAGTCCGGCAACTACCAGGACGATAGCTGCCAGCGCTTTCCAGATAAGGGATAAAGGCACTTTTTACTTGGAAAAATCGACGGTGGGCGGGGCGCTGATCTGTGCCTCGTTCTGTACGCTGAAATTGGGCTTGGGCGCGTAGCTGAAGACCATCGCCGTCAGGTTGCTGGGAAAGCTGCGGGCCAGCACGTTGTATTGCTGCACGGATTCGATATAGCGGTTGCGGGCCACGGTGATGCGGTTTTCGGTGCCCTCCAGCGTCACGCGCAGGTCGCGAAAGCCCTGGTTGGCCTGCAACTGCGGGTAGCGCTCGGACACCATCATCAACCGGCTCAGGGCGCTGGACAGCTCGCCTTGCGCCTGCTGGAACTGGTTGAAGGCTTCGGGGTTATTCAGCGTTTCGGGCGTGACCTGGATGGAGGTGGCCTTGGCGCGGGCCTCGATCACCTTGGTGAGCGTTTCCTGCTCGAAGGCGGCTTCGCCCTTGACGCTGGCGACGATGTTGGGCACCAGATCGGCGCGGCGCTGGTACTGGTTCAGCACCTCGCTCCAGGCGGCCTTGGTTTGCTCGTCCAGGCGCTGGAAGTCGTTGTAACCGCAGCCGCTCAGGCCCAGCGTCAGGGCAAGTGCGGCAAGAAAGGTGGCAAGAGTGCGTGGCATGGCGGGTGTCCGGTGGTGGGTGGGGAAAAGACAGGAGCGGCGATTGTGCCGCATGGGCGTTAGGCGCGGGCTTCAGGGTTGCAGGCGGTAGAGCAGCACTTTCAGGCTGCGTTCCTCGTCCACATCGGCAAAGGCGGGCGGGTTGGGCAGGCGCTGCACGAAGCGCAGGGCGGGGGCGTTTTCCTGCACGGTGTCGTGCAGGAACTGGCTGGACAGCTCCGGTGCGTTCAGGCACAGCAGGGCGTGGCCGCCGGGGGCCAGCAGCTCGGGCAGGCGGCGCACCAGGCGGGGGTAATCCTTGCGGGCGACAAAGCTGCCCTTCTGGTAGCTGGGCGGGTCGGCAATCACCAGGCCATAGGGCCCCAGGCGCTTGAGCTTGCCCCAGCTATGGAAGATGTCGTGCGCCAGAAAGCGGGCGCCGGTCAGGCCGTTGCGCTGGTGGTTCTCTCGCCCCAGGGCCAGGGCGCCGCTGGCCATGTCGATGTTGATGACCTCCTGCGCCCCGGCTTGCAGCGCGGCCACGGAGAAGGCGCAGCTGTAGGCAAACAGGTTCAGCACCTTCATGCCGATGTGGCTCGTCTGGCCCTGCGCCGCGATGTGTTCGCCCACCCAGCGGCGGCCAGCGGCCATGTCCAGGAACAGGCCGTGGTTCTGCCCTTGCAGCAGGCGCACGCGGTAGTGGGCGGTGCCTTCCGGCACAAAGTGCGGCTCGGGCAGGCTGCCGCGCATGGGCTGCGTGTGGGCGGGCAAGCCGCTTTGGCGCTGCTGGAAGACCCAGTGCAACTCTTGCCCCAACGCTGCGTAGCGCTGTTCCAGCGCCTGCCCGATGGCCGCCAGCGCGGCGGCTTCCAGCGGGGCAAAACTGGTCAGCACCAGCACGGGCGGGTAGGCGTCCAGCGTGAGGTGTTCGCAGCCGGGATGCTGCCCGCCCCGGCCATGAAACAGGCGGCAGGCCTCCTGGGGCGGGGTGAGCCGGGCGATGCAGTCGAGCAGGGCTTGCATGGGAATGTGGTTTATAAAGTGCTGGATACTATCAATCTTGTTGCTGCTAGCGCTGGTATATAAAGGACTTCAAAGATAAATTAATTTAAAACCTTTATCTGGTCAGCGGTAGCAGCTCCCTTTATTGCATCCTGCCCGTGTGCAGGTGCTGGGCCAGTTGGGCATCCAGCGGCAGCGGCTCGGCATGCAGTTGCCCGGCCAGCAGTTCGCCGCACAGCGTGGACAAGGTGATGCCGCGTGCGCCCAGGGCGGTGAGGGCGAACAGGCCGGGGGAATTTGGCACCGGGCCGACGATGGGCAGGCGGTCATGGCTGGCCAGCCGTACCCGGCCCCAGGTGGGCAGGCAGGCCGGGTTGCCGGGCGTAAAGGCCGGGGCGAGTTGGGCGGCGCTGGCGGGCAGCAGTTGCGCCAGCTTGCCCAGGTTGTGTGCGTGGGCGGCGGCCTGATCGGCGGGGGAGACGGGCAGCGCGGTCACATCCCGCTCGAAGGTGGAACCCATGACCCAGAACGGCCCGTCGGCATCGGGCACGCGGGGCACCAGATTGCCGCTGCCATTGACCGGGCAGGGCGGCAGCGCCGCTGCGTTGTCTGCCGTGCAGCGCCCCCAGGTGACCTGGCCGCGCAAGGTTTGCAGCCGCCAGTGGGCGGGCAGAAACCGGGCGCTGGCCGGCCCGGCGGCAATGACGGCGATGTCGGCCTGGGCCACGGTGTGGTGATGGCCGTCCAGCGCCTGCCAGCCGCCGTCGGTGGGCTGGAGCCGGGCCACCTGGGTATGGCCGATGAAGCGGATGTTCGGGTGCTGCAACTGCGCCGTTACCAGGGCTGCCGGGCGCAGCCAGCCTGCGCGACGGTGCCACAGCGCCGGGGCGTTGGCGGGCAGGCCCGCCGCTGCGCATTGCGTGGCTGGCGCGGTTTGGCTCCAGGCCAGTCCCGGGCCATCTGCCCAGGCAAGGTGGCGTGGCTCCAGGCTGTCGTGTTCCAGAACACCGCTCAATTCCCAATCCTGGCCCGGCGTGCAGCATTGCGCCAGGCGCGGCAGCAGGGCGTGCAGCCCGGCGCGGGACAGGCGCGACAGCGGGCAGTCGTCCGGCGAGGTGTGCGGGCAGAACAGCCCGGCGGGCAGGCCCGAGGCGCCATCGGCAGGCGCCGCGCCGCTGCCCAGTACCGTCACCTGCCAGCCGCGCTGGGCCAGGCTCCAGGCGGCGCTGCTGCCGGCCAGCCCTGCGCCCAGCACCACGGCGGTGCCGGGGCGGGTGGGCTGGGCCGTCGGCTTGCGCAGTGGCCAGGGCGGGTCGAAGTGGGCGTGCAGGTGCCCGTTCGCATGGACGATGGCGCAGCCGCTGCGTTGCAGCAATCCCGCCAAATTGGCCAGATCGGCATTCTGCGGGGCCAGCCATTCGGTGCCGCGCTGGCAGTGGCGCAGCAGGGGCTTGAGGGCGTGTGGTTCCAGCCAGGGCCGGGCATTGCTGCCCAGCACGATGGTGTCGGCCACCATGCCTTGTTTGCGCAGCAGGGTGTTGGGATCGCCCAGCCACAGGGTCAGTTGCAGGGCGCCGTCTTCCAGCACGATGCGCTGCACGCCGGGCAGCAGGCCGTTCAGTTGCGCCTGCCAGGGGGCAGGGGCGCAGGCCAGCAAGGGCTGCGCATCGGGCAAGACCAGCACATAGTGCAAGGGCTGCGGGCGCTGCTGCGGCTGGGCCAGCCAGGCGTGGGATACGGCGAGCAGGGCCTGCGCATCGCCGCTGACATCCAGCACGCGCCAGCCGCTGTGCTGCGCCCAGGCGCGGGGCAGGGGGGCAAGCCAGTCCGGCAGGGGCCGGCTCATTCCCAGCGCTCCTGGTAGGAAAACACCGGCAGGCGCCAGCCCAGGCGAATCGCCAGCAGGCGAAATGCCAGGCCGCCGGCAAAGCAGACGGCAATGCTGATGTCGTGGTTCACCTGCAACACTTCCAGCGCCCAGTAGAGCAGGCACACCGCCAGGGAGACGCTGGCGTACAGCTCGCGGCGGAAGACCACCGGCACCTGGTTGCACAGCACGTCGCGCACGATGCCGCCGCTGATGCCGGTAAGCATCCCGGCCATGATGACGACCACGCGCGGGTAGCCATGCTCCAGGGCCACGCTGCAACCGATCAGCGAAAAGGCGATCAGCCCCATGGCGTCCAGCAGCAAAAACACCTGCTTTAAATGGCGCATGTGGCGGGCCACGATGGTGGTCAGCAGCCCGGCGCTGATGACCAGATAGACGTATTCGGGGTGCTGCGTCCAGCCGATGGGGTAGTGGCCCAACACCATGTCGCGGATGGTGCCGCCGCCCAGCGCGGTGACGAAGGCGATCACGGCGACGCCGAAGATGTCCATGTTGCGCCGCCCGGCGGCCAGGGCGCCGGACATGGCTTCGGCCGTGATGGCGATGAGGTAGATGACCAGCATGGTGGTCAGTTGCGAGAACTGGAAGGATTCCAGCAGCGAGGTCGAGGGCAGCATAAACACCTTACGGGGTGAAGGAGGGGTGCCTCTCCCGCTGTCCTTTTACCTGAGAGTTGCGTGCGTGGGTGGCGCACTTGCCCCTTCGGTGAGCCACGGCGTCCAAGCATAAACCCTGGCGGTGGCTGCTCTCCAGTCGGCGAAATCTTCTTGCGGTACCGGGGCCTGAGCGATTATGGGAGTTTGCGCCTTCGGCGGGGCTGGTGGTGACGGCAGCCCGCTCTCCCGCGAGAAGCGGGCGATTATGGCACGGCTTATTCGGTAGGCGGAACGTAGCCGGCGGCCTGCTCGGCGCCGTCGCCGAAGAAGTGCGCCTCCATTTGCTTGGCCAGGTATTTGCGGGCCTGGGCATCGGCCAGATTCAGGCGGTTTTCATTGACCAGCATGGTCTGGTGCTTGAGCCAGGCGGCCCAGGCTTCTTTGCTGACGCTGGCGAAAATGCGCTTGCCGAGCTCGCCGGGGTAGGGGGGAAAGTCCAGGCCGTCGGCCTCTTTACCCAATTTGATGCAGTGAACGGTGCGTGCCATGGGGAATCCTTGTTGATTTCAGATTTTTGAGTAATAACAAACTGAAATCTTATTGGTTTGAGTTTGAAAAAGCTGCTTTGAGAATGCGCGGCAACGGCAATGTGCCCGTTTTCCTTTTCTCTCAAAGAAAGCCATCGATGAAAAATCGCCGCAACTTTATCAAGATTCCCGCCCTGGCCGCCCTGTGGGTGGGCTTGACCTTGACTGCTTCGGCAGCTTGGGCGCAGCAGCCGCCCAAGCCTGTGACCTTGCTCAACGTCTCCTACGACCCGACCCGGGAGCTGTACGCGGACTACAACCAGGTGTTTGCCAGGCACTGGAAAGCCAAGACGGGGCAGGAGGTAACGGTCAAGCAGTCGCATGGCGGCTCGGGCAAGCAGGCGCGTTCCATCATCGACGGCATCGATGCCGATGTGGCCACCCTGGCCCTGGCGGGCGACATCGACGCCCTGGTGCAGCACGGCGGACATCTGGCCGCCGACTGGCAGCAGCGCCTGCCGCATGGCAGCGCCCCCTATACCTCGACCATCGTGTTTCTGGTGAAAAAGGGCAATCCCAAGGGGCTGAAGGATTGGGACGATCTGGTACGCCCGGGCGTGCAGGTCATCACGCCCAATCCCAAAACCAGCGGCGGCGCCCGCTGGAACTACCTGGCCGCCTGGGCCTTTGCCGAGCGCAAGTACGGCGGCGCCGACAAGGCGCGGGACTTCGTGCGCCAGCTTTACCGGAACGTGCCGGTGCTGGATTCGGGAGCACGCGGCTCGACCATCACCTTCGTGCAGCGCGGCGTGGGCGACGTGCTGCTGGCCTGGGAGAACGAAGCCTTCCTGGCACTCAAGGAGTTCGGCCCGGACAAGGTCGAGATCGTCGTGCCTTCGCTGTCCATCCTGGCGCAGCCGTCCGTTGCCGTGCTGGACAGGATGGTGGACAAAAAGGGCACCCGGGCAGTGGCCGAGGCCTATCTGCAACACCTGTATAGCGCCGAAGGCCAGCGCATTGCCGCCAAACATTACTACCGGCCCACCGATGCCCAGGTGCAGGCGGAATTTGCAGACCGTTTCCCACGCCTGGAACTGGTCACCATCGACCAGGCCTTCGGCGGCTGGGGGCAGGCCAGCAAGGCGCATTTTGCCGACGGTGCCAGCTTTGACCAGATTTACGCTGCCAGGTAGGAAATTACCAATTCAGGCCCCGGCGGCATGGCGGGGTGGCCGGGATGCGCAATGGCTTCTGAGACAATCCGCGCACCATGTCTGAACAGAACGTCCATCCTTCCCCCCCGCCTTCCCCCGCCACTTCCGAATCCCCTGCCGATTGCCCTCTGCCCGAAGGCTGGCTGCGCGTCGAGTCCATGGACATGGACGCCCAGGGCGTGGCGCACCGCCCGGACGGCAAGGTCGTCTTCATCGACGGCGCCTTGCCCGGCGAACTGGTCAGCGCCCAGACCAAGCGCAAAAAGAACAACTGGGAGCAGGCCGAGCTGACGGCCATCCACCGCCCGTCCTCGCTGCGCGTGCGCCCCGGCTGCCCGCACTTCGGCCTGCACACCGGCGCCTGCGGCGGCTGCAAGATGCAGCACCTGCACATCAGCGCCCAGGTGGCCATCAAGCAGCGCGTGCTGGAGGACAACCTGTGGCATCTGGGCAAGGTGAAGGCCGAAACCATCCTGCGCCCCATCGAAGGCCCGGCCTGGGGCTACCGCTACCGCGCCCGGCTGGCGGTGCGCCACGTCATCAAGAAGGGCGAGGTGCTGATCGGCTTTCACGAACGCAAAAGCCGCTACATCGCCGACATGCAGACCTGCAAGGTGCTGCCCCCGCACGTCGACGCCATGCTGGTGCCGCTGCGCGGCCTGATCGCCAGCATGGAGGCCCGCGACACCTGTCCGCAGATCGAGCTGGCCTGCGGCGATACCGTCACCGCCCTGGTGCTGCGCCACCTGGAGCCGTTGAGCGAGGCCGACAAAACCCGCCTGCGCGACTTTGCCGCCCAGCACGGCGTGCAATGGTGGCTGCAACCCAAGGGGCCGGACACGGTGCATCTGCTCGACCCCGAAGGCGCGGCGCAACTGGCCTACCGCCTGCCGGAGTTCGACATCACCATGCCCTTCAAGCCCACCGACTTCACCCAGGTGAACCCGCACATCAACCAGGTGCTGGTCACGCGGGCGCTGCGCCTGCTGGCGGCGCAGAAAACCGACCGGGTGATCGACTGGTTCTGCGGCCTGGGCAACTTCACCCTGCCCATTGCCACCCAGGCCGGGCAGGTGCTGGGCATTGAAGGAAGTGAAGCGCTGGTCGCACGCTCCCGCGAGAATTACGGCATAAACAATGCGCAAATGCCCGCCAATCAAGCGCTGGCAGCTACCGAATTTGTTGCCCGCAACCTGTTCAACATGACGCCGGAACTGCTGATGGCCGACGGCGTGGCCGACAAATGGCTGGTCGATCCCCCGCGCGAAGGGGCGTTTGCCCTGAGCAAGGCCCTGGCCGACATCCACCAGGCCCGTATCGGTGGTATTGGTGCCGAAGATGCGCCGCCCCTGCCCGCCGGGCATGAAGGCTGGCAGCCGCCGCAGCGCATCGTGTACGTGAGCTGCAACCCCGCCACCCTGGCCCGCGATGCGGGCCTGCTGGTGCACCAGGCGGGCTACCGCTGCGTGGCGGCGGGCGTGGTGAACATGTTTCCGCACACCGCCCACGTCGAGAGCATGGCCGTGTTCGAGCGCAGCCCGGCCTGACCGGACGGCTTGCACGACTCAAAAGAAAACCCGGCACAGCCAAAAACTGTGCCGGGTTTTTTGCGGTCAGGCGCCGAAGCTTATTCCTCTTCCGTCGCCGATTCGGTCGGGGCGGCTGTCTTGGCGGGCGCCGGTGTCAGCACGGAGGGCACGCCCTCGATCTTGTTCTCGCGCATGTAGGCGTCCATTTCCTTCCAGCCGGCAAAGACATCGTTTTTCGAGGCTCTGGGGTTGAGAACATAGCAGTCCTCGATGCTGCGCACCGCATAGCGGCAGGCGCTGCCGATGGCCTTGTCTTCCTTTTGCTTGGCCGCAACCTTGGGCGGCGGGCCCATGCCGGGAATCTGCTCCAGGCAGCCGGTCAGGGCCAGGGCGGCGAATAAGGGCAGAGTACGCAGCAGGAGGGGGGGAATTTTTCTTGGCATAGTGGGCATTATCGGCAGGTCGCCGCTATTTTTGAGTCTCTTGATCCCTGCGCGACTGGCCGCCGGGCTGGCTGTAGATGTCCCAGCAGGCAATGAACAGGGCGGCAATGGCCGGGCCGATGACGAAACCGGTCAGACCGAACAGGGACATCCCGCCCAGGGTGGAGATCAGCACCACGTAATCGGGCAGCTTGGTGTCCTTGCCCACCAGCAGCGGACGCAGCAGGTTGTCCACCAGACCGATGACCAGCACTCCGTACATGGTCAGGACAATCCCCTTGGTGATGTCGCCCGTCGCCAGGTAATAAATCGACACCGGCCCCCAGATCAGGCTGGCACCGACGGCGGGCAACAGTGACAGAAAGGCCATCAGCACGCCCCACAGCACGGCGCCCTGGATGCCCAGGATCATGAAAATCACCCCGCCCAGGGCCCCCTGGGCCGCCGCCACGGCCAGATTGCCCTTGACGGTGGCGCGGATGACGGTGGCAAACTTCTGGGTCAGCTCTTCCTTGTGGACCCGGCGCAGGGGCAGGGTGTCGCGGATGCGGTGGGCCAGCTGCTGGCCGTCGCGCAGCAGGAAGTACAGCAGGTACAGCATGATGCAGAAGCTCACGGCAAACCCCAGGGTGTTGCTGCCCAGGGCCACGGCCTTGCCGGCAATGAGCTTGCCGGCCTCGGTTGCCAGGGTCGAGAGCTTTTCCTGGATGGCATCGGGGGTGGTCAGGTGCAGGCGTTCCAGAATCCCCCCGACCCAGCTGGGCAGGGCCGCGTAAATCTGCTGGAAGTAGGCGCCAAAATCCAGTTGCCCGCTGGCCATGCGGGCGTAGATCGTGGCGGTTTCCTGCACTACCGAGATGCTGATCAGCACCAGCGGGAAAATGGCAATCACCAGGCAAATCAGCAAGGTTGCCGCCGCCGTCAGATTGACCCGGTGCGGCCAGCGCGAGCGCAGGCGGCGGTTGAGCGGCTGAAACACGATGGCCAGCACCACGGCCCAGAAAATGGCCCCCATGAAAGGCCACAAAATGGCGGCAAAACCCAGCGTGACACTGGCAAGCAGAATGAAAAACGCGCGTTGGGCGGCAGTGGTCGAGCGCATGGTGGCGTGGCGGCAGCTGGGGTGGCGCAATGGTATGCGAGAAAACCGGTGCGGTTATGGATGCCCGGGGCGATATGCGTAGTTACCTGCACAGGGAAAATGCCACTTCGCAAAGACAGCGGTTTGAGGTCTTATAAAAGACTGCTGCCGCATGCAAGTCATTTATCGGTGGCACAATTGCACTCTGCAACCCAGGCCCTTCCATAGCCACAGTCGCATCCGCCAATCGGTACAGCCGTGTCGCGGAAGGTTCTCCAACCAACGAATGCTTTCCCCAGGAAAGCGGATGTCAGCGAAGCATGAGCGATCAGCCAACTGTTTATCAAGCCTACCAAGGCAACACCTATCTCTTCGGCGGCAATGCCCCCTATGTCGAAGAGATGTATGAAAACTACCTCACCAACCCCGGCAGCGTTCCTGATTCGTGGCGCGAGTATTTCGATGCTCTGCAGCACGTTCCCGCCGTCGATGGCAGCGATGCCAAGGACGTGCCGCACCTGCCGGTGGTGAACGCTTTTGCCGAACGCGCCAAGCAGGGCCATACCGCCGTGGTCGTCGCTTCCGGTGCCGACTCCGAAATGGGGCGCAAGCGCGTGGCCGTGCAGCAGCTGATTGCGGCCTACCGCAACGTGGGTCAGCGCTGGGCCGACCTGGATCCCCTGAAGCGCACCGAACGTCCTGCCATCCCCGAGCTGGAACCCAGCTTCTACGGCTTTACCGACGCCGACCAGGAAACCGTCTTCAACGTCGGCAACACTTTCTTCGGCAAGGAAACCATGTCGCTGCGCGAGATGCTCAATGCACTGCGCGAGACCTATTGCGGCACCATCGGCGTGGAATACATGTATGCCACCGACCAGGTGCAAAAGCGCTGGTGGCAGCAGAAGCTGGAGTCGATCCGCTCCAAGCCCGTGTTCAATGCCGAGCAGAAAAAACGCATCCTCGACCGCCTGACGGCGGCGGAAGGCTTGGAGCGCTACCTGCACACCAAATACGTCGGCCAGAAGCGCTTCTCGCTGGAAGGCGGCGAAAGCTTCATCGTCGCCATGGACGAACTGATCAACGCGGCCGGTACCAAGGGCGTGCAGGAAGTGGTGATCGGCATGGCCCACCGTGGCCGCCTGAACGTGCTGGTCAATACCCTGGGCAAGATGCCCAAGGACCTGTTTGCCGAGTTCGACCACACCGCCCCCGAAGACCTGCCCGCCGGTGACGTGAAATACCATCAGGGCTTCAGCTCCGACGTCTCCACTGCTGGCGGCCCGGTGCATCTGTCGCTGGCCTTCAACCCCTCGCACCTGGAAATCGTCAACCCGGTGGTGGAAGGTTCCGTGCGTTCGCGCATGGATCGCCGTGGCGACCCGCAGGGCAAGCAGGTGCTGCCCGTGCTGGTGCACGGCGACGCCGCCTTTGCCGGCCAGGGCGTGAACCAAGAGACTTTGGCGCTGATGCAGACCCGTGGCTACACCACGGGCGGTACGGTACACATCATCATCAACAACCAGATCGGCTTCACCACGTCCGACCCGCGCGACAAGGGCTCGACCACCTACTGCACCGACATCGTGAAGATGGTCGAATCGCCCGTGCTGCACGTCAATGGCGACGACCCCGAAGCCGTCGCCCTGTGCATGCAGCTGGCGCTGGAATACCGCATGGAGTTCCAGCAGGACGTGGTGGTGGACATCGTCTGCTACCGCAAGCTGGGCCACAACGAGCAGGACACCCCCATGCTCACCCAGCCGCTGATGTACACCAAGATCGCTGCGCATCCCGGCACCCGCAAGCTTTATGCCGACAAGCTGGCCGCGCAGGGCCTGGGCGAAACCCTGGGCGACGACATGGTCAAGGCCTACCGGGCTGCCATGGATGAAGGCAAGCACACCATTGACCCGGTGCTGACCAACTTCAAGAGCCAGTTCGCCGTCGATTGGAGTCCCTTCCTGGGCAAGACCTGGACGGATACTGCCGACACGGCCATTCCCCTGGCCGAATGGAAGCGTCTGGCCGAGAAGCTGACCACCATCCCCGATTCGGTCACTCCGCACACCCTGGTGAAGAAGGTCTATGCCGACCGCGCCGCCATGGGCCGGGGCGAAATGAACGTGGACTGGGGCATGGGCGAACACATGGCCTTTGCCTCGCTGGTGGCCTCGGGCTACCCCGTGCGCCTGTCCGGCGAGGACTGCGGCCGTGGCACCTTCACGCACCGCCATGCCGTGATTCACGACCAGAAGCGCCACCGGTGGGACGAGGGCGCCTACATCCCCCTGCAGAACGTGGCCGAGAACCAGGCACCGTTCGTCGTCATCGACTCCATCCTGTCCGAAGAGGCGGTGCTGGGCTTCGAATACGGCTACGCCTCCAACGACCCCAACACCCTGGTGATCTGGGAAGCACAGTTCGGCGACTTCGCCAACGGCGCCCAGGTGGTGATCGACCAGTTCATCGCCTCGGGTGAAGTGAAATGGGGCCGCGTGAACGGCCTGACGCTGATGCTGCCGCACGGCTATGAAGGCCAGGGCCCCGAACACAGCTCGGCCCGCCTGGAGCGCTTCATGCAACTGGCCGCCGACACCAACATGCAGATCGTGCAGCCGACCACGGCCAGCCAGATCTTCCATGTGCTGCGCCGCCAGATGGTGCGCCCGCTGCGCAAGCCGCTGGTCATCTTCACGCCCAAGAGCCTGCTGCGCAACAAGGATGCGACTTCGCCGCTGTCCGAGTTCACCAAGGGCGGTTTCCAGACCGTGATTCCCGAACAGAACGAAGCCATCGTGAAGAACGCGGCCAAGGTCAAGCGCGTCATCGCCTGCTCGGGCAAGGTGTACTACGACCTGGTGAAGAAGCGCGAAGAGCAGGGCAGCAACGACGTGGCCATCATCCGCGTCGAGCAGCTCTACCCCTTCCCGCACAAGGCGTTTGCCGCCGAGCTGAAAAAGTACGGCAAGGCCACCGACATCGTGTGGTGCCAGGACGAGCCGCAAAATCAGGGTGCATGGTTCTTCATCCAGCACAACATCTACGAGAACATGGCCGCCGGCCAGAAACTGGGTTACGCCGGCCGTCCGGCCAGCGCCAGCCCGGCGTGCGGTTATGCCCACCTGCACGTGGAGCAGCAGAAAACCCTGGTGGAAGCCGCTTTCGCCAAGCTCAAGGGATTTGTGCTGAACAAGTAAGCCTGCCGTGTTGCTGCCCCCCTCCTGCTGTACGTATCCCTGTATGCAGGGGGCGGGTGGCCCCACTTTCAAGATTCGTTATTGACGTTCCCATTTACGCAAGAGAGATATTTTCATGGCCATCGTAGAAGTCAAAGTGCCCCAGCTTTCGGAGTCCATCGCCGAAGCCACCATGCTCAACTGGAAGAAAAAAGCCGGTGAAGCGGTTGCGGTCGATGAAATCCTGATCGAAATCGAAACCGACAAAGTCGTGCTGGAAGTGCCCGCGCCCGCTGCCGGCGTGCTGACCGAAATCCTGCAAGGCGACGGCGCCACCGTCACCGCCGAGCAGCTCATCGCCAAGATCGACACCGAAGCCGTGGCCGGCGCTGCCGCTGCCGCCCCCGCACCGGCCGCAGCGCCTGCTGCTGCAGCCCCGGTTGCCGTTGCTGCGGCCCCGGCAGCGGGCGGCAGCAAGGGCGGCGTAGCCATGCCCGCTGCTGCCAAGCTGCTGGCCGAAAACAACCTGAGCGCCGCCAGCGTGGCCGGCTCCGGCAAGGATGGTCGCGTGACCAAGGGCGACGCCCTGGCGGCCATTGCCGCTGGCAGCAGCATCCCCACGGGCGCCCCCAAGGCCGCCTTGCCCCAGGTGGCCGCCCCGGCTCCGCAAAACCTGGGCGATCGCCCCGAGCAGCGCGTGCCCATGACCCGCCTGCGTGCCCGTGTGGCCGAGCGCCTGCTGCAATCGCAGTCCACCAACGCCATCCTGACCACCTTCAACGAGGTGAACATGGCCCCGGTGATGGAGCTGCGCAAGAAGTTCCAGGACGCCTTCACCAAGGAGCATGGCGTCAAGCTGGGCTTCATGTCCTTCTTCGTGAAGGCCGCCGTACACGCGCTCAAGAAGTACCCGGTGCTGAACGCCTCGGTGGACGGCAACGACATCGTCTACCACGGTTATTTCGACATCGGCATCGCCGTCGGTTCGCCCCGTGGCCTGGTGGTGCCCATCCTGCGCAACGCCGACCAGATGAGCTTTGCCGACATCGAGAAGAAAATCGCCGAGTTCGGCAAGAAGGCAGCCGACGGCAAGCTGGGCATCGAGGACATGACCGGCGGCACCTTCTCCATCTCCAACGGCGGCACCTTCGGCTCGATGATGTCCACCCCCATCATCAACCCGCCGCAATCGGCCATCCTGGGCGTACACGCCACCAAGGATCGCGCCGTGGTCGAAAACGGTCAGGTGGTCGTGCGCCCGATGAACTATCTGGCCATGTCCTATGACCACCGCATCATCGATGGCCGTGAGGCCGTGCTGGGCCTGGTCGCCATGAAAGACGCGCTGGAAGACCCCTCGCGCCTGCTGTTCGACCTGTAAGCCACGGCCCAGGGTTTTCATGTTCAACCCACCCTCGGACTCCGGCGGTGGGTTTTTTCTAGCAAGAAAGAGATTTCAAGAATGAGCAAACAATTCGACGTAGTGGTGATTGGCGCCGGCCCCGGCGGCTACATCGCCGCCATCCGTGCCGCCCAACTGGGCATGAACGTGGCCTGTATCGACGAGTGGCAGAACGCCCAGGGCGGCGCGGCCCCCGGCGGCACCTGCACCAACGTGGGCTGCATCCCGTCCAAGGCGCTGCTGCAATCGTCCGAACACTTCGAACACGCCAAGCTGCACTTCGGCGACCACGGCATCAGCGTCAAGGACGTGAAGATGGACGCCGCGCAGATGATCGCCCGCAAGGACGCCATCGTGAAGCAGAACAACGACGGCATCCTGTACCTGTTCAAGAAGAACAAGGTCACCTTCTTCCACGGGCGCGGCGCGTTCGGCAAGGCCGTTGAAGGCGGCTATGAAATCACCGTCAGCGGCAAAACCGCCGAAACCCTGGTGGCTAAACAGGTCGTGGTGGCGACCGGTTCCAACGCCCGTCCGCTGCCCGGCGTGGAGTTCGACGAGCAGCAAATCCTCTCCAACGACGGCGCTCTGGCCATCAACGCCGTGCCGAAAAAGCTGGGCGTGATCGGTTCGGGCGTGATCGGCCTGGAAATGGGCAGCGTCTGGCGCCGCCTGGGCGCGGACGTGACCGTGCTGGAAGGGATGCCGACCTTCCTGGCCGCCGTGGACGAGCAAGTCGCCAAGGAAGCCAAGAAGGCGCTGGACAAGCAGGGCCTGAAGATCGAACTGGGCGTGAAGATCGGCGAGATCAAGAAGGCCAAGAAGGGCGTCACCGTGGCCTACACCAACGCCAAGGGCGAAGACGTGTCGCTGGCCGTGGACAAGCTGATCGTCTCGATTGGCCGCGTGCCCAACACCACCGGCCTGAATGCCGAAGCCGTGGGCCTGCAACTGGACGAGCGCGGCGCGATTGCCGTCAATGACCTGTGCCAGACCAACCTGCCCGGCGTCTGGGCCGTGGGCGACGTGGTGCGCGGCCCCATGCTGGCGCACAAGGCCGAGGAAGAAGCCGTGGCTGTGGCCGAGCGCATCGCCGGCCAGCACGGGCATGTGAACTTCAACACCATCCCCTGGGTGATCTACACCAGCCCGGAAATTGCGTGGGTGGGCCGCACCGA
Organism: Comamonas nitrativorans; assembly: GCF_042654765.1. Classification (NCBI taxonomy): domain Bacteria; kingdom Pseudomonadati; phylum Pseudomonadota; class Betaproteobacteria; order Burkholderiales; family Comamonadaceae; genus Comamonas; species Comamonas nitrativorans. The sequence continues at coordinate 399,140 of NZ_JBHSEW010000002.1, read as the reverse complement.
GCAGCAGCTCAAGGCCGACGGCGTGAAGTACAAGGCCGGCAGCTTCCCCTTCATGGCCAATGGCCGCGCGCGGGCGCTGGGCGACACCACCGGCTTCGTCAAGTTCCTGGCCGATGCCGCCACCGACGAAATCCTGGGCGTCCACATGGTCGGCCCGATGGTGTCGGAACTGATCTCCGAAGCCGTGGTGGCGATGGAGTTCAAGGCCAGCGCCGAGGACATCGCCCGCATCTGCCACGCCCACCCCTCGCTGTCGGAATCGACCAAGGAAGCGGCCCTGGCCGTGGACAAGCGCACGCTGAACTTCTAATTACCCCATTGGATTTTTAGAAAAAAAGCTGCTGGCGCTGATGAAAGAAGCGCTGGCAGCTATTCTTTTTTAATGCTATTGCAATAGCGGATAGATAAAAACATAGCTTTTACCGCTTTCTATTATTGGATTTGAGAATGTTTTCATTCTGAAAACAAGCAATGACAAGCGGTAAAAGCTATCTTTTTAGTGATTGGAGCAGGTGTTGAACGTCAAACAAGCATATGCCGCCGCCTTGGCCGAAAAGGGCTTTACCGCCGACCCCGCGCAGTTGCGGGCCGTCGATGCGCTGCAACGCTGCGCCGACGATTGGGCGGCGTACAAGACCAAGCGCTCCAACGCCGTGAAGAAGCTGTTCAACAAGCCGCAGATTCCCAAGGGTGTCTACATGTACGGCGGGGTGGGGCGGGGCAAGAGCTTTTTGATGGATTGCTTTTTCGACAGCGTGCCCATCAAGCGCAAGGTGCGGCTGCACTTTCACGAATTCATGCGCGAAGTGCATCGTGAACTCAATGCCCTGCAAGGCACGCAGAACCCGCTGGACGCGCTGGGCGCGAAGATCGCCAGGCGCTACAAGCTGATCTGCTTCGACGAGTTCCACGTCGCCGATATCACCGACGCGATGATTCTTTATCGCCTGCTGCTGGCCCTGTTCGACAACGGCGTGGGCTTTGTCACCACGTCCAATTTCACGCCCGACGGCCTGTACCCCGACGGCCTGCACCGCGACCGCATCCTGCCGGCGATTGCGCTGCTGAACGAGCGCATGGACGTCATCAACGTGGACAACGGCACCGACTACCGCCGCCGCACGCTGGAGCAGGTGCAGCTTTACCACTGCCCGTTGGGTGCGCAGGCCGATGCCGCCATGCAGCAAGCCTTCGACAAACTGGCCAACGGGCCGGAGCAGGAGGCGGTCTTTACCATCGAATCGCGCCAGATTCCCGCGCTGCGCCGCGCGGGGCGCACCATCTGGTTCGATTTTCGCGAGCTGTGCGGTGGCCCGCGCTCGCAGAACGACTACCTGGAAATCGCCAGCCAGTGCGACACGGTGCTGCTGTCCAACGTGCCGTACATGCCGGTGAACATGGCCTCGCCCGCGCGGCGCTTCACCTGGCTGATCGACGTGCTGTACGACCGGCGCGTGAAACTCGTCCTGAGCGCCGCCGTGCCTCCCGAGCAGCTCTACACCGAAGGGCCGCTGGCGCACGAGTTTCCACGCACCGTCTCGCGCCTGAATGAAATGCAGTCGCAGGAATTTCTGGACCTGCCCTGGCGTGAAGTGGAAACGGCGCTGACCTGACCGGCCAGCGACCGGCGCATCGGGATGCGACAGCGGTGACCGGTGCCGCGCGGGTCATTCTTCGCGGCCCGCCCGCGCGTTCTTCGGACGGTGCCCGAAATACCGCTCGAATGCCGTGCTGAAGTTGGAGGGATGGGCATACCCGACGGCATAGCCCGCCTGGGCCACCTGGGTGCCGGCTTCCAGCATCTGCCTGGCACGCTGCATCCGCATCTCCAGCAACGCCTGGTATGGCGTCGTGCCGTAAATTTCGCGGAAGCCTTGTTTGAGCCTGGATGGATTGATTCCTACTGCCGTGCATAGGTAGGAAATGGTCAGCGCCCGGTCCATCTGGCTGCGCATGAGGTCATGCGCCCGCCTGAGCTTTTCCAGGTCAGAGGGCGTCCATCGGGCCGCAGGCGAAGGGCCTGCCGCCAGCGGCCCCAGATGCCGCAGGTGTTCGCCGACCAGACTGAGCGCGGCAATGTGTGCATCCAGGTACGAGAGGGAACCCGGCTGCGCCAGGGAGCGTACCAGCGCCAGGCACCAGGGGGGCGTGACGCCTTCGCCCAGCGGGCGCACGCCCGCACGGTCGGCCAGCAGTGTGCCGGGCGTGCCCAGGTAGCGCCGCAGGGCGGTTTCACTGATGGCCAGCCGTAGCTGGCGGACAGGGGTGTTGGCGAGGAACTGGCGCTCGCCCTGGCACGAAGCAAAGACCGAAAGCGTCGTGTGCCCCTGGCGAAAACGCAGGCGCGTTCCCCCGCGCTCCGCATAGGCGGACTCGCCCGCCAGCCCGAAGGTGATGACCAGCGTCCGGTGTTCGTCGGACTGCACGGTTGTCTCGGTCAGATCCCGGGTCGGACAGCAGAACGAGCGCACCAAAGTCAGCCCGTCGTCCAGCGGCAGGCGTTCGATATGGCATTCCTCGGTGAACCGGGACACTGGCCGATTTTTCGTGCCGCCGACGTCCGGGCCCTGGCCCATGGCATCTGGTTGAGTCGCTTCCATGAACATCCTTTGCCGCATTGCATACGTATTCCACCCGAATCCATTCGATATTACATGAGAATAATTCTTAATTAACCGTAGTATTTATCGATGCACAACTTTGGGAGATCGGTAATGGAATCAACGGCATGGCATCGCATGATGGCGACGGTATTGGCGCTAGGGTTTGGCAGCGCATCGGCGTACGCACGGGACATGGCAGAGCTGCCCACCGTCATGGTCACCGTCGACAAGCGGGCGCAATCGCTGGAAAGCGTTCCGGCCAGTGTCTCGGCATTCGAGGGCGAGGATCTGGAGGCCGCAGGCATCGACAGCCTTGAAGGCGTGGCGCGAATGACGCCCGGCTTCACCTTCCAGGCGTCGGGGCAGTCCGGTTTACAGCCGCCCGTGATGCGCGGCATGACGGCCAACATCATGGGGTTCTCGTCCTCGGTCGCGCTGGTGGTGGACGGCGTTCCGACCTTGCGAGGCCAGGGCTTCGACGACAACCTGCTGGGCATCGAGCGGGTGGAGGTGCTGCGCGGCCCGCAGTCCACGCTGTACGGGCGCAATGCCGAGGCTGGCGTGATCAGCATCGTCACGCGCAAGCCGGGCAACGACCCTTATGCCGTCGTTTCCGCGGAGATCGGCAGCCGGGACAAACGTGCGCTGCGCTTCGATGCGAGCCGGGCGCTGGTGCAGGACACCCTCTACCTCGGCGTGGCTGGCGAGCTCTTTGCGCAGGACGGTTTCATCGACAACGCCTTCAAGGGCGGCAAGGAGGATGACCGCAAGCGCCGCAATGGCCGGCTGGCGCTGCGCTGGACGCCCGGCGAGCGCACCGACGCCACCTTCCGTTACGCCCAGCGGGCGTATCGCGACGCGGGTTCGCTGTGGGGGGCGGTCACGGCCCCGCGTGCCACGGTGCGTTCTGGAACCGACAGCTGGAACCGGTCGACGGCGCGTACCGCGTCGCTGGACGTGTCGCACGCATTGGCATCCGGCCTGCGCCTGCGTTCGATCACGGCCAACAACGAATTTACCGACCGCATCCTGCAGGACATCGACTACATGCCGCCCGACATGCTGCATGTGGGGCGCAATCACCGCTTCCGCACCTTGTCGCAGGAGCTTCGCCTGGAAGGCCGGCTGGGCCGGGCGCAATGGCTGGCCGGCTTCTATGCCGACCGCGATGACCATGACCTGAGCTTCGGGCAGAAGATTCCGCTGGGTTCAAGTACGACCTCCGCGACCCAGAAAGGCGATTCGGCGGCGCTGTTCACCCATTGGGTCGTTCCGCTGGCGGATCGGTGGACGGTCACGGCAGGCGGGCGCATCGAGCGCGACGAGGTGCGCTTTTCCCTGGAGGGCGGCAGCGAACAGTCGCGGGCATGGACGCGCTTCTCGCCCAAGCTCGCGCTGCAATACCAGTGGCACAAGGACGCCCAGGTCTATGCCAGCATTGCCGACGGCTTTCGCGCGGGCGGTTTCAACGCCTTTGCGCCCGAAGCCTATCGGCGCTATCAGCCGGAGCATGTGCGCTCGTTCGAGCTGGGCGCCAAGGGGCGGCTGCTGAACCGGCGGCTTCGCTACAGCGTTTCGGCCTACCTCATGGACGTGAGCGACATGCACGTTCAGCAGATCGGCCTGCCGGGTCAGATGTTTCTGACCAATGCGGCCTCGGCACGCCCCGTGGGCATCGATGCGGAGTTCCAGTACCTGCTTGGCTCGGGCTGGCAGATTCAGGCCGCACTGGGGCTGAACCGCACCCGCTTTCGCGAGTTCCGCGACGGGGCCAACGACTACCAGGGCAAGCACAACCCGCTGGCACCGGACATCACGGGCCACCTTGGCGTGCGCTACGACGCGGCGCAGGACTGGTACGTCCAGGCCCACGTCAGTGGCGCCGGCAAGGTTTATCTCGATGCGGCGAACCAATATGGCCGACCCGGGTACGGCGTCATCGACCTGACGGCGGGCTACACCCACGGGCGCACCGAGTGGTCGGCGTATGTGCGCAACGCCGGGAACAGGCAGTACGACACCTTCGGATTTCTCAACGGCACCACCACCATCTACAGCCCGCCTCGGGAGTTTGGCCTGCGGATGACCTGGCGCATGTAGGCATCCGCTGGCAGGAACGCCCGCAACAGCCGGGCCTATGAAAAACAAGGAACTTGAAATGCAATCACCACAAGACATGGCAGCGCAATTGCGCTGCCCCAGCGGCGGGCAGGCCGTCGAGGCTGCGCGGAAGATGAACGAGATCCACGGCACGCTCAATCGCCAGTGCATCGAACTCCTGCAGATCGGGCCTGGAGACCGCATTCTGGAAACCGGGCCTGGAAACGGGGCTTTCGCCGGCGAAATCGTCGGGAACCTGGAGAACGTCTGCTACACCGGCATCGACTGGTCCAGCGACATGGTGCAGCAGGCGCGAAGCCTGCATGCCCGCCTGATCGCAAGCGGGCGTGTCCGGTTTCTGCTGGGAGACTCCGAATCCCTCCCTTTCGAGGCGCAGCACTTCGACAAGGCGCTGACGGTACACACCATCTACTTCTGGGACGACCCGGCCAGGCAACTGGCCGAGCTTGCCCGCGTCCTCAAGCCGGGGGGACTGCTCTGCATGGCATTTGCCGACCGCACGTTCACCGAAAAAATGCCCTTCGCCCAGTTCGGATTCAAGCTTTACCACGCGCAGGACGTGACGGCGTTGCTGGAAGACGCGGGCTTTCTTGTCCATGGCGTCCGGCAAATTGCCGAAGCCAGCACTGCGGAGACGGGTGAAGTCATTGACAAACTCTTCAACGTCATTCTGGCAACTCGCCTGCGAAAGCAGCCGGCAATGCCGGATTCACCGGCCAAAGGTTCTCCATGCAAGGCGAACTGACCATGCCGCGCCCCGTCCTGCGCCACGCGCTGTTCGGCCTGATCAATTTTGCGCTGACGGCACCCGGCATCTATCTGTGGATCGGCCTGCCGCTGGTCATGCGCCAGCACGGCTGGTCGGGCGCGGAAATCGGCATTTTCCAGTTGGCCGGCCTGCCGGCTGTATTCAAAATTTTCCTGGCCTTGCCGGTGCAGAACTGGCGGCCAGGGCGGCGTCCGCAGGTGTATTGGGCGTGGCTGACGGGGGGCGGCTACTTCGCATCGCTGCTGGCGCTGGCAGCACTGAGTGCCGATGCCGGCAAAGCCGCCTTGTTCGCGCTGACGCTGGGTGCATCCCTGTTTGCCACCTGGGCAGACATACCGGTCAACGCCCTGGCCATCCGGTTGTTCCCACCCGCCGAACGGCCGCTGGCGGGCAGCATACGCTCGGCGGTCACCTTTGCTGGTGCCATTGTCGGCGGCGGTGCCATGCTGCTTGTCGAGCAGGCCTTCGGCTGGGCGGCCCCTTTCTTCATGTTGGCCGGTTGCCTGCTCCTGGCATTGGCGCTGCTGGGGTCGGTCCACGAAAGCGACGGCACACCGGTAGCCGAAAGGGCGGGGCCGGTAGCCGACTGGCGCGGTTTCTTTGCGCGGACAGGTGTCAGGATGTGGGTGATTCTGCTGGCCACCTACTATCCGCCCGTGGCGGTGGCCTGGATTTATCTCAAGCCCCTCTTGCTGGACCATGGCTTTCCGGCAGGGCAGGTCGCGTGGATCGCCGGTATCGGTGGCAGCGTTCTTGGTGCGCTGGCCAGTCTGGCCACCGGCTTTTTGCCGCGTCGGCGGCTGGCGGCGGTCTTGCCCTGGTCGGCCGTTGTCAACACCCTGGCGGTTGCACTGCTGGCGCTTGCCTCCGTACAGGCCTCTCAGGCGTGGCTGCTTGCCGCTGCTGCGCTGCTGGCCTTGGCGATGGGCGTGGCCTCCGCGCTGGCCTTCGTTCTGATCATGGAGTTCGCACGCAGTGGACGGCACGCGTCCGACTACGGCTTGCAGTCCAGCATTTTCACGCTGGGACGCATTGCCGCAGCCGCATCGGCGGGCCTGCTGCTTGATCGCTACGGCCATGGCGGAATGCTGGGGGTGTTTGCCGCCCTTGCGCTGGGGGTTTGTCTGCTGCTTGTCCTGCGTCCCGGATTCGGCCTGGTGCTTTCCCCCGACCGCAAATGCGCCTCTGCCTGACGGCGCTGACCTGATAATGCGCCCCATGCATCGTTTATGGATTGCCGCAGTCTGCCTGGCGGCGTATGGAACAGGACAGGCAGAAACCGGCACACCTTCCGCCCAGGCCAGGGCGGCAGAGCGTGCCGCGATGGCTGAAAAACGCGCGGCCATCGCCCAGGCGCAGGCCCGGGATGAAAAAGCCTGCCACCAGCGCTTTGCCGTGGAAAGCTGCCTGCAGGACGTGCGCGATGCCGCTCGCGCCGCGCTGGCCCCGTTGCGGGCCCGTGAACTGGAGCTGAACCAGCAGGAGCGCCAGGAGCGCACGGCCAAGCGCCTACGCGACATCGAGGCCAAGCAGGCGCAGAGCGCACCGCCGGCGCCGCTACAGACGCATACGCGCAAACCGGCCCCGGATGGGCAGGCGCTGGAGCAAATGCAGGGCGCCCGCGCCGAGGAAGCCGCAGCCCGTGCTGCCCAGCAGCGCCAGCGCCAGGCCGACCATGCCGAGCGGGTGCAGGCCCAGAATGCCGACGCGGCCCGGCAGCGCCAGCAGGCCCAGCACGACTGGCAGGAAAAACAGCGCCGCGCCCAGCAGCGTTACGAGCGCCAGCAAAAAGCCGAGCAAAATCAGCGCGGCCAGCACCTGCCGGTGCCCGCTGCGGGCGTCAATCCCCCCGAAAGATGAAATACACCGCCCCCAGCAGGCACAGCCCGGCCCACAGGTAGTCGAGTTTGAGCGGCTCTTTCATGTAGAACACCGCAAACGGCACGAACACCGTCAGGGTCAGCACCTCCTGCAGGATTTTGAGCTGGCCCAGGTTCAGCTCCTGGTAGCCGATGCGGTTGGCGGGCACTTGCAGCAGATACTCGAACAGCGCAATGCCCCAACTGACCAGGGCGGCGATAAACCAGGGCTTGGTACTGAGTTCACGCAGGTGGGCGTACCAGGCAAACGTCATGAATACATTGCTCATCAGCAGCAACAGAATCGTCCAGTAAGCGGGGCGCATGGGCATAGAAAAAAGGCAAAAAAGTGAAGGCCGCGCATCCTAGTCCAAGCCATTTCGGCCTGCCGTTCTGCGGCCTTATCCCTCGTGCCCATGTCCACCATGCCGTCATCGCGCCCCCTTGCCGAACACGTTGAGGCGGCCTTTGCCCCCGAGGGCTGGCTGGCGCGGGGGCTACCGCAGTTGCGTCCCCGCGCCGGGCAGCAGGCCATGGCGCAGGCCGTGGCCCGGGCGATCGACGATGCCGCCACCCTGGTCGTGGAAGCAGGCACGGGCGTGGGCAAGACCTTTGCCTATCTGGTGCCTGCCTTGCTCAGTGGCCGCAAAGTGGTGATCTCCACCGCCACCAAGGCGCTGCAAGACCAGTTGTTCGAGCGCGATCTGCCCCAGTTGCTGCGCCTGCTGTGCCTGCCCCTGCGGGCCGCGCGGCTCAAGGGGCGCAGCAGCTATCTGTGCCTGCACCGCCTGGCGCACATTCACCAAGGGAAGATGCACCAAGGCCGCACGCCGCACGACCCGCAGGTGCTGCGCCACATTGCCCAGGTGCAGCAATGGGCCTTGGCGACCACGGCAGGCGACATGGCCGAGCTGCCCGGCCTGCCCGAAGTCCTGCTGCCCCTGGTGACTTCCACGCGCAGCAATTGCGTGGGCCGGGACTGCGCGTTCTGGGACGCCTGCCACGTCAATCGCGCCCGCGCCCAGGCATTGCAGGCCGATGTCTGCGTGGTCAATCACCACCTGTTCTTTGCCGACCAGCAGTTGCAGGAGGAGGGCGTGGCCCCTTTGCTGCCGCAGGCCGGCGTGGTCATCGTCGATGAAGCGCACCAGCTCAACGACACCGGGGTGCAGTTTGCCGGCGTGACCTTGAGTACGCGCCAGCTCCTGGGCTTTGCCCGCGACGCCATGGCCGTGACCACCGAACATGCGCGGGGTCTGCGGCCCTGGCTGGATTTATTGGTAGCCCTGGAACACACCGTGCAGCAGTGGTGCGCCACGGCAGCCGCCGTGCCCACGGGCGTGCGCCAAAGCTGGCTGGCCGACGCCCCGCAAGGGATTGCCCCTGTGCAGTGGCAGACGCAACTGCACACCGTCGGGCGCAGCCTGCGCCTGATCTGGCAGGCGCTGGACAGCGTGCAGGAGGTCGCCCCCGCCCTGGCACAGCTCCAGACGCGGGCCGGGCAGCTTTTGCAGACCCTGGCCCTGTTTGCCCGCCCCGCGCCGCTGGACAGCGTGCGCTGGCTGGATCGCCATGCCCGGCATCTGGTGCTGACCCAGGCGCCCTTGACGGTGGCCCCGCTGTTGCAGGCCATCATGCAGGCACCGGCAACGCCGCAAGCCTGGGTGTTCACCTCGGCCACGCTGGGCGATAGCGATGATTTGCAATGGTTCACCCGCACCTGCGGCCTGCCCGATGCCCGCACGCTGCGCGTGGCCAGCCCCTTCGACTACCCCACGCAGGCCCGGCTGTACGTGCCGCCCGATGCCCCGCCCGTACTGACGCAGGCCGCGCACAGCGCCTTTGTGGCCCGCCTGGCGCAGGAAGGGGCGCAGGCATTGGGCGGGCGCACCCTGGTGCTGACCACCACGCTGAAGGCACTGGAGGCCATCGGGGCGCAGTTGCAGCAGCAGTTCGGGCAGGCGGGGGGGCTGTTTGGCGGCATCGACGTGCTGGTGCAGGGCCAAGGCTCCAAACACGCGCTGCTGGAGCGCTTTCGCCAGGGCACGGAGCAGGGCCGGGGCTGCGTGCTGGTGGCCTCGGCCACGTTCTGGGAAGGGGTGGACATTGCGGGCGATGCGCTGCAATTGCTCGTCATCGACAAGCTACCCTTTGTCCCGCCGGACGACCCGCTGGTGCAGGCCCGTTCGCAGCAGATGCAGGGGCTGGGGCTGAATGCCTTCACCGACTACCTGCTGCCCGAGGCGGCGATGGCCCTGAAGCAGGGCGTGGGCCGCCTCATCCGCAGCGAAACCGACCAGGGCATGGTGGCGATTGCCGACACCCGTCTGCTGGAAAAAACCTACGGCCCGCGCCTGCTGGCCGCCTTGCCGCCGATGCGGCTGCTGACTACGCCGCAGGCGTGGCAGGCCGCTTTGCAGCGATTGGGGGAAGAAGAAGAGGCTGTTCAATACCCCAGCGTGCGCCCGTCGGGGTTGCGCGGGTCGGAGTAGCCCCACAGTTCCTGGCCTTGGCCTTGGCGCTGGATTTGGATGGTCTGGGTGCGGCCCATGGCGGGTTTGACGGCGACGTTCTGGCCCTTCCGGCGCAGCAGGTTCAGCGTGTCGGGCGAGAAGCCCTTTTCCACCCGCAGCTCGTCGGGCATCCACTGGTGATGGAAGCGCGGCGTGGCGGCGGCCTCGGCGGGGTTCATGCCGAAGTCGATGCCATTGACGATCTGCTGCAACACGGTGGTGATGATGCGTGCGCCGCCGGGGCTGCCGGTGACCAGCCAGGGCTTGCCGTCCTCCTGGAGGACGAAGGTCGGCGTCATGGACGACAGCGGGCGCTTGCCCGCCGCCACGGCGTTGGCATCGCCGCCGATCAGGCCGTAGGCGTTGGGCACGCCGGGCTTGGCGGAAAAATCGTCCATTTCGTTGTTCAGCAAAATGCCTGTGCCGGGCGCGACGATGCCGGTGCCGAAGTTGGTGTTGAGCGTGTAGGTGACGGCCACCATGTTGCCCGCCTGGTCCACCACCGAGTAGTGGGTGGTCTGGTCGCTTTCGTAGGGCTGCGGCTTGCCGGGCTGGATGTCCCGGGCGCTGCGTGCCTGGTCGGGGTGGATGTGCCGGGCCAGCGCGTCGGCGTACTTTTTGGCGGTCAGGCCCGCCAGTGGGATGGTGACGAAGGCCGGATCGCCCAGGTATTCGGCCCGGTCGGCGTAGGCCAGCTTCATCGCCTCGGCCATGTGGTGGATGGTCTGTGCGCTGTTGTTGCCCCAGTCCCGGAGCGGCCAGCGCTCCATGATGTTCAGGATTTGCACCAGGTGAACGCCGCCGGAGGAGGGCGGCGGCATGGTCACGATCTGGTAGCCCCGGTAGCTGCCGCGCACCGGCTCGCGTTCGACCACCCGGTAGTTGCGCAGGTCGTGCAAGCCCATGGGGCTGCCGTGGCGGGCCATTTCGGCGGCGATTTGCTGGCCGATGTCGCCCTCGTAAAACGCCTGGGCGCCGTCCCGGGCGATCAGGCGCAGCGAATGCGCCAGGTCTTTTTGCACCAGCAGGTCGCCGGCACGCAGCGGGGCGCCGTTTTTCCAGAAGATGGCCTGGGTGGCATCCCACCGGCCCATGGTGGTTTTTTCCCGTTCCAGCGCCTTGGCCAGGGTTTCGCTGACCGGGTAGCCGGTTTCGGCCAGTTCGATGGCCGGTTGCAGCACGCGGGGCAGCGGCAGCGTGCCCCATTTTTTCAGCGCATGGGCCATGCCCGCCACGGTGCCGGGCACGCCGACGGCATGGTGGGTGTAGAGCGATTGGCCGTCGATCACCTGGCCCTGGTCGTCCAGGTACATGCTGCGGTGGGCGGCGGCAGGCGCCATCTCCCGAAAATCCAGGGCCACGCTGTGGCCGGTGGCGGCGTCGTACACCAGCATGAAACCGCCGCCGCCAATGTTGCCCGCGTTGGGCAGCGCCACGGCCAGCGCAAAGCCCACGGCCACGGCGGCATCCACCGCGTTGCCGCCGGCCTGGAGGATGTCCAGACCGATGCGCGAGGCCAGCGCCTGCTCGGTGGCCACCATGCCATGCCTGGCCACCACGGGGTGGAACACGTCCATGCCCGCGTCGTAGGCGGCGGCAGCCTGCGCGGTGGCCGTGGTCGGCGCCAGCACCGCCGCCGCAGGTGGCAGGGGTGCGGTGCTGCAAGCCGTCAGCAGGGCCAGCGTCAGGCTGGCCAGCAGCCATTTTTTTCGAGAGGAGGGCATGGTGCTTTTTCGTCCCTTTATTTAAAAAAAGAAGCTGTTACCGCTGATAAGCAAAGGATTTCAGATACTTTTATACCTGAAACCCTTTATTTATCAGCGGTAACAGCTCCTGTTATTTAAGATTCTTCACCAGCACCTGGCTCTTGCGGTTCCAGTTGTATTTGGCCTTGCGCTCCTGCGGCAGCCAGTCGGGGCTGACCGGCTCGAAGCCGCGCTTGATGAACCAGTGCATGGTGCGGGTGGTCAGCACGAACAGCGTTTTGGCCCCCTGGGCGCGGGCGCGTTGCTCGATGCGCTTGAGTAGTTTTTCGCCGTCGCCCGTGCCCTGGCTGGTGGGCGAGACGGTGACGGCGGCCATTTCCGCCGTGTCGGCGCTGGGGTACATGTGCAGGGCCGCGCAGCCGAAGATCACCCCGTCATGCTCGATGACGGTGTAGCTGGCGATATCCTGCTCGATCTCGGTGCGGTCGCGCTTGACCAGGGTGCCGTCGTTCTCGAACGGTTCGATCAGCTGGATGATGCTGCCCACGTCGTCGATGGTGGCCTCGCGCAGTTCTTCCAGCTTTTCGTCGATCACCATGGTGCCGATGCCGTCGTGGACGTAGATCTCCAGCAGCAGGGCGCCATCGACGGCAAAGGGCAGGATGTGGCTGCGCTCCACGCCATGCTCGCAGGCCCGCACGCAGTGGCGCAGGTAGAAGCTGGTGTCGGTCGGCTTTTCTGCCGGGGGCAATTGCGCCAGCATGCGCCGCGCCGTGGCCAGGGGGATTTCGGTGTCGATCGGGTTGTCGTCGCTGATCGGCAGCAGCGGGTTGGTAGCCACGCCGGGCACTTCGGTCAGGAAGATCAGCTTGTGCGCCTGCAGTTCGCTGGCCACGCGAGTGGCCACTTCTTCCATCGACAGGTTGAACGCCTCGCCCGTGGGCGAGAAGCCGAAGGGCGAGATCAGCACCATCGCGTCCGACGCCAGCGCCCGGCGGATGCCTTCGATGTCCACCTTGCGCACCAGGCCGGTGTGCTGGAAATCCACGCCATCGACAATCCCCACGGGCCGGGCGGTGAGGAAGTTGCCGGACATCACCCGCACCCGCGCCCCGGCCATGGGGGTGTTGGGCAGGCCCTGGCTGAAGGCGGCCTCGATCTCGTAGCGCAACTGGCCGGCGGCCTCCTGGGCGCAATCGAGGGCGATGCTGTCGGTAATGCGCAGCCCGGCGGCGTACTGCGGTTCGTGGTTTTTCAGGCGCAGTTGCTCATTGACCTGGGGGCGAAAGCCATGCACCAGCACGATCTGCACGCCCATGGCCTGGATCATCGCCAAATCCTGCACCAGCGCCTGGAGCTTGCCCGCCGCAATCGCCTCCCCGGTGATGCCGACGACAAAGGTCTGGTGGCGGAACTTGTGGATGTACGGCGCCACCGAGCGAAACCACGGCACGAAAGTGAAATTGAAGACGGTAGACATGGAGGAGGGCATGGTGGCGACCAGGAAGGGAAGGACGGCCCGATTACTGCCGGGCGGCGGCGGTGCGCTCTGCCGCTTCCAGCGTATTGACCAGCAGCATGGTGATGGTCATGGGGCCGACGCCGCCGGGCACGGGGGTGATGAAACCGGCCACTTCCCGGCAACCGGCGTAGTCCACGTCGCCGCACAGCTTGCCGGCGTCGTCGCGGTTCATGCCCACGTCGATCACCACGGCGCCGGGCTTGACCATGTCGGCGGTCAGCACGTTGCGCTTGCCCACGGCGGCGACCACCACGTCGGCCTGGCGCGTCATGGCCGCCAGGTCGGCGGTGCCGCTGTGGCAGACGGTGACGGTGGCATTGGCCGCCAGCAGCATCATCGCCATGGGCTTGCCGACGATGTTGCTGCGGCCAATGACGACGGCGTGCTTGCCGCGCAAATCCTTCATGCCGATGGATTCGAGCATCTTCATGCAGCCGTAGGGCGTGCAGGCCTTGAAGCCCACTTCACCGACCATCAGCGCCCCGGCGCTGGCGACGTGAAAGCCGTCCACGTCCTTCAGCGGCGAAATGGCTTCGATCACCTTGTGGTCGTCGATGTGCGCCGGCAGGGGCAGTTGCACCAGGATGCCGTGGATGCGAGGGTCGTTGTTCAGCGCCTCGATGCGGGCCAGCAGGGCGGTTTCGGTCAGGTCGGCATCGTATTTTTCCAGCACCGAATGAAAGCCCACGTCCGCGCAGGCCTGCACCTTGTTGCGCACGTAGACCTGGCTGGCCGGGCTGTCGCCCACCAGGATCACGGCCAGGCCGGGCTGCACGCCCTGGGCGGTCAGTGCGGCGGCACGCTGGGTGACTTCGGTACGCAGTTGGGCGGAGAGGGCTTTGCCGTCAATGATCTGGGCAGTCATGGTGGTTTGCTGAAAAAGGAGAGGGATAAAAAAACGCTGCCAGCGATGCTGGGGCAAGCATCCTGGCAGTCCGAGGGCTGGGGGCGATTTTACGCCGTCACTTTTTGGCCGGGGCCCAGGGCCACCTTGAGCAGGTCGGCCACGGTGTTGGCACCCATTTTTTCCATGATGTTGGCGCGGTGCGCTTCCACGGTCTTGATGCTGATGCCCAGGTCGTCGGCAATCTGCTTGTTCAGGCGGCCGGCAACGATGCGTTCCAGCACCTGCGATTCGCGCCCGGTGAGCTTGGACAGCAGCGCCTCGCGCGTGGCCTGCTGCTGCTGGTCGGAAAACGCGGTGCGGGCATGTTCCAGCATGCGCTCGACCACGCTGACCAGGGCGCTTTCGTCGAAGGGTTTCTGGATGAAGTCCAGGGCGCCTTTTTTCATCGTCTCGACCGCCATGGGCACGTCGCCGTGGCCGGTGATGAAGACGATGGGCAGGGGGGAATTGCGCTCGATCAGCTTGTCCTGCAGCTCCAGGCCCGTCATGCCGTGCATCCGGATATCGGCGATCAGACAAGCAATTTCACGCGGGTCGTAACGGGCCAGAAAGGCTTCGGCCGATTCGAAGCAGCGCACCCGGTAGTCCTTGCCTTCCAGCAGCCATTGCAGGGAGTCGCGCACTGCTTCGTCGTCGTCCACCACGTAAACGATGCCTTTTTTCGCAGTCATATTCATATGGAGTTCCTTTGTTCCTTATTGTTGGGGGTGGGTGTCCTTGTCTTCCTGCAGGGCCGCCGGATCGGCCAGTGGAATCCAGAAGGAGAAGCAGCAGCCCGTGACCTCCGAACCATTGTAGAGGTTCTGCGCCTGCAATCGGCCGCTGTGCGACTCGACAATGCTGCGGCACAGGTTCAGGCCAATGCCCATGCCTTCGCTCTTGGTGCTGAAAAACGCTTCGAACAAACGCTCCAGTACCTGCGGCGGCAGGCCGGGGCCGGTGTCCTGGATGGCGAACTCCACGCCCGGGCGCTGTTCCAGCGTTTTCGGACGCACCAGCAGTTCGACGCTGCGCTGGCCTTCGGGGCGGCCGCCGTGGTCGATGGCTTCGGCGGCGTTCTTCATCAGGTTTACCAGCACCTGCTCGATCAGGATCGCATCGGCCAGCACCGGCGGCAGCCGCGCGGCGATGTGGTGCGACAGGCGCACGTTGCGTCGGCGCAGCTCGATGTTGGCCAGCTCCATGGCTTCGGCCACCATGTCCTCGACCTGCGCCGGGGCGCGATTGGGCTTGCTGCGCTTGACGAAGGAGCGGATGTGCTGGATCACCTGCCCGGCACGTTGTGCCTGATGGGCGGTTTTTTCCAGGGCAAAGCGCATCTGGCTTTCGGTCAGGCTACCGCTGTCCAGGCGCGAGAGCATGCCGCTGCAGTAGTTGTTGATGGCGGTGAGCGGCTGGTTCAGCTCGTGCGCCACGCTGGAGGCCATTTCCCCCATGGTGATCAGGCGGCTGGCGGTCTGGGCGCGTTCGGCCTGCTGGGCGGCCTGTTCCTCGGCCAGATGGCGGGCGGTGATGTCGGTGGCGATCACCATCTGCGCCAGGCGGCCATCGACCCAGGTCAGGTAGCGCGAGCGCACTTCCAGCCATTTGCCCAGCTCGGGCCAGTACACCTCGGCATTCTTGTTGCGCACCTTGGGGCGCAGGCTGATGGCGTTGTCGTCCTCCTGCGGGCTGGTTTTCAGGATGCCTGCCTGTTGCAGCAGTTGCAGGTGGCCGCCGGTCTGCGAGCCGAACCACTGGCGGTACAGCTTGTTGGCAAACAGCAGTTCGGCGCTGCCCAGCGGGGCCACGGAAACCGAGGCGTCCAGCGATTCCAGCACGATGGTGAAGCGCTCGTGCGAGGCGGCCAGCTGGGCGCGGATGCGGTTGGGCTCGGTAATGTCGGTGATCGACGACATCCAGCCCGTATGCTGGCCATGCGCATCGATCAGGGGCGAGACATACAGCCGGGCATCGAAACAGCTGCCGTTCTTGCGCTGCACGCGCACCTGGAAACCGCCGGGCATGGTTTTGCCGGAAAGCTCGTCCTTTAACTTGAGCATCAAACTGTTTTGCTCTTCCTTGGGCCAATAGGGGTAGGGCGGCAGCTGCCCGACCAGCTCGGCCTCGTCCCAGCCGGTCATCTGGCAGAAGGCGGCATTCACGTAGGTGATGCGCCCGTGCAGGTCCAGGGCCCGCATGCCGGTCAGGATGGAGTTTTCCATCGCCCGGCGGAAGTTGGTCTCGGCCACCAGCGCTTCCTGCGTGCGCAGGCGCTTGCCGGTATGGCGCCAGGTGCCCAGCAGCAGCCAGGCCGTCAGCACGCTCAGCGAACCGACCAGCCAGAACAGGCCGTTGCCGACCAGTCCGGGGGAGGTGCGGTAGGCCTGCGCCGACATGGACAGCGAATCGCCGACCGGCATGATGGGGATGGTGTAGGCCTTCAGGGGCTTGAAGCTGAGCCAGGGCAGGCTCAGGCGCGGCTGGGTGTGCGAAGCCACCGGGTTGGACAGTACCTGCCCCTGGGCATCGAGCATGTTTACCGTGTAGCGCGAGAGAACCTCTGTCGGCGTGGCGTAGCGCAGCAGGTTGTCGACGGAATACTCGATCAGCACCGTGCCCAGAAAGCGTGTTCCGGCGGTAATCGGCACTTGCAACTGCAGCATGGGCACGGGCATTCCGGTGCGGGCCAGCGGCTGGAGGTAGACGCTGTGCGGCTGCTGGCGGATGGCGGTGAATACATCGAAGGTCGGCCCGGGTGGCAAGGGCAGGGCGGCGATGTGCAGCTGTTCGGGGGGCACGGTGGGCGCTGCCTGGCTGATGATGACGCGGCCCTCGGCGTTGATCCAGGTGATGGCCTGCAGCTCCGGGTACTGGGTGATGAAGGTTTCGGCCCGGCTGGCAAATTCGGCCGTGCCGACCTGCTCGGTGGCGACGTCGCGGGCCAGACGCATGATTTGTTCCTGGCGCTCCAGCAGGCGCAGGCGCATGCGTTGCTGGGCGTAGTCCACGGCCCGGATCAGGGCGTCCTGTTCGCGCTCCTGCTCCTCGGTGCGCAGGTACCAGAACGATGCGGCAATGGCGACGAGAAACAACGCCACCGAAACCAAGGGCGCAATCGCTGCCAGCCGGTCTTGCCGGGTGGGCGACAGGCTGCGCCACCACGAGCGCCACCAGCGGGTCGGCGGTTCCAGCGAAAAGGGATTGGTCGGGGCGAGGTCGGAATGGTGGTGCGATGGCGGCGTCGGCATGGACGAAAGTGTAGGGGAGATGCCGGCCACCGCTGCTGCAAATGTTGCCTGGCCGGCAATGTGCGTTTGCAGCAATATTTCATATTAAGAAAAGTAAAGGCACTATTTGAAATTGAAAAGAAATATGCGACACTGTTGCCCGCAGACGCATTGCAGACCCGCGCTAATCGGGATTGCACAGGCCTGTATCCAGAGGGTATATCCCGTCTTTGCATACTGCCGACACCCCCTCGTACTGTGCTGCGTGCGTTTTACAAGTAAAGCCAAGCCTCTTGACCTGGAGACGACCACCATGACCACCCAACCTACGACACCGAACACGCCTGCCCTGGACCCACAGGAAACCCGCGAATGGATGGACGCGCTGTCCGCCGTCATCGACCGCGAAGGTGCGCAATACGCCCACCAGCTCATCGAAGAAATGCTGGAGCACGCCCGCCAGAACAGCATCGATCTGCCGTTCTCGGCCAACACCGGGTACGTGAATACCATCGAACCGGCGCAGGAAGCCCGCTGCCCCGGCAACATCCACATCGAAAAACGCCTGCGGGCCTTCATGCGCTGGAATGCGATGGCGATGGTCGTGCGTGCTAACCGCCTGCACCCGGCCGACGGCGGCGACCTGGGCGGCCATATCGGCTCGTTTGCCTCGCTGGCGTCCATGTGGGGCGCGGGCTTCAACCACTTCTGGCACGCCGAGAGCGAAAACCACGGCGGCGACTGCATCTACTTCCAGGGCCACAGCGCCCCCGGCATCTACGCCCGCGCCTACCTGGAAGGCCGCATCACCGAAGAGCAGTTGGAAAACTTCCGCCAGGAAGTGGACGGCAACGGCCTGTCCAGCTACCCCCACCCCAAGCTGATGCCCGGCTTCTGGCAGTTCCCCACCGTCAGCATGGGCCTGGGGCCGATGATGGCCATCTACCAGGCCCGCTTCCTGAAGTACCTGCACGCCCGCGGCATTGCCGATACGGCCAACCGCCGCGTCTGGGTGTTCCTGGGCGACGGTGAAATGGACGAACCCGAAAGCAAGGGTGCCATCAGCCTGGCCGCCCGCGAGAACCTGGACAACCTGATCTTCGTCATCAACTGCAACCTGCAGCGCCTGGACGGCCCGGTGCGCGGCAACGGCAAGATCATCCAGGAGCTGGAAGGCGACTTCCGCGGCGCGGGCTGGAACGTCATCAAGCTGCTGTGGGGCAAGGGTTGGGACGACCTGCTGGCCCGCGACAAGAGCGGCAAGCTCAAGCAGCTGATGATGGAAACCCTGGACGGCGACTACCAGACCATGCGTGCCATGGACGGTGCCTACATCCGCAAGCACTTCTTCGGCAAATACCCGGAAACCGCCAAGCTGGTCGAACACCTGACCGACGACGACATCTGGGAACTGCGCCGTGGCGGCCACGACCCGGAAAAGGTCTACGCCGCCTTCCACGCCGCCAATGAACACAAAGGTCAGCCGACCTTGCTGCTGGTCAAGACCGTCAAGGGCTACGGCATGGGCAAGGCCGGTGAAGCCAAGAACACCGTACACCAGACCAAGAAGCTGGCCGACGAGGACATCAAGTACATCCGCGACCGCTTCAATATCCCCATTTCCGACGCCGAGCTGGAAAGCCTGCCGTACTACAAGCCCGCGGACGACACGCCGGAAATGCAGTACCTGCACGAGCGCCGCAAGGCCCTGGGCGGTTACCTGCCCAAGCGCCGCACGCACAGCGACGAAAGCTTTACCGTGCCGCCGCTGGAAACCTTCCAGGCCATTCTGGAGCCGACCGCCGAAGGCCGCGAAATCTCCACCACCCAGGCCTACGTGCGCTTCCTGACGCAACTGCTGCGCGACAAGGCGCTTGGCCCGCGCGTGGTGCCCATTCTGGTGGACGAGGCACGCACTTTCGGCATGGAAGGCATGTTCCGCCAGATCGGCATCTACAACCCCAAGGGCCAGCAGTACACCCCGGTCGACCGCGAACAGGTCATGTACTACAAGGAGCAGACCGACGGCCAGATTCTGCAAGAGGGCATCAACGAAGCGGGCGGCATGTGCTCGTGGATTGCGGCGGCCACGTCGTACTCGACGAACAACCGCATCATGATTCCGTTCTTCGTCTACTACTCGATGTTCGGCTTCCAGCGTTTTGGCGACTTCGCCTGGGCCGCCGGCGACATGCAAGCCCGCGGCTTCATCCTGGGCGGCACCTCCGGGCGCACCACGCTCAACGGCGAAGGCTTGCAGCACGAAGACGGCCACAGCCACATCCTGTCGGCCACCATCCCCAACTGCATCAGCTACGACCCCACCTTCGCCCACGAAGTGGCCGTCATCATGCAGGACGGCATGCGCCGCATGGTGCAGAACCAGGAAAACGTCTTCTACTACATCACCCTGCTCAACGAGAACTACGCCATGCCGGGCCTGGCAGCTGGCACCGAGCAGCAGATTTTGAAAGGCATGTACCTGTGCAAGCCTGGCCAGAAAGTGCCGCAAAGCGGCTTGCGCGTGCAGCTGCTGGGCAGCGGCTCCATCCTGCGCGAATCGCTGGCAGCGCAGGAAATTCTGGAAAAAGAATGGCAGATTGCCGCTGATGTGTGGAGCTGCCCCAGCTTCAACGAACTGGCCCGCGACGGCCAGGAAGCCGACCGCTGGAATCTGCTGCATCCGCTGGAGACACCCAAACAGTCCTTCGTCAGCGAACAGCTCTCGGGCCACGCTGGCCCGGTGGTGGCATCGACCGACTACGTCAAGGCCTTTGCCGAGCAAATCCGCCCCTACATTCCCAAAGGGCGCAGCTACAAGGTGCTGGGCACCGACGGCTTTGGCCGCTCCGACTTCCGCAGCAAGCTGCGCGAGCATTTCGAGGTAAACCGCCATTACGTCGTGGTTGCAGCGTTGAAATCCCTGGCCGAGGAGGGCAAGCTGCCCATCGCCAAGGTGGCCGAAGCCATCGCCAAGTACGGCATCAAGACCGACAAGATCAACCCCTTGCACGCTTAATCGGAGAAGACAGTTATGGCACTCGTAGAAATCAAGGTACCGGACATTGGCGACTTCGACAGCGTGGGCGTGATCGAAGTCCTGGTCAAAGTGGGCGACACCATCAAGGTCGAACAGTCCCTGATCACCGTGGAAAGCGACAAGGCCTCCATGGAAATCCCGTCCAGCCAGGCCGGGGTGGTCAAGGAAATGAAAGTCGCCCTGGGCGACAAGATCAGCGAAGGCGCAGTGGTTTTGCTGCTAGAGACGGCAGACAGCGCCGCTGCTCCTAAAGCAGAAGCTGCTTCCGCACAGCCTGCCGAAGTTTCAGATGTAAAAGCACCTGAAACCCAGGCAGCACCAACGACAGCAGCTTCGGTATCCGCAGCAGAAACCACCGTGGACATCCGCATCCCCGACATCGGCGACTTCAAGGACGTGGCCGTCATCGAACTGCTGGCCAAGGTGGGCGATACCGTGGCCGAAGAGCAATCGCTGTTCACCGTCGAGTCCGACAAGGCGTCGATGGAAATCCCGTCCCCCGCAGCGGGCACCATCGCCGCCTTGACCGTCCAGTTGGGCGACAAGGTGAACGTGGGCGACGTGGTCGGCCAGATGCGCGTGGCCGGGGCGGCACCTGTTGCGCCCCCCGCTGCTGCGCCTGCCGCACCGGCCCCGGCTGCTGTTGCACCAGCGGCGGTGGCTGCGCCTGTTGCAGCCACCGCAGCACCGGTGGCGGCTGCCGCCGTGCCCGCGCACAACCCCACGGTTGCGCCTTCGGGCAAGCTGCCGCACGCCAGCCCCTCGGTGCGCAAGTTCGCCCGCGAACTGGGCGTGCCCCTGACCGAAGTGCAGGGCAGCGGCAGCAAGGGCCGCATCACGTTTGACGACATCCAGAACTTCACCAAGGCCGTGATGAGCGGTGCCACGCAAACCCAGGCCCAGGCCGCCAAGGCCCCTGCGGCCAGCGCAGGCGGCAGCGGCGTCGGCATGGATTTGCTGCCCTGGCCCAAGGTGGACTTCGCCAAGTTCGGCGCGGTGGAGCGCAAGGATCTCTCGCGCATCAAGAAGATCAGCGGCGCCAACCTGCACCGCAACTGGGTGATGATTCCCCACGTCACCAACAACGACCAGGCCGACATTACCGAGCTGGAAGCCTTCCGCGTGCAGACCAACGCCGAAGCCGCCAAGGCCAAGAGCGACGTGAAAGTCACCATGCTGGCCTTCGTCATCAAGGCCGTGGTTGCTGCACTGAAGAAATTCCCCGAATTCAACGCCAGCCTGGATGGTGACACCCTGGTCTACAAGCAGTACTACCACATCGGCTTTGCCGCCGACACGCCCAACGGGCTGGTGGTGCCGGTGCTGAAAAACGCCGACCAGAAGGGCATCTTGCAAATCAGCCAGGAAATGGGCGAGCTGGCCAAAAAGGCCCGCGACGGCAAGTTGGGCGCTGCCGACATGCAGGGCGGCTGCATGTCCATCTCCTCGCTGGGCGGCATCGGCGGCACGCACTTCACCCCCATCATCAACGCGCCGGAAGTGGCCATCCTCGGCCTGTCCAAGAGCGCCATGCAGCCGGTGTGGAACGGCAAGCAGTTCGAGCCGCGCCTGATGCTGCCGCTGTCGCTGTCCTACGACCACCGCGTCATCGACGGCGCTGCCGCCGCCCGCTTCAACGCCTATCTGGGCGCCGTGCTGGCCGACTACCGTCGCATCCTGCTGTAAGAAAGGGCCGCACTATGACAACCGTGGACATTCAAGTGCCCGACATTGGCGACTTCGACGAAGTCGGCGTGATCGAAATCCTGGTGCAACCGGGCGAGCAGATCGCCGTGGAACAAAGCCTGATTACCGTGGAGAGCGACAAAGCCTCGATGGAAATCCCCTCCAGCCACGCCGGGGTGCTGAAAGCCCTGACCGTCAAGCTGGGCGACAAGGTCAGCAAGGGCAGCATCATCGCCACGCTGGAGGTCGCTGCCGAGGCAGGGCAGGGCGCTGCTGCGCAAACAGAAGCTGCTCCCGCTGCTGCTGCGCCAGATTCAGCAACAAAAGCACCTGAAACCCAGGTATCACCTGCGCAAACAGCTCCTACATCGGTAGCAAGCAGCTATGCCGGCAGTGCCGATCTGGATTGCGACGTGCTGGTGCTGGGCGGCGGCCCCGGCGGCTATTCCGCCGCCTTCCGCGCTGCCGACCTGGGGCTGAAAGTCGTCATCGTCGAGCGCTACGCCACCCTGGGCGGCGTGTGCCTGAACGTCGGCTGCATCCCCTCCAAGGCGCTGCTGCACGTCGCCGCCGTGATGGACGAAGTCCAGCACCTGGAAATGGCGGGCGTGAAGTTCGGCGCTCCCGAAGTCAGCATCGACCAGTTGCGCGGCCACAAGGAAAAGGTCATCGCCAAGCTCACCGGCGGCCTGGGCCAGATGGCCAAGATGCGCAAAGTCACCATCGTGCGCGGCTTCGGCCACTTCGTCGGCAGCCACCATCTGGAAGTGGAAGAAACCACCGGGGCAGGGCAGGACAAGACCGGCAGCAAGAAGGTCGTGCAATTCAAGAACGCCATCATCGCCGCCGGCAGCCAGGCCGTGCATCTGCCCTTCATGCCCGATGACCCGCGCGTCGTCGATTCCACCGGCGCACTGGCGCTGCAAGGCGTGCCGAAAAAGATGCTCATCGTCGGCGGCGGCATCATCGGCCTGGAAATGGGCACCGTCTATTCCACCCTGGGCGCCCGCCTGGACGTGGTCGAAATGATGGACGGCCTGATGCAGGGCGCCGACCGCGATCTGGTCAAGGTCTGGCAGAAGATGAACCAGCACCGCTTCGACAACGTGATGTTGAAAACCAAAACCGTCGGCGCCCAGGCCACGCCCGAAGGCATCAAGGTGCAGTTCGAGGGGCTGGACGGCACCCAAAGCGAAGGCACCTATGACCTGGTGCTGCAAGCCGTGGGCCGCACGCCCAACGGCAAGAAGATCGGCGCGGAAGCTGCTGGCGTGGCCGTGACCGACCGTGGCTTCATCGACGTGAACATCCAGATGCGCACCAACGTGCCGCACATCTTCGCCATCGGCGACATCGTCGGCCAGCCCATGCTGGCGCACAAAGCCGTGCATGAAGCGCACGTGGCCGCCGAAGTCATCGCCGGGGAACTGCAAGGCAACAAGGAGCTGGCAGCCGCCGCCTTCAACGCCCGCGTCATCCCCAGCGTGGCCTACACCGACCCCGAAGTCGCCTGGGTGGGCTTGACCGAGGACCAGGCCAAGCAGCAGGGCATCAATGTCAAGAAAGGCCTGTTCCCCTGGGCCGCCTCCGGCCGCGCCATCGCCAATGGCCGCGACGAAGGCTTCACCAAGCTGCTGTTCGACGAAGCCAGCCACCGCATCCTGGGCGGCGGCATCGTCGGCACCCATGCCGGCGACATGATCGGCGAGATCGCCCTGGCCATCGAAATGGGCGCAGACAGCGTGGACATCGGCAAAACCATCCACCCGCATCCCACGCTGGGCGAAAGCATCGGCATGGCAGCAGAAGTCGCCCACGGCAGCTGCACCGACGTGCCGCCACAGCGCAAATAAAGCCGCCAAGGCCTGATCCAACTACCCCAAAAGCAGCTTCGGCTGCTTTTTCTTTGCTTGACTCATGGCCGTTGTATTCATCATCAGCGCAGTCACTTGGACGTGGGCTTGCTGCCAGTGTCTGTATGTGCAATGCGCTCTTCTCATATCTTTTATATTTGACATAAGACACATTGTATTTTTTAGCTACCCCCCCCTTGGGGGCCGTCAAACCACCGGCGCTTAACCATGTAAGCGCCGGTATCTCTTTTCCCAAAGCTGCATTCAACACTGCACCTTTCTGCGTCCCTTCATGCTCTTTTAGCGTAGCTGCTGCTAGTACATTGAGAGCGTTATATCCCGCCAAATAAGCAATCGCAGCCAAATCTGCTGGTTGGCACTTGTCGGTTCCATTTTTCCAGTTTGTGATCTGAGCACGGTGAACGCCAAGTTCTCGGGCTAGCGCTGCCTGAGAGCCTGTCTTTTCTGAAGCTTTTGCAATTAGGGTTTCTACTAGTGTCATGAAGTAAACCTTACTCTTTACATTCGTCGGCGATGTAAGCCATTTCCAAACATCTTCCTAGCCTGATTTTCCAACAGTTTTTTTTAAGTAGCCGCAATGCCTCGCAACACCCTTGAATCCATAGCATCGGCCCGCACCGCGCCCGGAAAGCGGAGTCCGGGCGCGGTGCGGGCCGATGCTATGCTTTTTGGTGTCCAAGGCGGTGCTAGTACCCCTGCCCTTCCCGTCCCCGTAGGTAACACGGGGACAGAATTTGATAGCGGGGTCGTCTATGCGTAACGACCTCGTTCTTGAAGCCGGGGAAGTTAAGGCCCGTATCCACGCTGAACAAGTCAAAAACCCCAGCTACGTTCATACTGACTGGCTGCGCTTCACGATCTACACCCGGCACGCCCCAGCGCAAGAAATCTGCTTCCCGCCCCCAGCGGATTTCTACGATGAAATCGCCGATGAACACTACGGCGTTGCCTCCCAGGCTGCACAGATCGCTTCTGACGTTGCCCGCATCCTTGGCCCTGACTACAAAGCCGAATTGCAGCCGCAAAAGGGCAAAGACTTCTACGCATGGCGTTTTGACATCCTGCGCAAAGGCCACCCCATTGGCTGGGTCGGCTTTCTCTCCAACTCCCAGGGACTGCGCGGCGCAGCTCAGTCCAAAACCATCCACGTGAACCTGGAAGGCATGGGCTGCACATTCGCCCGCCCAGGCTGGCGCGATGGCATGGCCGACTACATCGATGAACACCGGGGGCTGCTCACCCGCATCGATTTGGCCGTGGATTTCTTCGACGGCATCCAAGGCGGAATCGAACGCCTGCCCGAACAGTACAAAACCGGCGTCATGGACCACCTGGGCCAGCGCCCAGCGCACAAGCGTGATGGTACTTGGGACTGTGACGACCGCAGCCCCAACAAAGGCCGTAGCTACTACATCGGCAGCCGCGAAGCAGGCAAGCAAACCAACGTCTACGAAAAAGGCTTGAAAGAGTTTGGCTACAAATCCGGCAATCCCTGGGTGCGCTTCGAACTGCGCTACGGCAACAAAAAGCGCGTTCTGCCTACCGACATGCTCCGCCGCCCCGCTGACTTCTTTGCCGGTGCATCCGACTGGCACGCCTCAATTCTGAAAGAACGCGGTGCCCAGGCCATCCCGCAAAAAGTCTCGGTAGAAAAAGAGCTTCCGATTCAAACCATTGAAGCTGAAGTCGAGCGCAATGCAAGATGGTTTTTAAATACGTGTGGCCCTTCTTTTCGTCTTGCTTTTTCTTATCTTTCCGAAAATATCGTTCTTGATCTTTTAGAAGATCCTACTGCTATCCCTGCTCGTCTGAAGAAGTTTTCAGAACAAGAATTAAAAAAAGTCTATTCCAAAGTTTTTACCCGCGTCAGCCAATCAGGGCGAGCTGATGCGGCCTTTTGTTAATGCCCGAAAAGGAAAACACCATGCGATTTGAAGCACAAGCCATCTTGACGGCCATTGCCACCAGCAAAGGGGAATACGAAGGCCGCGCCTTTGATTCCACCACCTTCCATCTGTCCGTGGACTTGCCCGAAAAGTCCACCGGGGAAAGCATGGGCAACGTCACCCGCCCTTTCAAACTGGGCACCTCTGCCGAGTTTGATAAATGGCGCGTCTACAAAGATAAATGGCCGGTTGTTGGCGTGCCTGTGCAATGCGTCTTTGACGTAACGGCAAGTGTTGACAATACAGCAAAACTTACCCTGGTCAGCATCAAACCCGCCCCGACCCAAAAGGCCGCTTAATGTTCGTTATCCAATCCGCCGAAACTGGAAAGTTTCTAGCACCCGATTCTTGCGGAATGCCGGATTGGGTAATGCTTCTGACCGATGCAGGAACGGTTTCTGATTATGAAACCGCTGCTGAAATGGTCATTGATCATTTGGATTTTGATCATAAAGCCATCATTATCAATCTGAATGATTTATGAATTTTTAATCTGCCGATGGTACTAGGCAAGATTATTTTTCATCCGTACCAAAAGGAAAAACCATGTTTCAAAAACTGAAAGAAAATGCCACTCTGGCAAAAACCGCAGCCGGTGCCCTGGTACTGTCTGCCATCACCGCCCCCGCAATGGCTCAGTCTACCGACCCCGGCGCGGAAATCGTGACCAAGGTCGAAAGCACCCTCACCAGCGGCGCAGCGATTGCTACCGCCGTTGTCCTGGGCCTGTTCGCAATTTGGGGCATCAAATTGCTCTGGCGCTCCAAGTAAATCGGAGGCCATATGTACCAATTCGGCGGACAATGTTTTAAAACGAAAACCCAGGCCAACACGGCCAGGGCGTCCGCCGAATCTGGAAAAGTCCTTGAACACGCGGGACAGGCGCATTTAGTGACTGTCACCGCTGTTGATGAAACTGCCGTTACCTACACACTACAGCCGCTTTCCGGCGGCGTCCCTACCATTATCCAAGCCCCACAGCAGCCGCTAGATTGCCAGTTATTAACGGCAGAGGATGGCGCATTGATCGGCAGCTCTATTGCAGCGGGTTGGCTGGTAATTTACGGCATTCTGTCACTATTAAACGCGAGGGTAGAAAATGACGCCTGATTTTTTCATTATGTTAATTGCTATCCTGGGGGCGACATGGCTAATAGTTTCAAAGCGCTAACCCTGGCGCTTTTTTTGTTCCTGGGAAACACAGCAGCTAATGCCGGATATGCACAGGCAGTACCTCCGAAAGGGTGGAGTACTGCTGGTTTTAATGGCGGTGTGGCTGCAAATAGTGCTACATATTATCCGGGCGGTGTAAGGTCATCGGCATCAATTAATGTAGGCGGTCGGTCTGTCACGTTGCCTGCATCTATGCGTTTTGCGTCTAATGCTCCGCGTTTTGCTGCTGCTGCTATTTATTTACATCCTGGTCTTCGTACTGCTGCGGCTATTGCTACATGGCTTGGAATTGCTGGCCTTGTTTATGATGCTGCTTCTGGATTGTGGGAAATTTCTGATTCTTCATCTATTCCAGTTTCTGACGGTTATTCTTATTGCCATAGAACAGATAGCGCTTTAATTTATCAAAGTTGTTATATTAAAAATACTCTTATTGGGTCTAAGTATTCTTCTTATTCTTCTGCGCTTGCCGGTTTATACGATCTTTGTGTCTCTACTATTGGTTCTACACATTCTGCATGCCGTATATCATCAGATGGTTTATCTGTTGAAAATTATCGCAACGGATATTGGTATCCTACCTCTCCTACAAAATTCCTTGATTCTTCTTGCCCTTCTGGCTGGTATGTCACACCGGCAGGCTGTACACAAACTCAACAGCCAAAAGCAGTAACAGAAGAAGAATTTATTGAGGAACTGACAAAAGCCCCCATGCCGGAAGAATTGCCTTTAGAAATTCCGGCTCCATTGCCCGTCGAATTGCCGGAAATTTCCCCGGTGTTTATTCCAACTGGTGACCCTATACTGAATCCAAAATACAACCCCCAGGCTGAACCAACTCCAGAAAACCAGCCTTGGATACAACCCGGCGTAAGGGTGCAGCCCTCCCCTACGCCAGCTCAACCCTGGCGCGTTGATTTACAACCGCAAAATAGGCCTAAGTCTGATTCAACCCCATTGCCAGATGTACAACCTGACAGCGGTTCTCAAAATCAGCCAGGAACTGAGCCCGCAAACCCAGGACTTTGTGATCAATATCCTGACATTCTCGCTTGTGCAAAATTAGAAGAGCCGGAAAACCCAGGGCCATTAAAAACTATAGATATAGGCGGTGATTTTGAAATACTTGGCGGGTTTGCGGGTTCTAAAGTATGCCCATCATTTCCGACTATCGACATGCTTCCTGGTCTTTCCTGGCAACCATTTTGTGACCAGCTTGCAAGAATCCGTCCCCTAGTTCTTGCCTTTGCTTGGCTTTCAGCAGTCATGATTATTTTGAGGTTTGGAAGAAAATGAGTGCATTAATTTCTTTAATTATTAAATTTGCGATTATCAGGACGATTATTGCTCTTGGATTCGGCATTTTGACTTACGGCGGCGTCACTTACGCATTGAATCGAGGGATTGCGGAAATAAAAACCGGCTACAACAGCTTGCCATCTGATATTTTGAATTTTATGGCGATTGCCGGAGTTCCTGAATATTTCGGTATTGTGCTGGGTGCGGTTTCTTACGTCACATTCATTCGATTTATGAAATCCATTGTATTTATAGGCTCATGATTACCATTATTACCGGCGTTCCCGGCTCTGGAAAATCTGCGCTTTGCGTAGATTTGATTATCAGCGAATATAAAGACCGTCTTATTTATAATGATGGCCTTGAAGGCTTGCAGGTTGAAAACACCCCCATTGACGCATTGAAATGGCATGAAGATGCCCCGGATGGGGCGCTAATCATCGTTGATGAAGTGCAGCGCAAATGGCGTCCGCGTGGGCCATCTGCAAAAGTGCCTCTTTCTGTTGCAGCCCTGGAAACCCACCGCCATCGGGGTATTGACTTCATCGTCATAACCCAAAATCTGAAACTGGTTGATGTGAACGTCAGGTCTTTAACGGGGCGTCACCTGCATATCAGAGATACCGGCTTTTTGGGCCGTTGGCTTTACGAATGGCCCGAAGCAGACTTAAACAACAACTGGAAGCGCTGCGAAAACAAAAGGCGCTACAAACTGCCGAAGCACGTCTTTAACCTTTACAAATCGGCAAGCCTGCACACAAAGCCGGTGCGCAACATTCCCAGAATGGTTTACATCGTCGGGGTGTTGCTGCTTGCCTTCTGCGTCCTGGCCTTTGTCATTTATGGCCGTCTTAACGACACCCCAAAACCCCCTGAAAATTCGCCCGCTGCTGGCCCAACGTCTGTATCAGTCATCTCTGGCGGGATCTCTGACCACGCCGACGCCCCCCCGAT
Organism: Comamonas nitrativorans; assembly: GCF_042654765.1. Classification (NCBI taxonomy): domain Bacteria; kingdom Pseudomonadati; phylum Pseudomonadota; class Betaproteobacteria; order Burkholderiales; family Comamonadaceae; genus Comamonas; species Comamonas nitrativorans. The sequence continues at coordinate 369,959 of NZ_JBHSEW010000002.1, read as the reverse complement.
GAAACTGATAGATGATCGTGTTGATTGGGTTCCCCGCGTCTCCACCTACCCCGAAAGCGCCCGGGCCTATGACGAAGTGCGCAAGGTCGCTATATTCCCGCGCGTCATCGGCGGCATCTGTATGCGAGGCATCTGCAAATGCTTCACGCAACAAGGCACGAATGCAGGCCTTGGCAGCGAAGAATGCAAGCATGAAATCGAGAATCCGCGCTTCGATGCCTACGCGAAAGATCAGCAACCTCCACAGCCACCACCCCAGGCGGCACGAGCTGAAACAACATGAAAAAAAGCCCTGAGAAATCAGGGCTTTTTTGTTTCGATCTGGAAAGATTCAGTTCGCAAACCGGCTCAATGCAACGAACAGGCCGACAGCGGCAAAAATTGACCCCATGCACCACTTGATGATCTCGGCCTGGGCCTTGGCCACCTCGGCTTTCATCTCGCCGCGTAGCTCACCGACATCTTTCCTGACGGCCTCCACGTCACCGCGCGTCGCCAACTGCTGGGCGTGCAGCGAGTAGCGGCGGTCGATCTCCTTGTTGATCGACTCAACAACCGCACGGGCCTCGGCATCTTCAATGCCCACCTTCCGAAAAGCTGTGTAAATTTCGAGTTCCATAAGCAAAGTCTACTCCATCACGTTAAAAAACGGCTCTCCGAGAAATCCAGGCACATCCGACGATCCTTGACAACACGCGCCAGCGCCTGGGCGCGATGCCGGAAATCCCGCGCCCACTGCGGGATCACCTTCTTTACGGCCCCGGCCAGCTCCAGCCGCGCAGCAAACGGCAGCGCAGCGGCAACCTTCACGGCGCGACTGATGAACGCGCGAACGGCCCGCCCCTGGCGCGTCGTCGGCCGCGAAGTGTTCCAAGCCGGGCGGCCCAGCGGCAAAGGAAGCTGCAACGCCAGAGCCTGCGGAAACTTCAAAAAATTCTGTGCGATAGCCATAAAACACCCCCAAAGTTCACCGGATTCCAAGATTCCGAGCCGGGCTCGTCGGGTCTTGACGCCTTACCTCTGCTCTCATCTTTCACCGTCTTTCCTGAGTTCGTCGCCGTGCCTTTAGCGGTATCAGGGTTCGGGCTTGGAGGGGGGAAGCTTTGTAAAGCTGCTTGCAGCTTTATGAATACCCCCCGGAAAGCCCGAAAGCGCCGAAGGCGCGGCCCTGATTTAGCGTAGGCCGAAGAGGCGACGAACTCAGGAAAGATGGTGATAGGGCACGAACCCTGAAGGCGGCAAGACAGGCCATGGCGTGCCATGGCCCCCTTTTGCCGTAGGCAAACTAGATAGAGCGAAGCGACAGGGGGAGGCCAAAGGCCGGGGGCAAAGCCCCGCGAAAGCGATCGTTAGTCGGCTTGACCGATTGAGACTAGCGGCTGTCCAGGCTTGGGGCCTGAACGAACGATGAGATTACGTTACCGGGTTCCTGAACGAACGATGAGATTACGCTACCGGGTTCCTGAACGAACGATGAGATTACGCTACCGGGTTCCTGAGCGAACGATGAGATTACGCTACCGGGTTCCTGAACGAACGATGAGATTACGTTACAGCTTGCTGAACGAACGAAGAGATTACGCTACAGGGTTCCAGAGCGAACGAAGAGATTACGTTACAGGGTTCCAGAGCGAACGAAGAGATTACGTTACAGGGTTCCAGAACGAACGAAGAGATTACGTTACTGGCCCCAAGCCTGGACAGCCGCTAGGCTCAACCCGTAGGGCCAGAGCGCGGTTTTTCGCTTGCGAAAAATTCGCCCTAACAACCTTTGATCATCTACAGGAGATTAAAAAGTGGGAACCAATGACCGCGACTACTGGCGCGAAAAATACAACAAAACAACCAACTACACGGAAAAATCTGATTTCCGAGTTGGTTCTTCTGATCCCACTCACTGGCGCGAGGATGAATTGCATTCCATGCGCCAGGACAGAAAAACAGCATCAAAAAAAGGCCGTACTCTCTTGACAACCATCTTTTTTTGGGGATGCTTCTTTTTGAGTATCTACTACGCTTACAAATATTTTGAGCAACCAAACCAAGCCCTGCGCAGTTTGCGCCTGCCAATCCTGCACCAGCCAGCAGAACAAAAAAACCCAATTTCCGTAGAAGTTGAACGGCTCCATCTGGAAAGCCAGCGCTTGGAGCTGGAACGGCAACGCCTGGAAGCCCAAGAGCGGCGCGAAGCTGCAAAGGCTGCCGCATGGAGTCGTTTCTATCAGCCTAGTGCATTCTGCAACGCGAATGCGACCGTTGAATGTGCAAACGCATACATCCGCGCAAAGAGGAAGTTTGACGATGAATGGCGTGAGTAGCGCGTGTTTTTTGTTTACAGCTTCGCTTGTTTATTCTTGATTTTGTTGTTTTTTGTATACATAAAACAACATTGTATTTTTTAAAAAAATTGAGAATTGCTTATATGCCGGCAACCCTAAACAAAACGCTTGGTAATTGCTGAAATTCAGGTTCGACGCAAGCGTTGCACCAGCAGCACTGCACCTAGCACGAACAGTCCTATCAAAACACCGGCTATGGCATTAAGGCCGTTGCTTACCAGCGCCTGCCACAACCACCCCATGCTGCCCTGGGCAACGGTTTGCGCCGCGCCTTCGACGGCATGGTGTACGAACCCGATGCCGTGTACCAAGATTCCTCCGCCCACCAGAAACATGGCTGCCGTGCCTGCAATGGCCAGGAATTTCATCAGTCGGGGAGCCAGAACCAACAGGAAGCGCCCGAGTGCTTGAACTGCAGCCTGAGGTTTACGGCATAGCCAGAGTCCCAGGTCGTCCATTTTGACGATACCTCCCACCAGGCCGTAGACCCCTACCGTCATGAGAATGGCAATGGCGGTCAGAACCGCGATCTGTTGAACGAAGGTGGCTGCAGCGACCGTGCCCAGGGCAATGACAATGATTTCAGCGGACAGAATGAAATCCGTGCGCACGGCAGCCTTGATCTTGTCTTTTTCCAGAGCAACCAGATCCACTTCCGGATTGGCATTGGCGTGAGCGTGTTGCGCGTGGGCCGCCTCGGCATCCGTTTTGCGGTGCAGCAATTTGTGCAGCAGCTTTTCGGCCCCTTCAAAGCATAAAAAAGCACCGCCTAGCATCAGCAATGGTGTGATCAGGCCAGGCAGAAATGCACTGATCAGCAAAGCGGCAGGAACCAGAACGCATTTGTTGATCATCGATCCCTTGGCCACAGCCCACACCACGGGAAGTTCACGATCTGCACGCACACCTGCAACCTGCTGGGCATTGAGTGCCAAGTCGTCACCCAGAACGCCAGCCGTTTTGTGCGTTGCCACCTTGGTCATGGTTGTGACGTCGTCCGCAATTGCTGCGCTCTTTTTGGCAGCGACCTTGGTCATCACGGCCACGTCGTCCAGGATGGCGGCAATATCGTCCAGCAAGGTCAGCAAACTGGCACCAGCCATATAAGAAGTTCCTGTACAAAAGAAAAAAATGGGGTTATAGAGCAAGGAGCTCTGATTTCCTAGGGTCTTTGAATTTATGCCGATCAATCAAAATCGAACAAGTCGCTCAAGAATCCTTCGCGTTTCTTCTTTTTTTTGTAGTACCCATTGTCGTAATGCTCGCGAGGCGGAACTGATGAACGCTGCACGGCAGATCCTGACGAAGAAAGCGTTTGGCTCGAACGCTCGATAATTTTGTCGAGCTCACCCCGGTCAAGCCAGACCCCCCGACATTTCGGGCAATAGTCGATTTCAATATCGTTGCGTTGTGTCATGGCCAGCGTCGTGTCGGCACAATGAGGACATTTCATGATGTAAATCCTTGGGTTCGGTCTGAATGGGAGATGCTACGACTACAAGCAGCCAGAAAAGTTTCCATGCGGCCCCACTGGTCTACAAGGCCATGGTTGTTGTTCTGTCAATAATATTTTTTTAATCATTGTGCTACTGTATTTTCTCATTTTGATTTTAAGATTCTTCTTATTTACACTTCAAATTTTATTATTACAATAATATGTAAATAGGCATTCTTTGAAGAGGTAATGTTTAGTATGATGTTGGCTATGGGAAATAAATCCCACGTGGATTTTGTCGTATTATTTGGTAATATTGAATATCAATTCACTGCAGAGAATTTTATCTAAAAATGCATCCCTTAAGGCTTATCGCGCCACTCTCTCAGTGCGGTTCTGATTTCTTCGCGGATTTTCTGTTCCAGTTGGCCTAGGTGCTTGGCAATAAGCGTGTTGATTTTTTCTTCCAACTGGCTCTCTAGCAGTTGCCAGGATGGAGACGACGCTTTGGCATCGATCGATAAATCGGGGGCTGGCGGGGACTCTGGCAGCAGCGCAGCAGGCGGAACCTGAGTATCAGGAGCGACGGCGGCAATGTGCTCGACGGTCTGGGTCAGGGTCGGCACAAACCGCGGCGGCTGTTTTTGCGGATAGTTAGTCATCTTGCGCACGGTTGAGCAAATACTGCACCAGCAGTCCAACGGGGCGGCCCGTGGCCCCTTTGGCGCTGCCTTCCTTCCAGGCCGTGCCGGCAATGTCCAGGTGCGCCCAGGGTGCGGTTCCGGCAAAGCGTTGCAGGAACTTGGCGGCAGTGATCGAGCCGCCGGCGCGGCCGGCGACGTTGCCGACGTCGGCAAAATTGCTTTTCAGCCCCTCGGCGTAGTCGTCGTCCAGAGGCATCCGCCAGCAGGGATCGAGGGCCTGCTCGCCTGCCGCCTGCAACTGTGCGGCCAAGCCTTCTTCGCTGGCGTACATGCCGCTGCGCACGCCGCCCAGGGCAATGACGCATGCGCCGGTAAGCGTGGCAATGTCGATCAATGCTGCGGGGGCAAAGCGCTGCGCGTAGGTCAGTGCATCGCACAGCACCAGGCGGCCTTCGGCGTCGGTGTTGAGGATCTCGATGGTCTGTCCGCTCATGCTGGTGACCACGTCGCCGGGTTTGACGGCGCCGCCATCGGGCATGTTTTCGCAGGCTGGGATCAGTCCGACCACGTTGATGGCTGGCTGCAACTGTGCCAAGGCAGCGAACACGCCAAGGACACTGGCCGCACCGCACATGTCGAACTTCATTTCGTCCATGGCGGCGGCGGGCTTGATGCTGATACCGCCGGTGTCAAAAGTAATACCCTTGCCCACCAAAACCACCGGAGCCTGTTTTTTGGCCGCGCCCTGGTAGTGCAGCTCGATGAATTGCAACGGCTCTTTTGTGCCCTGGGCCACGGCCAGGAAAGCGTTCATGCCCAGTTTGGCGACGTCCTTGGGGCCGTGGATTTTGCAACGCATCTGGGGCGCCTGGGCGATCTCCTGGGCGACTTGGGCCAGGTGCGTCGGGGTAGCGTGGTTGGCGGGGCGGTTGCCCCATTCCCTGGCCAGGGTCTGCCCAGCGGCCAGGGCCTGACCCAAGGCGAAAGCGGCGCTGGCATTGCGTTTGTTGGCAACGCCCAGGGTAATTTTTTTGATGGCAACAGCTTTGGCCGAAGGCTTGGTGTGCTGGTACTGGTACAGCGCTTCGTTCAGGCTTTGCACGGCCATGGCGATGTCCGGGCTTTCCAGGGCGCTCAGGCAGACGGCGGCATGGGCTACGCCTTCGGCTTTCAGGAAACCGGCGGCGCCAGCCAGGGCGTTGCGCAATTCCTTGGCGCTGCCCTGCCCTGCGCCCAGCAGCAGCACGCGGCGGGCCTGGATGCCGCTGACCTGGTAGCCGTGCAATTGCTTGCCCGCTGCGGCAGAGGCGTCACCCTGCGCCAGGGCGGCAGCGATCCATTGTGAGAGGGCGTCGCCGGATTTTTCCAGCGCAGCGGCTTTTCCGGCCATTTTTTCGGTGATGGGCAGCACCAACAGATCGCATTGCAGCGTGGCAGCTGCGCCAAGGCTTAAAGCTTTGAGTTCAAAGTTCATAATCGGGGTTTTCCTTTTCAGCCAATGTTATTCGATTCATCCATCCGCAAAGAGCTATCCCGCAGCTTTGGCGCGACGCTGCTGGTCCTGATTACCGTGGTCATGACCATGATGCTCATCCGCATGCTGGGGCAGGCGGCCAAGGGGGTCATCAGCCCGTCGGACGTGCTGCTTGTCATGGGGTTTACCGTGCTGGGCTATCTGGCCACGATTCTGACCTTGAGCCTGTTCGTCGCCATGGTGTCCACCCTCTCGCGCATGTACCGCGACAGCGAAATGGCCATCTGGATGAGCAGTGGTCAGGGGCTTTTGAGCCTGCTGCGGCCCTTTCTGCGCTTTGCCTGGCCAATTTTGGCGGCGGTGCTGGGGCTGTCGCTGATTGTCTGGCCATGGAGCAATGACCAGGTGTTGCAACTGCGCACGCAGTTCGAGCAGCGCAGCGACCTGGATCGCATCGCTCCGGGGGAGTTCCAGGAATCGGCCGATGGCAGCCGCGTCTTCTTCATTGACAAGGAAAAACTCAGCGCGGATGCCGCCAGCAACGTCTTCGTGGTGGAGAAGCGTCCCGACCAGGAGCTGGTGACTTCGGCCCAGTCGGCCCACGTCGAGGTGGTGGGCGGCTTGCGCTACGCCGTGCTGGAAAACGGCCAGCGGGTGGAAACCCGGTACAGCGACCAGACGAGCAAATTGACGCAGTTTGCCCGCTACCGGGTGCTGTTGCAGGCCGATGCGCAGGCACGTACCGAATACAGCGTGCGGGCGCTGCCCACGACCGCCCTGCTCGGCGATGCCGACGCGCAGCGGCATGGCGAGCTGGCCTGGCGGTTGAGCCAGCCCCTGCTCGGCCTGGCCCTGGTGTTTCTGGCGCTGGCACTGACCCGGGTGAACCCCCGCGTCGGCAAGAGCAGCAGCCTGATGCTGGCGTTGCTGGCCTTTGTCGTCTACTACAACCTGGTGAATGCCGGGCAAGGCTGGGTCTCGGCCGGGCGCATCAATGTCTGGGCCTTTTTGCTGGTGTTGCATGGCGGGGTTTTGCTGCTGGGCATCGGCGGCCTGCTGATGCGGCATCGGCAATGTACGCTGTGGGAGTTTTTCACCCGTAGCGCGGGAGGTCGGCCATGAAGATTTTTCGCCGCCTGATTTTCAAAGAGGTCATCAGTGCCGTGGCCTTTGTCTCGCTGGGTTTTCTGGCCCTGTTTTTCTTCTTCGACCTGCTCGATGAAATGCGCAGTGTGGGCCGGGCGCCGGGCTACACCCTGAGCTATGCGCTGCTGGCCGTAGCCCTGGAAATCCCCAATCACCTGTATGAACTGCTGCCGATCACCGTGCTGATCGGCACGATTTTCGTCATGGCGCGGTTTGCGCAAAGTTCCGAATTCACCATCATGCGCACCAGCGGCATGGGGCCGTGGCGGGCGCTGGGCACCATGGTGGTGCTGGGGCTGGGCTTTGTGCTGTTCACCGGTTTCCTGGGCGACTACGCAGCCCCGGCGGCGCAGCGGCTGGCCTTGCAGGCCCAGGCCAAGTATCTGGGGGCCAGCAAATCGGCCGGCAGCACCGGCGCCTGGCTGAAAGAGCGCTCGCCCGAGGGGCAGATGCTGGCCGTGAACGTGGGGGCCATCGACGCCAATGGCCGCCTGGGGCCGGTGCGCATTTTCGCCTTCGATACCGAGGGACGGATGCGCCAGCAACTGCACGCCCGCAGCGGCCAGGTGGCGGCCAATACTGGAAAATGGGAGCTGAATGACGTGCAGCGCAGCCAGTTTGACTATGCTTCTTCTGGGGAAGCGTTGAGTGTTCAGCGGGAACAGCTATCGAATTTCACCTTCCATAGCAGCATCACCGGCGACATGGCCCTGGCAGCCGCGCACAAGCCCGACCACATGCCGATGCTGGAGCTGTGGCGCTTTGCCCAGCATCTCAAGGCCAACGAGCAATCGGCGCAAAAGTACGAGATGGCCTTCTGGCGCAAGGTGTTCTACCCGCTGAGCTGTCTGGTGATGGTGGTGCTGGCCCTGCCCTTTGCCTATCTGCATTTCCGTTCCGGCGGGATTGCGGGCTATGTCTTTGGCGGGGTGATGGCCGGGATCAGCTTTTTCCTGCTCAACAACGTCTTTGGCTACGCCGGCAGCTTGCAGAACTGGTCGCCCCTGTGGAGCGCTGCGGCGCCGGGGCTGGCGTATTCCGTGCTGTCGCTGGCCGCGTTCGGCTGGCTGGTGCTTAGACGCTGATCGCTCTTTTTTGCGGTCTTATATATAAATAGTTCATAATGACGCTCAGTTTTATTCAGGGTGTGTTTTATGAACCTTCACCAATTTCGCTTCGTGCAAGAGGCCGTGCGCCGCAACCTCAACCTGACGGAAGCAGCCAAGGCCCTGCACACCTCGCAGCCCGGCGTCTCCAAGGCCATCATCGAGCTGGAAGAGGAATTGGGCGTGGATATCTTCGCCCGCCACGGCAAGCGCCTGAAGCGCGTGACCGAGCCGGGCGAGCATGTGCTGCAAAGCGTTGCCATCATCATGCGCGAGGTGGGCAACCTCAAGCGCATCGGCGAGCAGTTCAGCGCCCAGGACAGCGGCACCCTGAGCATTGCCACCACCCACACCCAGGCCCGTTACGTGCTGCCCCATGCCGTGGCCAGGCTGCGCAGCAGCTACCCCAAGGTGCATATCAGCCTGCACCAGGCCACGCCGCACGAAGTGGCCCGCATGGTGCTGGACGAGCAGGCGGAAATCGGCATGGCTACCGAATCCCTGTCCGACTACCCCGATCTCGTCACCCTGCCCTGCTACGAATGGGAGCATGTGCTGGTCGTGCCGCCCGGCCACCCGCTGGCGGCCAAGGAACGCATCGGCCTGGACGATCTGGCGATCGAGCCGCTGATCACCTACCACCCGTCGTTTACCGGGCGCAACAAGGTCGACGCCGCCTTTGCCGCCCGTCAGTTGCAGCCGCGCGTGGTGCTGGAGGCGATCGACTCGGACGTCATTAAAACCTACGTGCGCCTGGGACTGGGCGTGGGCATCGTCGCGGAAATGGCCATGCGCGAAGACCCCGGCACCGATCTGGTGGCCCGCCCGTTGGGCCATCTGTTCGGCCAGAGCGTGGCCCGCGTGGCGTTCAAGCGCGGCGCCTACCTGCGCAATTTCGTCTACAAATTTGCCGAAACCCTGAGCGACCGCCTCAGCCGCGACCTGATCGTGCGGGCCATGCAGGGCGAAGCCAGCGACTACGGTTTGTAATTCTCCCCTTCCCTTTTCCTGCCATGACTGCCACGCCCCACTTCCCCAGCCGTCTGCCCCAGGTGGGCACCACCATCTTCACCACCATGTCCGCCCTGGCACAGGAGCATCGGGCCGTCAATCTTGGCCAGGGCTTCCCGGATTTCGGCTGCGATCCGCGCCTGCTGCAAGCCGTCACCGCTGCCATGCAGGCGGGCCACAACCAGTACGCGCCCATGCCCGGCACGCCCGCGCTGCGCCAGGCGGTCAGCGACAAGATGCACGCCCTGTATGGCCGCCGCTATGACGCGGGCAGCGAAATCACCGTCACCGCCGGGGCCACCCAGGGCATTCTGACCGCCATCCTCGCCTGCACCCAGCCGGGGGACGAGGTGATCGTCCTCGACCCCTGCTACGACAGCTACGTGCCCAATATCGCACTGGCCGGGGCCACTGCCGTGCGCGTGCCGCTCACTCCCGGCAGCTTTGCGCCGGACTTTGCCAAGATTGCCGCCGCCCTCACCTCGCGCACGCGCCTCATCGTCATCAACACCCCGCACAACCCCAGTGCCACGGTGTGGAGCGATGCGCAGATGCGCCAGCTTGAAGAACTGCTGGCCCCCACCAACGTGCTGCTGCTCAGCGACGAGGTGTACGAACACATGGTCTTCGACGGCCAGCAGCACCAAAGCGCGGCCCGCTTCCCCGGCCTGGCCGAGCGTGCCTTCATCGTCTCCAGCTTCGGCAAGACCTACCACGTCACCGGCTGGAAGGTCGGCACCGTCGCCGCCCCGGCGGCGCTGACGGCGGAATTTCGCAAGGTGCATCAGTTCAACGTCTTCAGCGTGAACACGCCCATGCAGGCCGCCCTGGCCGACTACATGCGCGACCCGGCGCCCTACCTGGAACTGCCCGCCTTCTACCAGCGCAAGCGCGACCTGTTCCTGCAAGGCTTGCAGGCCACCCGCCTCAGGCCCCTGCCCACGCGCGGCACCTACTTCCAGTGCGTGGACATTTCCGGCGTCACCGGGATGAACGAAGCGGACTTCTGCCGCTGGCTGGTGCAGGACATCGGCGTGGCGGCGATTCCGCTTTCGGCCTTCTACGGCGACGGGTTCGACCAGCAGGTGGTGCGCTTCTGCTTTGCCAAGGAAGATGCCACCCTGCTGGCAGCGCTGGAGCGGTTGAAGAAGTTATAACGATAGCTGCTTGCGCTGATATATAAAGGGTTTTATGGCGTTATCGCTATGAAACCCTTTGTTTTAAAGCGGAAGGTACTATCAAATTAAGTAAGAACACCCCGTAGCGTTGCCTCGGTTCCGCCTTGATCCATATCAGAAGGCTGGAAAGGCAATTTCGCTATATTTGAACGTATATTCCGATACACAAGGCACGCGATGCCACTGCGCACAACAGCAAGGTGGCATTTTTTTGCCTGGCGTTATATACATTTTTAAATAACGAATCAGGGGGTAGAAATGGCAGCGAGGGTATCCATGAAACGGGCCAGTCCAGTGCTGTTGGCGCTGGGGCTTTCCGCCGGGGCGGTGTATGCCGCCGACGGCGTGTTCGAGCTGGGCACGGTGACCGTCACCGGCACGCGGACGCAGGCACAGCCTGCCGACGAGGCCGTGCTGGGCCAGGAAGAGATCGCACGCCGCAATGCCGACACCGTTGCCGACGCGGTACGCCTGCTGCCCGGGGTCAGCCTGTCGCGCGTCGGCGCACGCAACGAAGAGATGGTCTACGTGCGCGGCTTCGATTCGCGCCAGGTGCCGGTGTATGTAGACGGCATTCCGCTCTACGTGCCCTACGACGGCTATGTGGACTTCGGCCGCTTCACCACCTTCGACCTGGCCGAGATCCGCGTTGCCAAGGCCGATGCCTCGCTGCTCTACGGCCCCAACACGCTGGGCGGCGCGATCAATCTGGTCACGCGCAAGCCGGTCAAGCGTTTTGAGGGCGATGCCCTGCTGGGCCTGGGCGCAGGCCAGATGCGCAAGGCCGCCGTGAACCTGGGCGGCAACCAGGGAAGCTGGTATTACCAGATCGGCGCGTCGTACCTGGATGCCGACAGCTTCCCGCTGCCCAAGGGGTTTACGGATTACAAGAAAGCGCCCACCGACACCGGCAGCGACCGCGAGAACGCCAGCCGCACCGACAAGCGCCTGTCGTTCAAGCTGGGCCTGACGCCCAATGCCACCGACGAATACGCCCTGGGCTACGTGCGCCAGGAAGGCCGCAAGGGCAACCCGGTCTACACCGGCGCATCGACAAGCACCAAGCCGCGCTACTGGCGCTGGCCCTATTGGGACAAGGACAGCATCTACTTCCTGAGCAGCACGCGCATCGGCACCAACAACGTGCTCAAGACGCGGCTGTACCACGACAGCTACAAGAACGGCCTGGACATGTATACCAACGCCGGTTACACGGCGCACGACCCGACCAGCGCCTACAAGGACACCAGCAAGGGCGGTGCCATCGAGTGGGCCAACTACAGCCTGGACCGGCACGAACTGCGCTTTGCCGCGCACTACAAGGTGGATGAGCACGACGACGCGGGCAAGTACTACCGCGACGTCACCACCTCGCTGGTGGCCGAGGACCGCATCGTGCTGACCGACCGCTGGCACCTGACGGTGGGCATCAGCCGCGAGAAGCGCGATGCCAGGGACGTTGCCGTATGGCCCAGAGGCTCGACCAACGCCACCAACGGCCTGCTGCGGCTGGGTTATGCCCTCACGCCGCAGAACGAGGTGTATGCCGTGCTGTCGCACAAGACGCGCTTTCCCACCATCAAGGACCGCTACTCGGCCCGCATGGGCCGGGCGCTGCCCAATCCCGACCTGCAACCCGAAACCGCCAACCACCTTGAACTGGGCGTGACCGGCCAGCCCTGGGTCGGTGCCAAGGGCCAGGCCGCGCTGTTCCACAGCCGCGTGAACGACCAGATTCAGACCGTGGTCGTGCCCTCCACGGCGTGCGGTGGCACAGTGTGCGATCAGGCCCAGAACGTGGGCCGCACGCGCAACCTGGGACTGGAGCTGTCGCTGGCGCAGCAGTTGTCCACCCAGTGGAATGCCAGCGCCAGCTATACCTACCTGAACCGCACCAATCTCAGCAACCGCAGCGTGACGCTGGTCGAGACGCCGCGCCACCGCCTGTTTGCCGCCGTCCAGTGGCAGGCCAATGCACAGTGGGCCGTTGATGCCACGCTGGAGGCCGAACGGGGCCGCCATGTGAATTTCGACGGCGCCTACCGCCAGCTGGGTGGCTTTGCCACCACCGGAGTCAAGGCGACCTACACGCCCGTGCGTGATGTGTCGCTGGAGCTGGGCGTGAACAATCTGGCCGACAAGTGGTACGAACTGGCCGACGGCTACCCCATGCCGGGGAGGTACTGGTATGTCAATGCCCGCTACCGCTTCTAGCCTGGCGGCCCTCGTCTACGCGGACGAGGCCACGCGCGGCGAGGCTGCCGACGCGCTGATCCGCACCGTGTGCCACGACCTGCAACAGCAGGGCTGGCGGCTGGGCGGACTGTGGCAACAGCATGTGCCGGCAGCAGCGGGCCGCAAGCCGCCGATGCAGGTCGTCGACCTGCGCACCGGCCAGGTATTCGGCATCTCGCAGGACTGCGGCGCATTGTCCCAGGGCTGCTGCCTCGACCCGGGCGGCGTCGCCCAGGCCAGCGTGGTGCTGCGCCAGGCGCTGGCCGACCGGGTCGATCTGGCCGTGGCCAACCGCTTCGGCGCACTGGAGGCCACGGGCCGTGGCCTGGCCGACGAGCTGGCCGCACTGGCCTGCGCCGGTATTCCGGTGCTGACCGTCATCGCCCGCCGGCATCTGGCCGCCTGGCGCGACTTTACCGGCGGCGCGGGGGCGGAATTACCGCTGCACCTGCCCGCGCTGCATGAATGGTGCGCCCGCGCCCTGGCGCAGCAGGGGCCGGCATGATGCGCCGTCGTCTGTACCTGCAAGCCGCCCTGGCGCTGGGGGCGTGGCCGCTGGGCCTGCGTGCCCAGGGCGTAGAGGACGTGGTCGTTGCCCAATTCGGCGGACGTTCGGGTGCCCTGCCTGCGCCCGAGCGCGTGCGCAAGGTGTTCGCAGCCGGCCCGCCTGCCGGTGTGCTGGTCGCGGCCCTGGCGCCGGACAAGCTGCTGGGCTGGCCCTTGACCCTGGGGGCAGAGGCGCGGGCCTTTCTCGGCCCGCAATTGCGGGCGTTGCCGCATACGGGCCGCCTGTCCGGGCGCGGCAGCACGGTGCCGCTGGAATCGCTGCTGCAACTGGCCCCCGACCTGGTGCTGGATGCGGGCACGGCCGATGCCACCTACGTCTCCGGCATGCGCCGCGTCAGCGAGCAGACGGGCCTGCCCACGCTGCTGATTCAGGGCCGCATTGCCGACCATGCCGCACAACTGCGCCAGGTGGGCCGCCTGCTGGGCGTGGCCGAACGCGGCGAGCAACTGGCACGGCAAGCCGATGCCGCCCTGGCGCTGGCCGCCCGGGTGCGTGCCAGCGTCCCGCCGCCGCAGCGCCCGCGCGTCTATTACGGGCGCGGCGCCGACGGGCTGGAAACCGGGCGGGCCGGTTCCATCAACCTGGAGCTGCTGGAGTTCTGCGCTGGCCGCAACGTGGCCGCCGAGATGGGCGAAGGCTCGCTCACGCGGGTGTCGCTGGAGCAATTGCTGCTGTGGAACCCCGAGGTCATCGTCACCCAGGATGCCGACTTTGCCCGCCGTGTGCTGGCCGACCCGCTGTGGCGCAGCATTGCCGCCGTGCGTACCGGGCGCGTGCATTGCGCCCCCGCCCTGCCCTTCGGCTGGCTGGACGGGCCGCCCGGCGTCAACCGCCTGATCGGCGTGCGCTGGCTGCTGGAGCGCCTGCACCCCGGCCACCCGGCGCTGCACGCACTGGAACCTTTGCCCGAAGCGGTGCGGCACTTCTACCAGGGGTTCTACGGTGCCGATCTGTCGCCGCAGGCGGTGCGAAGGCTGCTGGATGGAATATAAGGAAAACCGGGCTAAATCCCTTGCCATGCAAGCGCAAGAAGCTTCTTTTTCAGTAGCAATTCCGCTGCGCTGGTTGCTGGCCGTTGCGCTGCTCGTGGCCGTGGTGCTGGCAGCTTTTGCTTCGGGCAAATTCCCGGTGGCCCCGGCCGACCTGTGGCATGCCGTGGTGTCACGCCTGCTGGGGGTGGATTCGGGCCTGCCCGCCGCCGTGGAAACGGTGGTGTGGCACATCCGCCTGCCGCGTGTGGCTGCGGCCCTGCTGGTCGGGGCGGCCCTGGCGGCGGCGGGGGCTACCTACCAGGGCATGTTCCGCAACCCGCTGGTCTCGCCGGACATTCTGGGCGTCTCTGCCGGTGCCGGACTGGGCGCGGTGGCGGCCATCTACCTGGGCCTGCCGATTGCCGTCGTGCAGGTGCTGGCCTTTGTCGGCGGGCTGCTGGCCGTCGGCGTGGTGCTGGCAGTCGCAGGGCTGGTGCAGCGGCACGACCCGGTGCTGGTACTGGTGCTGGCCGGTGTTGCCGTGGGCGCACTGCTGGGGGCGGGTATCTCGCTGGTCAAAATTCTGGCCGACCCGATGGCGCAACTGCCCACCATCACCTTCTGGCTGCTGGGCGGCCTGAATGCCGTCACCACCGCCGACCTGCTGGCCACCGCCCCCGCGCTGCTCATGGGGCTGGTGCCGATGGCATTGCTGCGCTGGCGCATCAACCTGCTGGCCCTGCCGGACGAGGAAGCGCTGGCACTGGGCGTCTCCGTCGCCCGCCTGCGCCTGGTGCTGGTGGCCGGGGCCACGCTGGCTACGGCGGCGGCCGTGTCGCTGACCGGCATCATCGGCTGGGTGGGGCTGGTGGTGCCGCACGTGGCCCGGCTGCTGGTGGGGCCGGAATTTTCACGGCTGCTGCCCGCTTCGCTGCTGCTGGGCGGGGGCTTTCTGGTGGCAACCGACACCCTGGCCCGCACCATCGCGGGCATCGAGGTACCGCTGGGCATCCTGACGGCGCTGGTCGGCGCACCGTTCTTCCTGTTCCTGCTGGCCCGCACCGGGAGGTCGACATGACGGCCCCCACCGTACTCCAGGCGCAGCAACTCGCCATCGGCCACGGCCGACGCCGCGTGGCGCAAGGGCTGGACTTTGCCCTGGCGCCCGGCGAGGTGCTGTGCCTGCTGGGCGCCAACGGCAGCGGCAAGACCACCTTGCTGCGCACGCTGCTGGGCCTGCTGCCGCCGCTGGCGGGCACGGTGCGCTGCGGCGGGCAGGATGTGGCTGCATGGCAGCGTGCGGCCTTTGCCCGCCACGTGGGCTATGTGCCGCAGGCGCACGCGGGTCTGTTCCCCTTCACCGTGCAGGACGTGGTGCTGATGGGCCGCGCCGCCCGCGTGGGGCGCTTTGCCGCTCCGGGTGCGGCAGACCGGCAGGTCGCACGCCGCTGCCTGGAGATGCTGGGCATTGCCCACCTGCACGCCAGCGTCTACACCGCCATCAGCGGCGGCGAGCGGCAACTGGCGCTGATCGCCCGCGCCCTGGCGCAGGAGCCGGCGCTGCTGGTGATGGACGAACCCACGGCCAGCCTGGACTTCGGCAACCAGATTCGCGTGCTGGAACACATCGAACGCCTGCGCTCAGGCGGCATGGCCGTCCTCATGACCACGCACCAGCCCGAACACGCACTGCGCATTGCCGATCGCATCGCACTGCTGGGCGGCGGGCGGCTGATGGCCATCGGCACGCCGCAAACCACCGCGACGCCTGCGGCGCTGGCCGCGCTCTATGGCGTGAGCGAAGCGGCCGTGGCCGCGTCCCTCTCCCCCTTCTTGAACCGGATGACTGCATGACCATCGAAGCCATCGACTTTGGCCGCCTGTACCGCGACCACCTCGCCATCGCCGCGCCCACGCGCAAGACGGCCAACGCCTGGGATTCCCGCGCTGCCGGCATGGCCGCCAAGGCGCCCCACAGCCGCTATACGCAGGAATTTGTCGCCCGCATGGATCTCACCGGGGCCGAATCGCTGCTCGACATCGGCTGCGGCCCCGGCACCATTGCGCTGGCCGTGGCGCCCCGGCTACGGCATGTGGTGGGGCTGGACTACAGCCCCGCCATGCTCGACGCCCTGCGCACCCGGGCCGCCGCGCAAGGCCTCAACCACGTCCAGGCGCTGCACCGCGCCTGGGAAGACGACTGGAGCGACGTGCCCGTGTGCGACATTGCCGTCGCCTCGCGGGCCACCCTGGTGGACGACATCGCCGCCGCCCTGATCAGGATCGACGCCCATGCACGGCGGCGCGTCTACCTTACCCACCCCGCAGGCGGGCACTTCACCGACCCGGCCATCCAGCGCGTGATCGGCCGCAGCGTGCCCACCGTGCCCGACTACATCTACCTCGTGAACATCCTGCACCGGATGGGCATCCACCCCTGCCTGTCCTACCTCACGCAGGAAAGCCGCCTGGCGGATGCGCCGGATTTCGACGACTACGCCCGCCGCGTCGCCTGGTCGATGGGCGGGCTGGACGAGGAAGAAACCGCCCGCCTGCACGCCTGGTACGACCGCGCCACCCCCGCCCAGCGCATCGGCCAGCCCATGCGCTGGGCCTTCATCTCCTGGGAGAAATCGCCATGCTGAATCCCGTAGCCACCCACAGCCTGCTGGCCGAGCTGCACGCCGACGTGCGCGACACCCTGGGCGCACGGGCCCTGGACCGCCTGCGCATCCAGCGGGCCGTGCTGGGCATTTTCTTCACCGGCGTACAACTGGACAACGGCGTGGGCGGCCTGTGCGCCACCCCCATCAAGGGCGTGCCCGAGGCCGTCTGCTGCCCCAGCTCCGCCCTGGCCATGCCCGTGCCGGGCCGCATCGCCGGGCGCAGCGCCGCCGAGGTGCTGCAAGACCTGTACCGCCCGCAGGACCTGCGCCGGGCACTGGCCATTGCCACGCTCAACGCCCTGGCCGAAACCCTGTGGCAGCACGACGGCCCGCCCCCCGGCGCCCGCGTGGTGGAAGGCGATGCCTTCGATGCCCTGGCGATTGCCCTCGGCCAGCGCGTGGCTCTGGTCGGCGCCTTTCCGCCCTATCTGCGGGCGCTGCGGCGCAGCCACCAGCCTTTTCATGTGCTGGAACTCGACCCGACCACGCTCAAGCCCGAAGAACTGCCCTTCTACGCCCCTGCCGACCGCGCCCCTGAAATCGTCGCCCAGGCCGACGTACTCATCACCACCGGCACCACGCTCGTCAACGGCACGCTGGACGACCTGCTAAGCCACCTGCGCCCCGGTGCCCAGGCCGCCGTGGTCGGCCCCACGGCCACGCTGCGTGCCGCACCCTTTGCCCGCCGGGGCGCCACCGTGGTCGGCGGCACGCGCGTGCTGGCCGCTGCCGAGCTGCTCGACCTGCTGGCCGAGGGCGGCTCGGGCTACCACTTCTTCGGCAAATCGGTCGAACGCATCTGCCTGTGCCTGTGAAAAAGTCGAATGCCATGAACTCCGTATTTTTCGACCACGCAACCATCGACGTCTGGATTGCCGAGGATGCACCGCTGGTCGATCTGACCACCCACCTGCTTGCCGTCGGCGGCCAGCAGGCACGCATGTGCCTGAGCATCCGCAGCGCCTCGGTAGCGGCCTGCACCGAGGAAGCCGCCCGCATCGTGCAGCACTGCGGCGGGCAGGTGGAACACTGGCTGACCAGCGGCACGCCCGTGGCTGCGGACGACGTGCTGCTGGCCGCCACCGGCCATGCCGCCGACCTGCTGCGGGCCTGGAAGGTGGCGCAGAACCTGCTGGAGTACGCCTGCGGCGTGGCAGGTGCCACCGCCCGCATGGTGCAAGCCGTGCAGGCCGCCGCCCCCGGCGTGGCCGTACTCACCACGCGCAAGCACGCACCGGGGCTGCGCCGCATTGCGCTCAAGGCCACCCTGAGCGGCGGTGCCTTCCCGCACCGCCTGGGCGTGGGCGAGACGGTGCTGGTCTTTCCCCAGCACCGGGCACTGCTTGGCGGCTGGGACGCCCTGGCCGAACGGCTGGCAGCCGTGGCGCACGCGCTGGCCGAGAAGAAATGCGTGATCGAGGCCCACTCGCTCGACGAGGCATTGCACGCCGCCGCTGCCGGGGCCGACGTGGTGCAGTTCGACAAGGCCACCCCCGAGGCGCTGCGGGCCTGGTGCCCGCCGCTGCGCCAGCGCCATCCGCACCTGCGCCTGCTGGCAGCCGGCGGCATCCACCTGGGCAACGCGGCGGATTACGCCACCAGCGGCGTCGATGCCCTGGTCACCAGCAGCCTGCACCACGCCCCGCCCGCAGATGTCGGGGTGCGCGTGGTGCCGCTATAGCCTGGTCCGCCCCCTGTCCCTTTCTATACTCGGCGCACAGGATTTTTGCCACCGCCAATCTTCAACGAAAGGGCAGACATGGCCACAACAGCCAAGCAGGACAACAACAGCGGACGCATCGAATTGCGCGGCTCGGTATGGATGACCGTGGATGGCCGCAGCCTGGGCGGCCCGGGCCGGGTCGAGCTGCTGACGCTGATTGCCACCCATGGCTCCATCACCCGGGCGGCCAAGGCCATGGGCATGAGCTACAAGGCTGCGTGGGACGCCATCGACGCCATGAACCAGCTTGCAGGCGAGCCGTTGGTGGAGCGGCTTGTCGGCGGCAAGGGCGGCGGCGGCACCAGGCTGACCGAGCGGGGCCTGCGGCTGGTGCGCAGCTTTGGCGTCATCGAGCGGGCGCACCGCCATTTTGTCGACCAGCTCAGTGAACAGGCGCAGGGCGTGGCCGACGATTTGCTGCTGATCCGGCGCATGGGGGTACGCACCAGCGCCCGCAATCAATTCTTCGGCACGGTGTCCCGCGTGACCCCCGGGATCGTGAACGACGAGATCGTGCTGGACGTGCCCGGCATGGGCCAGCCGCTTACCGCCATCGTCACGCACGGCAGCGCGGTGGATTTGGGTCTGGTGCCGGGCAGCGAGGCGTTTGCACTGGTCAAGGCCACGTCGGTGATCGTGGTGACGGACGCGGACAGCACCAGATTCTCGGCCCGCAACTGCCTGCAAGGCACCGTCTCGCGCGTACAGCAAGGGGCCGTGAACAGCGAAGTGGCGCTTGCCCTGCCGGGCGGCGGCGCCGTGGCCGCCATCGTCACCAACGCAAGCTGCGCCGAACTGGGCCTGGCGCCGGGCGTGACGGCATCGGCGCTGTTCAAGGCCTCCAGCGTGATCGTCGGCGTGCCGGTCTGAGCTGATTCCAGAGAGGCTTGGCAGCGAGATTCGTGCAGGGCCTTCCTGACCGGAAATTCTTCTTAAAAGATAGCTGTTTCTGCTGATAAATAAACAATTTTTTGATGGATAGTTGCTGAAATTGTTTATTTGTCAGCGCAAACAGCTCTTTTGTAAGTAGCAAAAACTGTCATCCCCAGCCGATTTGATTGAAATTTTAGATTGAGAATGATTCTCATAAATTTTTGTACGCTTTACACTACCGGGTCTTGGCCTGCGCATTGCTTGCGGCCAGAAAATGAAAGCCGTTGATGATCCCCATGAGTAGAAAGGCGCTACAGCACGCGCTCTCGACCTCGCAGATATTTTCCAAGGCCGACCCGGCGATGCTGGCCGGTCTGGTGCAGTATGCGCAGCCGGTGCGGCTGTCGGCCCAGCAGCACCTGTTCATCGCGGGGGACGAGGCGCTGCACTTCTACTGGATCGAAACCGGGGGCATCACCCTCTACAGCCCCAGCCTGACGGGGGAGGAAAAAACCTTCCGCCTGCTGGGCGCAGGCGCCCTGGTGGCCGAAACCATGATGTACGCCCAGCCCTGCTGCTACCCGCTTTCGGCCTATGCCAATACAGACAGCCAGCTCTACCGGATGCCGCGCGAACCGCTGCTGGCCTTCACGCGCCAGTCGGCGGAATTTGCCTTCTCCCTGGTCGAGATTCTGGCCAGCCGCATCACCCAGGCCATCCACCGCATCGACCTGCTGACCATCAACAATTCGCTACAACGCCTGGTCAGCTACCTGCTGGACATGCACGCCCAGCAAGGCACGGCCTGGCTGCAACTGCCCGCCAGCAGCCAGGTCATTGCCCGCCAGCTCAACATCACGCCGGAAACCTTCTCGCGCCACCTCTCGCAGCTCAAGCGCCAGGGGCTGGTGGGCCGGGGCCGCAACAAGGAACTGGTGCTGCTGGACATCGCCGGCCTGTGCCACGAAGCCGGCCTGCCCCCGCCCAGCCCCAAAGACCTGCGCCGCCCCATGGCCCACCTGGGGGGCAGCATGTTCGAATGCTGCAATCTGCTGTAGCCAGGGCCTGAACCCTCAGTGGTGATGACTGGGGGAGGACGGCTGTGCCAGCGCCTGCACCTGCTCCAAAGGCTCGGCGCAGCCGGACTGGCCATCGTCGCGCGGGGTGGACAGCAGGGGGGCGTTGCGCCACAGGTAGGCGGCAAAGCCCGCCACCCAGAGCAGGCCCGCCGCCAGCGTCAGCCCCAGCGCCCACGGCGCCAGGCTGAAATGCCCGGCCAGAAAACGCAGCAGCGCCGATGCCACCAGGGCCAGCGCCGTGGCCGGCACCCAGCGGCTGGTATCCAGCCATTGCCCCGCGTGGATGCGGCCTGCCACATTCATCACGGCGAAGATCGACAGGCCCATGGCCCCCACCATCAGCAAGTGCCGCCCTGCCGAGGGCAGCCAGGGCGCCCCCAGCATGGACAGGCCGATGGCCGCATAGCCCAAGGCCACCAGCCAGTAGCTGGTATACAGAATCAGCGCCCAGCGGTAGAGCAACGGGCGACCAATGTGCCAGTCGTTCAGCAAGTTGAACATGGCCGCCGCTGCCGCCAGCGTCAGCCACGCCGTGACCAGATCGCTGCCCTTGAAAAACTCCGCTGCGCTGCACAGGCAGATGCAGAAAGTGGCCAGATTGCGCCGGGGTGGCCGCGCCAGGTAGCCCACCGTCCCGTGTTCGGCCAGGTCGGGCTTGCCCAGCTCCACCAGGCGATTGACCACGTTCATGGAAATGCGGCTGCCCGCCAGGATGATCAGCACCATCATCAGCCCCACCGCCAGCCGCACCCAGGCCAGCGGATCGCTCCAGTGCCACAGCAAAGCAGCAAAAAAGCCCGACTGCACCAGCAGCAGCGCCAGCAGCGCCCAGGCAAAGCTCAGGTGGCCCCGGGCCTGCGCATCGTGGTTCAGCGCCGGCAGCAGCAGCGCCAGCAGCCCGGCGGTAAACAGCAGATGCGTCAGCGCCACGGCCAGCACGTCCAGCGGCGCAGGCAGCCATGCGCCAATACCCCAGGCCAGCCGGCCCAGCAGCCATAGCAGCGCCAGCCCCACCAGCCGCCCGGACGGCGGCGGCGCAGTGCCGGTAAATTCCGGGATGGCGGTCAGCAAGAACCCCGCCACGGCGGCGCTGCCAAAGCCCACCACCAGCTCGTAGCCGTGCCACAGCGCCACGCCGCCGGGCGGCGCCCAGTCCAGCGGCCACGGCCCGCCCAGCATCAGCAGCCAGGCGGCCATCACGGCGCAGGCCATGGCGCTGCCTGCCAGGAAAAAAGGCCGGAAACCGCACATGAACAGCGGCCATTCAGCTATTTTTTTCATACGGCGCACCCTCCCCGGTGCGGTGTCGCATCCTGCGCACAGCAAGGCGTTGCGCTGGCGACTGTTTCCATGTCCATGTCCGTCGTCTGTGCTTCCTCGTACGCCCCATCTGCCGGTGCGGACGAGACGGGCGCCAAAGGCGGCAGGCCGAAGCTCTCGCGCACGTCCGGCATCTGTACCAGACGGGCCGTGCGCTCGTAAATCCAGGCTTCGCTGCGCTGTTCCTGCGCCAGCGGCACCATGAAGGAGCGCAGCACCCGCCCCGGCTGCGGGGCCATGACGACGATGCGGTCGGCCAGCCGCACCGCTTCCATCAGGTCATGGGTAATCATCAGCACCGCCGTGCCGCGCAGGGCCACCTGCTCGCGCAGCAGGCCGTACAGCTCGTGCTTCAGGCCCACGTCCAGCGCGGAAAACGGCTCGTCCATCAGCAGCAGATCCGGCTGCGTCACCAGGGCGCGGGCCAGGGCCACGCGGCTTTGCATCCCGCCGGAAAGCGCGTGCGGGTACTTGCCCAGGTCGCCCTCGGCCAGCCCCAGGCGCAGCGCCAGTTGCGCAGCCTGGGTGCGGCGCCGGTGCCCGGGCACGCCCAGCGCCTTCAGGCCCAGGGCGATATTGCCCAGCGCATCCTTCCAGGGCATCAGGCGCGGCTGCTGGAAGATGCAGCCCAGCCCCCGAAAGCTCGACTGCACCTGCCCCTGCGTGGGCGTGAGCAGCCCGGCAATGATGTGCAGCAGCGTGCTTTTGCCGCAGCCCGAGGGGCCGACCAGCGCCAGCGTCTCGCCCGCATACAAGTCCAGATTCACGTCCCGCAGCACATCCTCCAGGGCGTAGCGGTGCGTCAAATGCCTTATCTCTAGTTGCATGGCATGGCCTCCCGCGTTACTGCCGCCAGCGCTCGGCCAGCCGCTTGAACGGCTCCAGCACCAGGTATTCCGCAGCCAGCAGCAGCACCAGCACGGCCAGAATCCAGGCCAGCGAGGCCGCGCTGTCCAGTTGCGCCCGCGTGATCGCCAGCTCTGCGCCCACGCCGTCCGTGGTGGCCAGCAGCTCGGCCATCACCACCACCTTCCAGGCGCTGCCCAGCGCCGTGATCCAGGCCGGGAACAGCCACGACAGCATGTGCGGCAGGTACACATCGGTCAGACGCATCCACCAGGGCAGGCGCAGCACATGGGCCACATCGCGCAACTGGTCGTCCAGCGTGCGGGCGCCCTGCATGGCCGCCGCAAACACCAGCGGCAGGCAGGCGATGAATACGGTGAACACCGGCGTGGCATCGCCCATGCCGAACCACAGCATGGCCAGCACCAGCCAGGCAATCGGCGGCATACCCAGCAGCAGCGTCACCAAGGGCCGCGCCGCCATGGCTGCCGTCATCGACCGGCCCGCCGCCATGCCCAGCACACTGCCCGCCAGCACAGCCGCGACCAGCCCGTAAAAGGCCCGCCGCGCGGAAATATGCAGCGGCCCGCCCGCCAGCCCCTCGTGCAGCATCTGCACCAGTTGCTGCATCGTCGCGTACGGGCCGGGCAGCAGCAATGCGCCGTAGTGCTGCGCCCCCCACTCCCACAGGCCGCAAAACAGCAGCAGGCTGACCATCGCCCCCCAGCCGCTCCACAAATACCCCAGCACCGCGCCCAGGCCGCGCAGTGCCCCCCTGGCCACCATTTGGGCAGCCCTTGCCGTTGTCTCCATAGCGGCCTTTCATCAGAAATAAAACCCGTCGTCGGGCAGTTTGCCCCCCACCAGGGCGGGGGCGCTGTCCAGCAGTTGCGTATAGAAAAACTCCAGATCGGGCCGTGCCTGGGCCGCCGTGCGCCAGATGGCCGGCGCCGCCTGCAGGGAATCGGCCACCGCCTGGGGCTTGAGCAAAGGCAGATGGCGCCGGGCCATCTGCCCGCACTCCAGCGGATGGGCCTGGCACCAGGCATGGGCGTCGGCCAGGATGTCGCGCACCTGCGTGAGCAGCGCCGCATCCTCGCGCACCGCGCCCACCGCTGCCACGCCGGCCTGGGCAATCTCGGGCGGGCGCTGGAACACCCTGGCCCACTCCTGCTGCAAATCCACGCTGCGGTACAACTGCGGCGCCACCATCGACACCGGAAACGAGCGCGTCTTGCGCAGCGCCATGGAAATCGCCGGCTCGGCCAGCAAGGCATGTTCCACCTGCCGGGCAATCAAAAGCTGCATCGCATCCAGGGGCGAGGCCACGTAACGCAGCTTGAAATCGCGCTGCGGCTCCAGCCCCTGCTTGCGGGCCAGGAGCTGAAACAGGATGTCCGGCATGTCCGAGCGAAACGGCATGGCAATCTCCTGCCCCTGGAAATCCGCCAGCGTCTGCCACTGCGCATTGCGCGACACCAGCCACAGCATTCCCCACACCGACACGTCCAGCAGCCGCAGCGGCGCCCCCCGGTTGTAAAGATTGGCCGCCACGTTGCTGGGCACCGCCACAAAATCCGCATCGCCGCCCAGCACCAGCGCCCGCAACTGGTCGGGGTTGTTCCAGACCTGGAACTGCACCTGCTCGGCCAGCGGCGCCAGTGCCCCGCTCTCCAGCGCCCGCAGCAGCGGGAAAGACACCGCCGCCATCGGCCCCGCCAACCGCAGGCGCTGCCGTGGCCCCTGCTCGTGCTGTGCCTGCTGCGCCCGCACCGGCCAACTGGCAGCCAGCGCGGCAGAACCTACGCCCGCCAGCAGGCGGCGGCGCAGGGGGGAAGCAGGTGTCGATCGTGTGTGCATATTTTTCATTAAAAACCCATTCAAATGCTTATCTGGCAAGCGGTAACAGCTCTACTTTTGATTAAAAATTATGCCGCAGCATCATGCTCACCTCGGTCTGCTCGAAGCTGAAGGCCCAATCCGCATTGCTGCGGTTGCGGCTGTAGCGCACGCGCAGTTCGGGCGTCAGGCCCGCCACTTTCCAGTGGTTCGCGCCGATGCTGGCGATGAATACCTGCTGCCTGTCATGGCGACGCACCCCCCAGAAGCCATCGAACGCATCGCTACGGCTGTTGCGCCAGATGCCCGTGGCGTTCACGAACAGCCCGGCCTTGCCCGCAAACCCGTGGTAGACGCCAGTCCGCAGCACCTTGTCGCGGGTGCTGGCCTGGGCCACGGAGTATTTTTTGCGAACCATGTCCGCCCCGCCGTACAGCACCGAGCGGGGCGACAGCGCATAGCTGGCCGACAGCCCGAACTGGTGCTGCGTGTAATCGCTGCCGCTGACGCGCCGCCCCTCGTCGGTATGCACATAGCGCTTGGTGTCCGCCGTGGCCCCCAGCCGCCAGCGGCTGCCCACCGCCACCTGCCCTTCCAGTTGCAGGCCGTGCGCCAGATAGTCGGTGTGGCGGTTGCGGTAGAAATGCTCCACATACGGCGTCACGTTCAGGGTGCGCCGGGCATCCAGCCACTGGTAGCCCAGGTACAGCACGCTGGTGGCATTGCCGTAATCGCTGATGGCCGCCCCACTCCTTTCATCCAGGCGCTGGTAATAGCTGCCATAGCTCACCGGGCGCAATTGCAGGTTGTGGTTGCCGCCCAAATGCCAGCGCCGCTGCAAGGCCAGCTCGTAATTGAGCAGCCCGGAGCGAATGGCCTCGGGCATGCGCCGCTCGAACACGCACATCCCTGCCAGCTCCAGAAAACACGTCACGTCCCCGCTGGCCTGGTTGATATTGCTGTTGTGCCCCAGGCCCACGGCCATGCTGCCGTGCCAGCCGCCGCGCATATCCAGCGCCTGCTGGTACTGCTGCACCAAGCCCTGCACCGTCTGCGGTAGCCCGGCCTGCTGCGCCTGGGTGAAGGCGGCGCGGGCCTCGGTATCCCGGTTGTCCTCGAACAGCAGCCGCGCCAGCTCCAGGGCAATGCGGGCATCCTGCGGCTCGGCCGCCTGGGCGGACTGCATCAGGCGCAGCGCCTGCGCCACGTCGCCTTGCTGACGGGCCAGCAAGGCCTGGGCCATGTGTGCCAGGGCAGGCCGGTGGCCTTGCAGCAGGCGGTAGCGGCTCACAAACTCAGCCAGCCGCTCCCACTGGCCGGTGTTGATGGCGATGTAGATCGCCGGCTCCAGCGCCTGCACGGTAGAGGGCACGGCATGCACCTGCCCCTCGTACACCAAGGCCCCCGGCGGGGCTTGCAGCACCAGGCCATCTTCCGGCCCGGCCATGCGCTCGGCCGCCTGGCGCGACTGTTGGTGCAGCAAAAAGCGGGTGTCGTCCTCATCGGCCCGCGCCGTGGGCACAAACAGCGCCAGCGCCAGCAGCAAGGCCAGCGGGCGCAAACGGTTCAATTGGTTCAATTTCTGGTGTGGCATTGCGCTCCCCTTCTGCCCCCATACCCGACAAAACAGCCCTGGCATCCCCTGACACGCAGGCTCTTCCAGGGCCGGGCAACAAAAATGGAGGTCGGCGGAACCGGCCTCCATTTCATTTGGGACTTATTTGCTAAGTTCAGGCATTAGTTGCTGCGGCTGCCACCGAAAGCAACATTGGCGGCAGGGGTTCCGTCAACTTTATAAATACCAGCCAACGCGGATGCGTTGTTGTAGAACTGACCTTCGATTGTTCCGGGTGCCCCACCAGGACCGTTGCCAAACTTGCCAGTTGCAAGAATGGTCGTGCCAGCAAAACTCACGGTATTGGTGCCGTTGTTGATGGAACCTGTCAGGAAGTTGTTGGAGCCACCCGCCACATAGTTAGCCGTCAAAGTACCGCCATACAGCTTGGGCGCTGTGGGCAGGTTGTTGGACGCCGTGCCGACCCCCTGAATGCCGATCACGTTGTACGTGGCATTGGTCAGTGTGGGCATGGAAGTGGTGGGGTTATCGCCCACGTACCACACGGTGCGGTTGTTGCTGCCCATGTTCAGGTCGGTGCTGTTGCTGGGGGGCGTACCGGCGGCACGGGGCGCCCACTCACCAAAATACACACCGCTGCCCACGGCCAGGGGCACGCCGCTGGCATTGGCCACCTGCCCGATCACCAGACCGCCAAACTGCGGGGCGAAAGACAGGGTGGTGATCTGGCGCACGCTGTTGATCACGAACTTGGACGTACCCTGGGTGGCCGAAGCCTTCCAAACCTGGGCCACATCAATGGGCAGGGGCAGGCCCATGTCCGTGGCTTTCAGAATGGTGCCATTGCCACGTGCGGCAATCGCCGTGTTGGAGCCCTTGATCGGGCCGCCGGCCAGATCAATATAAGAACCGGCCCCATTCAATGCCACGCCGGAATTGCCGCCGCCGAACATGATGTGGTTGGAATTGCCCACTGCCACACCGGCGGGATTGGACGTGCCGCCCGATGCGGCCATAGCAGCGCCGCTGCCGATCAGAGCCATTACGGAGATGGCGATCATGGATTTTTTCATACAAATATCCTTTAAATTAAAAAAGTAGAGAAAGTTAGGGTTGAACAAAAGGGTGGACTCGTTTTTTACGAAAAACAAGATAAAAAAATTAAAACTTGAATGTTGCCCCGACCGTGATGGTGCGCCCAGGCCCCGGCATGACGGTTTTTGCCATGGGATCCAGGTAATATTCATCGGTGGCGTTAATCACGTTAAGGTTCAACGTCACTTTCTTATTGACTTCAAACCGTGCATACAAATCGTGCAGAAATACCGACTTCCAATAGAACGCATCCACCCCACCGTGTCTGAACCAAATATCCCGAATGCCGCTATTCATACCACCAGGGGTATTACCATCAGCCAATAGACCATTGAGCTGTTTGTTTTTTGCCCCGGCATGGTAAACACCGCGC
Source organism: Comamonas nitrativorans (assembly GCF_042654765.1). NCBI lineage: Bacteria > Pseudomonadati > Pseudomonadota > Betaproteobacteria > Burkholderiales > Comamonadaceae > Comamonas > Comamonas nitrativorans. The sequence continues at coordinate 342,462 of NZ_JBHSEW010000002.1, read as the reverse complement.
CAGCCAAACTCCAGGCGCTCATTCATCAGCCGCGTGCCCAGTGCCATATTCAGGGAATACTGGGGCAGCAGGCTGCTGCCGCTATATGTGCCAGGAAAGCCCCCGGTGATGCAGGTAGGAATACGGTTGTAATAAAAGTCCATGCTGCTGGCGTAATCCTTGTCGCAAATCTGCTGCTTGAGCCGATAGGAGCCACCCAGACTGCCAAAGAACCGCCCACTGTCAAAGCGCGATTGCAGTTCGATCCCGCTGGTTTTCTTTTTATCGAACTGAATGGTGTCCAGCGTACTGGTTCTATCAATAAAATCCTTGATTTCCGTGTTGTAGTAGCTGATACGGGCATCGGCCAATTGTAAATTCGGAAAGAACTGCGTCAGATTATGGGCGTAGCCAATTTCAAAATTGATGCTGCGCTCTGGCTTGCTGGCGCCATTAATGGCCATGGTGCCCAAGGTGCCTGCGCCATCTACAATAGTGCTGGAAGTCAGCTCATAGATATTGGGAAAGCGGGTGGTTTGGGCATAGCGGATAAAACTAGTGCCAAACTTCCCCACTCGGGCCGTCGCACTCAGTACCGGACTCCAGGCATGGCCCGATTGCTCTTCAGGCATTTCCCATTCTTGACCGGCATCCAATTGCTGGTAAACCTTCTCGCCGTATGGGGTGATGGGAATTATTTTTGGAACCTTCTTTCCCGTATATTCCACTTCACTGTTCTGGGTGAACCATGGATTGATCGTTCCATCTACGGCTTCATTTATATCCCAGCTGCCTTGGGCAAAGGGATTGTTCGAAGAATCAGGTTTTCCCCCCACTACCGGGAGAGTGACGGTATTCTTCCAATAGGGCGTACCGTCGTTGGGGGGACTCCATAACTGCCGCCCTTGGGTAAATGTATTCATCGCATTATTAGCATCTATGGTTGCCTGCCAGGCAGGGGTTATTACACCATTGTGGATAGCATCGTAATCCGCTTGGGTTATATTCTTCCATGCATTGTTTGATTGCAAACTTAATTCAAAAAGTTTTTGCAGATCTGCCGGACTAACTGCCTCACCCCATTGCAGCTCAACACCCACCAATTTTCTTTGCGCCTTAAAGAATTCTTCTTTGTTACGAAGACGTTCTGCAATACCGGTATCTTTACCAGAGTAACGCATATAACGCGTACCTGCCGTCAATGTCAGCCATGGCGTCGGTTGATAGCTGAAATTTGCCATAGCGGAATATTCTTTTCGCTCACCGGCCCGAGGACCGACACGGTCGGTAATCATATTATTGAGCGCCCCATCAGGTAAAAAACCGTTGCTTTGTCTATTACTTTTTTGCACACGGTCATTCAATTTCTCACGTTGAAAGCTGCCCCCCACGGTCAATTGCAGATTGGATGCCAGTTGTATCTGGTTGCTGAAGTCCAGGCCCATGCGGTCATGGCTGGTCCATTGACGACCATTGGAGTGAATGGTGCCATCATGGTCTGGAACGGGAACGCCTTCCATTAACTCTGGATATTCAGTACGCGCCCATTCGTCAATGTCCAGCGCTCTCTTGGTATCCTCATCAACAATAATCCCGTAGGGAGTAATACCGCTCTGGTAGCGGGTGCCTGTGGTTTTGGTATGCCACAGGCTGGTTTCCAGGTTCAACCATTTTGAACCTTGCGGCTTGAACTCATAATCAATTTTGTAACGATCGACCTTCATTTCAGAGTGGGGTTTTTCTGCGACAAAACGTGGCGCATTAGCCCAGTCAATTTCTGGCTTGGCCCGTTCCAAGGCTTCGCGGTAGCCCCACATCAGCACGGAATCGCCGGGTGTGGTTTCACCGAAATTGATATCGGTTCGCATGAATTGCAGGCCGATTTTTTGCTCATTCGGTAAATACCAATTGTTTTTTAGCAGCGTGGTTTTTGTTTCGCTGGCTGTGTTGAATACCTCATCCCCTGCTTCATACAATTTGGTGACATTGGGAATGTAGGAGTCCGTGCTGCTTTTATCGTAGGGATCGTGGCCTTTGTACTTATCCGCATTTTTGGTGCCGGCAAAATAATTACCCTGGGTACGCTTGCTGTAGGAGGCCAGAAAATCCGTGATTTCATTACGAGCGGCAATGGCCAGCATCCCGGAATGGCTGTCGAAATTGAAATTTTCGCCATTGCCTTTGTTGCGCACCTCGGTGGGAATGATCACATTGGTGCCGTCCTGGCGGCGGGCACCGGGAATCGTCTTGTAGTCTTTGCCAAAGAAGGAATTGGCGTCAATGCTGGGCTTGATGCTGTTGCTGGAAGTGTCTGCCTTGAACTCCATACCAAACTTCTTGCCCTCGGGAATAATGTCGCCCGGCTCGATGGTGCGGATGTTCACCGCCCCGCCGACACCACTTTTGATGCCACGCGACAGCGACGGGCCTTTTTCCACCTCGATGCTGCGGAACAGTGCCGGGTCGGCGTAGCTGCGGTTGCCAGCACCAAACATATGCAACCAGATGTTGGTGGACTGCTCGGTGCCGTCGATGGTCAGCGGCACGCGCCCTTCGCCGGAAATGCTGCGGATGTTGGGCGTAATAGCCTGACTGCTGCGTGTGTCCATGCTGTAGACACCATCCATGCCTTTGAATACGTCGCCGGGGTTGGCGGCCTGGAAGCGTTGCAGCTCCTCCCGGCCCTGGTACACGGTGGTGACGTTTTTGTCATACACGTCGTCACGGCCTTTTTCGTCGGCGCTGCGCTCGCCGGTGACGGTGACTTCGTTCAAGGTCTTGCTGCCCGCCGTGGCCGCGTTGTGCGCCTTGGCACTGGCCGCCGGGGCACGCCAGCCGTCGTCAGCAGCAGCCTGTTCCGCCGCCCGCTCCTGCGCGTACGCCATGCCGGTGTGCAGGCACACCAGCGCCACCGCTGTGGATACGGCGCTTGCCTTGCGGCGCAAACCCGCCCTCTTGACCTCTCGATTGATTCTCATTTCGCCTCTTGTCTAAAAGAATGTGGAAGTTTTCCTTGCTGTCAGCCCCTCTGCTGCACTGCAAGAACTGGCGCATTCTTTCAAATGAAGAGACGAATCGTTCTTGATAATTGTTAAGTCACGAAAAAAATATTTTTGTATTCCGGTATCAAAAAGAGAGCTTGTTGTGCTTGTTGTTTAAAGGTTTTTTGGTTATTTTTCGCTGATGTTGTTTATTTTTAAGCAGTGAATGCTCTCTTATTTGTAGTATTCATACCCGGTTCCCCTCATCCCCCGGCATTCCCGCCCTCCCCCTCGTTATTCCCGCGCAGGCGAGAATCCAGTGCGCCCAATAAACGCCGCTGCTGGACACCCGCCTGCGCGGGTGTGACGGTGGGAAGGGAGTGGACTCCCCACACTACTCAGACGTGACGCTTCACCCAATTGCGCAGCACTTCATTGGCCCGCGTCTGCCATCCGGCGCCAGTCGAGCGGAAGTACTCCAGTACCTCGGCATCCAGGCGCAGGGTGACTTGCATCTTCGTGCCGCTGCCCAGCGGGCGGCCACGCCGGGCCTGGGGCTTGACCTGCCCCCATTCGGCATCGGTGAAGGGCTGGGCATCGGGGTCTGCCATTGCGGCGGCAGTGATGGCGGCGTCTTCCTCGGCTGTGGGCAGGATGGTTTGCGGTTTAAGTTTCGGCATAGCGTTTCACCTCTCGGCTGTTGGCCTTGCGCAAGCTGATGATCCGGCGCTCGGTCGGCTGGTTGGCAGGGCGATCAGTGAACACCATCGCCATGATGCGCTGGTCGATATACCCCAGCGCTACCATGCGGGCCTCCCCATAATCTTTGCGGGTGTCCGGCCAGACTATGGCGCTTTCCCACTCAAAACCAGCAGCATCGGCCAATGAAATACCGTGCTTGGCTTGATTGATGGCGTCTTTCGCGCTGTCGAACGTGATGTTCATGGGTTTATTGTAGTTATGTTTATTTCTTTTCCGTGGCGGTCTTGTCTAAATCACCGCCGCGTACACTGTCCACGCCGCTGCTGGACACCCGTCTGCGCGGGTGTGACGGTGGGGGGCGCTGGGCTAGTCTTCCTCGGCTTCGGGCCGCTTGCCCTCGAATACAGCACGAACCGCGGCAATGATCTGCGCATGCTTGGCATAGAAGGCCCCGTCCTCCGCGAAGATCTGTGGCAGGGTCTTGCGCAGCTTGCCGCTCACCTGCCAGTCGCCCTTCTTGAGTGAGCGGATGATGCGGTCGGCGTCCGTATCCGGCATCTCGACGAAATCCTTGATTGCCACCCGCGCCTCGTCGTACTGGCGCAGTGCCAGCGCCTCTTGGGCCATCTCCTGCTCGACCGTTTGGCGCAGCACCCCGCTCAGGTAACGTGCCTGCTCGGACATGTCCAAATAGCGCCAGGCATGCTGCGCGTCCTCGGTTTGAAGGAATTCGAAGTTGGTCTCGACACCATCCGGGCAAAGCCGTTTCGGCCCGAAGCGGTAGGCATCGGTGTAGACCTGCATGAACGGCCGGGAGAAAGCCTCCAGGGCCTGGTCATAGTCGGCACGCCCCTTGGCAGAGCCGGCGATCGTCGCCGAGACCGGGACGATGATGTTCGCCGGCACCACCTTGTCCGCCGCGAGCAGGTGATTGATCAGGAAGCGGTGGATGCGTCCATTGCCGTCCGCGAGTGGGTGCAGGTAGACGAAGGCGAACGACACGGCCGCTGCACGTGCCACCGGGTTCACGCCCCGCGTGCGGGCCTCGAAACTGCGCAGCGCATCGAGCATGCCGTCCACCAATTCCTCGGATGGAGCGATGTAGTAGATGATCTCGCCCGTGAAACTGCGCTCCCCGACGAACACCGGCGACTGGCGGATACCGACGCGCAACGCCGCTTCGCCAAGCACGGTCTGCTGCAGCATGAGCAGTTGCTCCGGTGCCATCGGATCGGCCATACGGCCACTGTACGTGCCGATTGCTGCCGCAAAGCGTTTCACCCGGTCCTGCTTGTCCGCCTCATGCTCGATGGCGAAACTGGCCCGCGATTCCTTGAAGGTCAGCCAAGCCGCACTGCGCAGCAACAGCTCCGGCCCGTAGGTGGCGTCAAGCGACTGGACACCTGCCGCCACGTCATAGAGCCAGCCACGCTGCGCCTGCTCACCCAAAAAAATCATTGGGCAGAAGTCACGCACACCCGGCAGGTTGTCATTAACGCGCCAGCGCCGGACACGATCCGGACGTTGGGCTACCAGGTACTGCCGGGCGTCGATGGCATCGACGTAACCTACGTTCGGCGCCGTATCCGGCACGGCGAGTTGCCGACCGGTAAACCATTCATAGAAGAACCCGGCACGCCGGGCGTAGCTCCCGGTGGGTGCATCCCTCACCCACGCCGCAACTTCCTGCGGATCGACCCGATGGAACAAGCGCGAGAAGAACTCGAAATTCAGCCGCTCATACTTCAAGCCGAACTCGAAGTGCCCACGGAAGTTGTCTGCGGGCTGGTATTGCGCCGTCCAGGTACGCACCTCCCCGCCAGCCTCCGCCTCGCGCTGGCGCACCGACCCGAAACGGCTGCGGGTGAAGAGTGGCTGTACCAACTGGATACCGTAGAGCTGCGCGAGCCGGTGAAAGCCCAATAAGGTGTCGGACATGGCGTGCAATTTCGCTATGAAGCCGCTTATTTTGCTAGAAAACTGGCAAAACTAATCTAAAACGATATTTTTCTTGCAAAGCACCGGCCCTGGCGGGCAACCGCTCCCTCTTCAAACGGCCTGAACGTCACAGCAGCACGATGTCGTACTGCTCCTGCCCCAGCCCGGCTTCGGCTTGCAGGGAGATGGGCTTTTGGATGAAGTCGCTCAGGCCCGCCAGGTGCTGGCTTTCTTCTTCCAGCAGCAGATCGATCACGTCGGTGTGGGCGACGATGCGAAATTCCTTGGGGTTGAACTGGCGGGCTTCGCGCAGGATTTCGCGCAGGATTTCGTAGCAGACGGTGCGCACGGTCTTGACGCTGCCCTTGCCCTGGCAGACGGGGCAGGGTTCGCAGAGCATGTGGGCCAGCGATTCGCGGGTGCGCTTGCGCGTCATTTCCACCAGCCCCAGGTGGGAGAAATTGCCTGCCATGGTCTTCACGCGGTCGCGGGCGAGTTGTTTCTTGAATTCGGCCAGCACCTGCTCGCGATGCTCTTCGTGGGCCATGTCGATGAAGTCCACGATGATGATGCCGCCCAGGTTGCGCAGGCGCAGTTGCCGGGCGATGGCCTGGGCGGCTTCCAGGTTGGTTTTGAAGATGGTGTCGTCAAAATTGCGGGCGCCGACAAAGCCGCCGGTGTTCACGTCCACGGTGGTGAGCGCCTCGGTCTGGTCGATGATGAGGTAGCCGCCGGATTTCAAGTCCACGCGCTTGCCCAGCGCCTTGGTGATTTCCTGGTCGATGGCGTAGAGGTCGAAGATGGGCCGTTCGCCTTTGTAGAGCTGCAATTTTTCTGCCGCACTGGGCATGAATTCGCGGCCAAAGGCCAGCAGTTTGTCGAATTGCTCGCGCGAGTCGATGCGGATGCTGTTGGTGTGTTCGCCAACCAGATCGCGCAGCACGCGCTGCAACAGGTTCAGGTCCTGGTGCAGCACCGACAGCGGCGGCTGGGTTTGAGCGCCGGTTTTGATCTGCGCCCAGGTTTTGCGCAGGTAGGCGATGTCTTCGGTCAGTTCGGCGTCGGTGGCCTCTTCGCCGTTGGTACGCAGGATGAAGCCGCCGCACGGCTCCTGGGTGCAACTGGCGTGGGCCAGGGCATGGACGCGCTTGCGCAGGGCGTCGCGCTCTTGCAGGGGGATTTTTTGCGAGATGCCGATGTGGTCGTCCTGCGGCAGAAACACCAGCAGCCGCCCGGCAATGCTGATCTGCGTGGACAGGCGGGCGCCCTTGCTGCCGATGGGGTCCTTGATGACCTGCACCATGATGGGCTGGCCTTCGAAGACCTGGCGCTCGATCGGTTCGGGCGCTTCGCGGGTGAACATGGGCGCTTCGCCGCCCTCCTGGCGGTGCCAGACGTCGGCAACGTGCAAAAAGGCGGCCCGTTCCAGGCCGATGTCGATGAAGGCCGACTGCATTCCGGGCAGCACGCGCACGACTTTGCCCAGGTAGATGTTGCCGACCAGACCGCGTTCGAGCGTGCGCTCCATGTGCAGCTCTTGCACTGCGCCGCTTTCGACGATGGCGACGCGGGTTTCCTGGGGTGCCCAGTTGATGAGAATGTCTTGTTGTTGCATGGGAAGGCCGGGTTTCAGGCATGAATCAGCGACGATCATGCCTGAAACTCATGGCCTTTTTCAAAGCACTGCCTGCAATGCCGGTGCGGATGTTTGCGCAGGATAGAGCTGCTCGTGCAGGCGCACGACGTGGCCGATGATGATGAGCGCCGGGGCCTTGATGCGCTCGTCCTGGGCCAGTTGCGGCAATCGGGCCAGGGTGCCGGTCACGCAGCGCTGGTCGGGCAGGCTGGCGCGTTCGACCAGCGCGGCCGGGGTGTCGCCGGCCAGGCCGTGGGCCAGCAGCTCGCGGCAGATGATGGGCAGGGTGCCGATGCCCATGTAGATCACCACGGTCTGGCGCGGGCGCGAGAGGGTTTGCCAGTCCAGCGCCACTTCGTCCTTGCCGCGCAGGTGCCCGGTGGCAAACACCAGGGTGGCGGCGTAGTCGCGGTGGGTCAGCGGAATGCCGGCGCAGGCCCCCGCGCCCTGCGCGGCGGTGATGCCGGGGATGACCTCGAAGGTGAGGCCCGCTTGCGCCAGGGCCTGGGCCTCTTCCCCGCCCCGGCCAAAAATGTAGCCGTCCCCGCCCTTGAGGCGCACCAGGCTGCGCCCGCTTTGCGCCAGGCGCACCATCAGGTCGATGATGGATTCCTGCGACAAGGTGTGGTGCGAGGACACCTTGCCGACGTAGATCAATTCCGCCCCGGGGCGGACAAGGGCCAGCACATCCTTGCTGACCAGGTTGTCGTACAGCACCATCTGCGCCTGACCGAGGGCTTTGGCAGCACGCAGCGTCAGCAGATCGGCTGCGCCCGGGCCTGCGCCGATCAGGGTCACATGCCCTGGTCCGCTGTGCTCGGCGCTGGGTGTGAACCAGCGTGCATCTTCAACAAAATCCATGGTTTTTCCTTGTTGGCAATGGGGTGAAGGCATTGTTCTGAGATTCGTGGCAGGCGTCCTTGAACCAGTTTAAGGACTATTCCCTATTGCCACGGCACGATGACAGCCATGAATTGTTCCAGAACTGCCCCGGCAGTCTGGCCTGAGCCGAAGGATTTGCCATGACCCGATCGTTATTTTCCCGCTGGGCCTGGGGCGCCGTATTGGCGCTGTCCGCCGGCGCGGTGTGGGCGGAAGCGCCCTCGCCCGGCCCGCAGCGCGTCGAGGCGCTCAAGCACATGGTGCGCCAAGACTGCGGCTCCTGCCACGGGATGCGCCTGACCGGGGGGCTTGGCCCGGCGCTGACCAGCGAGGCCCTGGCCCACAAGCCGCCCGAGTACCTGCAAGCGGTGATCCTCAACGGCATTCCCGGCACCCCGATGCCGCCGTGGAGCGCCATGCTCTCGCCCCAGGAGGCGCAATGGATTGCCGAACAACTTTTCCAAGGTTTCCCCGAAGAACATAGGAGTGCCCATTAAATGCAACGCCGCGCTTTACTCACGCTTACCGCCGGGGCCAGCCTGCTGGCAACGGGCTGCGCCAGCAGCCGCACGACTTCCCAAGCCCCAGCTGCACAAGTGCAGGGCACGGGCGACCTGGGTGTCGTCATCGAACGCGCCAAGGGCGCCTTGACGCTGATCAACACCAGCACGCGCCAGGCCATTGGCCGGGTCGAGGGGCTGGGCGATCTGTCGCACGCCTCGGTGGTGTTTTCGCGCGATGCCCGCTACGCCTTTGTCTTTGGGCGCGACGGGGGGCTGACCCGCGTGGACATCCTGGCCCAGCGGATCACCCACCGCGTGATGCAGGCGGGCAATTCGATTGGCGGAGCCATCAGTGCCGATGGTTCGCTGGTGGTGGCGCAAAACTACACCCCCGGCGGCATCAAGGTGTTCAATGCCGCCACGCTGGAGCTTCTGGCCGACGTGCCCGCCACCATGCCCAATGGCGAACGCTCGCGCGTGGTGGGGCTGGCCGACCTGCCCCAGCAGCGCTTTATCTACAGCCTGTTCGATGCGGGCGCCATCTGCATTGCCGATTGCAGCGACCCGCGCCAGCCTCGGATCACCACGCTGGAGAACATCGGCAAGCAGCCCTACGACGCCCTGCTCTCGCCCAATGGCCGCACCTATATTGCCGGGCTGTTTGGCGAAGATGGCCTGGCCATGGTCGATCTGTGGGCCGCGCAGCCGCAGGCACGGCGCATTCTGGGCGGCTACGGGCGCGGGGAGCAGCCCCTGCCCGTCTACAAAATGCCCCACCTGCGCGGCTGGGCCATTGCGGGCAACCACGCCTATCTGCCGGCCATTGGCCGCCATGAGGTGCTGATCGTCGATACCACCACCTGGCAGGAAGTGGGCCGCATCCCGGTGGCGGGCCAGCCCGTGTTCGTCATGGCCCGCCCGGATGGCCGTCAGGTGTGGGTGAACTTCTCGGTGCCCGATTACCACCGCGTGCAGGTCATCGACACCCCCAGCCAGCAAGTGGTGCAGACCATCGAGCCGGGCAAGGCCGTGCTGCACATGGAGTTCACCCCCCGGGGCGAGTCGGTGTGGATCAGTTGTCGCGACAGCAACCAGGTGCAGGTGTTCGATACCCACACCCGCCAGTTGCAGGCCAGCCTGGATGTGGATGCGCCCAGCGGCATCTTCTTTACCGCCCGCGCCCAGCGCATGGGGTTCTAGGCCATGCAGCAGCCCCACAGCCCGACCGAACTGGCCCTGCTCAACCACTGGCAGCGCGGCTTTCCGCTGTGCGCGGCCCCCTTCGCGGCGATTGCCCGGGCCGAGCAAGTGCCGACCGCGCAGGTGCTGGACAGCTATGCCCAACTGCAAGAGCGCGGGTCGCTGAGCCGCATCGGCGCCGTCTTTGCCCCCGGCGCGGGCGGCGCTTCGCTGCTGGCGGCCATGGCGGTGCCGCCCGCAAGGCTGGAGGCTGTGGCGGCCATCGTCTCGCGCTTTGCCGGGGTCAATCACAACTACGAACGCGAACACCCGGTGAATCTGTGGTTCGTCGCCACGGGCAGCGATGCCGCCCAGGTCGAGCAATTGCTGCAAGGCATCGAGGCGGCCACCGGTCTGCCAGTGCTGCGCCTGCCCATGGTGCGGCCCTACCGCATCGATACCGGGTTCGACCTGCGCCAGGAGCAATCCACCGCCAGCGGGGCCACGCATTGGGCCGCCCCCCTGGCAGCGCAGGACTGGCCCCTGGCGGCCCTGGCCGAGCAGGGGCTGCCGCTGGTCGAACAGCCCTTCGATGCCTGGGCCGGCGCCCTGGGGTGCAGCACGGCAGCCGTGCTGCAACGCCTGCAAGCCTGGCTGGATGCCGGACAGATGAGCCGCTTTGGCGTCGTCGTGCGCCACCACGAGCTGGGTTTTTCCGCCAACGCCATGACGGTGTTCGACGTGCCGGCCGCCCAGGTGGATGCCTGCGGGCTGGCCCTGGCCCAGGTGCCGGGCGTGACGCTGGCCTACCAGCGCGTACGGGCGGCGGGCTGGAACTTCAACCTGTACTGCATGGTGCATGGGCGTGATCGCGCTGCCGTGTTGCAGACGGTGGAACAGGCCATGGCCCACGCCCGCCTGCATGAAGTGCCCCGGGCCACCCTGTTTTCCCTGCGCCGCTTCAAGCAGACCGGGGCGCAGCGGTTTGCCAATACTCTTCAAGCGATAGCTGCTACCGCTTGATATACCTTGATTTCAGAATGCTTTATGCCTTGAATCCTTATATATCCAGCGCAAGCAGATATTAAATTTGTACCAGATAAGCACTATGCCCACTCCCCCTTCCACCCTCCTGGGCCTGACGCCCGCCGATGCCCAGCTCATCAACCACCTGCACGGCGGCTTTCCCCTGGACGACCGCCCGTTTGCCACCGTCGGGGCGCAACTGGGCTGGAGCGAAGACCGCGTCATCGAGCGCCTGCACCAGCTTCTGGCGCAAGGCGTGCTGACCCGCTTCGGCCCCCTGTTCCAGATCGAACGCGCCGGGGGGCAGTTCGTGCTGGCCGCCCTGGCCGTGCCCGAGGAACGCTTCGACGTGGTGAACACCATCGTCAACAGCTTCCCCGAGGTGGCGCACAACTACCGGCGCACGCACCGGCTGAACATGTGGTTCGTCGTCGCCGCCGAAACCCCGGCGCTGGCGCAGGACGCCATTGCCCGCATCCAGGAGGCGGCGGGCCTGCCGGTGTATGCCTTTCCCAAGGAAGAAGAATTTTTTGTCGAGCTGCGCCTGCCCGCCCTGGCCAGCCAAGGAGCCGACGATGGCCTTGAATGATTTTGACCGTGCCCTGATCGCCGCCACCCAGGGCGGCCTGCCCCTGGTGGCCCGCCCCTACGAAGCCGTGGGGGCCATGCTGGGCGTCAGCGGCGAGCAGGTGCGTGAGCGCATGGCCAGCATGTTGGCCAGCGGCCTGATCCGCCGCATCGGCGCCGTGCCCAACCACTACCGCCTGGGCTACACCGCCAACGGCATGAGCGTGTGGGACGTGGACGACGCCCAGGTGGCCGCGCTGGGCCAAAAAATTGCCCTGCTGCCCGGCGTCTCGCACTGCTACCGCCGCCCGCGCCACCTGCCGGACTGGCCGTACAACCTGTTTGCCATGCTGCACGGCACCAGCCGGGAAGCGGTGCAGGCCCAGGCCGAAGAGGTAGCGGCCATTCTGGGCAGCGCCTGCCGCAGCCACGACATCCTCTATTCCACGGCGATTTTGAAAAAAACCGGCCTGCGCCTGAAAGATTAACGAGCAAAGGAGCCTCTCATGTTTCGTATCAGCCAATACATGCGCGAACTGGCAAAGGCCGAAAAAACCGGCTGCTACCCCCAGGTGTGCGAGCGCCAGGCCCGTGGCCCGGTGGTGATCTGGAACCTGATCCGCCGCTGCAACCTGACCTGCAAGCACTGCTACGCCCTGTCCGCCGACCACGACTACGTGGGCGAACTGAGCCTGCCCGAAGTGTTCACGGTGATGGACGACCTGAAGGGCTTCGGCGTGCCCGCACTGATTCTGTCGGGCGGCGAGCCGCTGCTGCGCCCGGACATCTTCGACATCTCCGCCCGGGCGCGGGAGATGGGCTTTTACACCGGCCTGTCCACCAACGGCACCCTGATCGACCGGCCCCTGGCCCAGCGCATCGCCCAGGCCGGGTTCGACTACGTGGGCATCAGCCTGGACGGGCTGAAACCCACGCACGACAAGTTCCGCCGCCTGGACGGCGCGTTCGACCGCAGCCTGGCTGCCGTGCGCTTTCTGGGCGAATTTGGCGTCAAGGTGGGCCTGCGCTTCACCATGACGGCGATGAACGCCCACGACTTGCCCAATCTGCTGCAACTGATGAAGGACGAGGGGGCGAACAAGTTCTACTTCTCGCACCTGAACTACGCCGGGCGCGGCAACATCCACCGCGACAAGGATGCCCACCACCAGTCCACCCGCGCCGCCATGAACCTGCTGTTCGACCGCGCCTGGGCGGATGCGCAGGCCGGCTGCATGGACGATTACGTCAGCGGCAACAACGATGCCGACGGCCCCTTCCTGCTGCACTGGGTGCGCCAGCACCTGCCGCAATGGGAAGCCGCCATGGCCGAGCGCCTGACCCGCTGGGGCGGCAACGCCAGCGGGCAGATGGTGGCCAACATCGACAACCTGGGCCACGTCCACCCCGACACCATGTGGTGGCACCACGACCTGGGCTGCGTGCGCGAGCGGCCCTTCTCGGAAATCTGGAACGACACGTCCGACCCGCTGATGGCGGGGCTGAAGCAGCACCCGCGCCCGGTCGAGGGACGCTGTGCGGGCTGCAAGTATCTGGCGATCTGCAACGGCAACACCCGCGTGCGTGCCCAGCAGCTCACCGGCAACCCCTGGTTCGAAGACCCCGGCTGTTACCTGACCGACGAGGAAGTCGGCGCGGCCAGCACGCCGTTCGAGGCCCCGGCCTCGCGCTCATCCTCCTCCCGTACTTCTTCCCGCATCACCCGCAGCCGTAGCCCGGAGACTGACCATGCGTAAATTGCTCCCTCCCCTGCTGGGCCTGGCCCTGACCGCCCTGGCCAGCGCCGCAGCGGCACAAGCTACACAAACCGCCGTACCGGCAGCCACCATCAACGCCGCCGCCCTGTACCAGCAGCATTGCGCCAGCTGCCACGGCGAGCAGCGCACCGGCCTGATGGGGCCGGCCCTGCTGCCCGAAAGCCTGGAACGCACCCGCGCCCCGGAAGTGCTGCGCGTCATTACCGAAGGCCGCCAGGCCACGCAGATGATGGGCTTTGCCGACCAGCTCTCGGGGGCGGAAATCCAGGCGCTGGCCGACTGGATTCGCACCCCGGTCGTGCCCGCGCCGCGCTGGACGGAGGCGGACATCACCGCCTCGCGCATCGCCACGCCATTGCCAGCGGGCACGCCCGACACGCCGCTGTGGCAGGCCGACCCGATGAATCTGTTCGTGGTGGTGGAAGGGGGCGACCACCATGTCTCGCTGCTCGATGGCGACAAGTTCGAGGTCATCAAGCGCTTCCAGAGCCGCTTTGCCCTGCATGGCGGGCCGAAGTTCACCCCGGACGGGCGCTACGTCTTCTTCGGCTCGCGCGACGGCTGGATCACCAAGTACGACCTGTACCGCCTGGAGGTGGTGGCCGAAGTGCGGGCGGGCCTGAACATGCGCAACGTCGCCGTCAGCGGCGATGGGCAATGGGTCATGGCGGCCAACTACCTGCCGCACACCCTGGCGCTGTTCGATGCCGACCTGAATCTGGTCAAGACCTACGACGCCGCCACGCAGGACGGCAAGGCGACATCCCGCGCCTCGGCGGTGTACGACGCCACGCCGCGCAACAGCTTTGTCGTGGCGCTCAAGGACATCCCGGAAATCTGGGAAATCTCCTACGACAAGAACGCCGCGCCGATCTACGACGGGCTGGTGCATGACTACAAGATGAAGGAAGGCATCGCCAAATCCGGCTACCTGAACGTGCGCCGCACGCCTTTGAGCGAACCGCTGGACGACTTCTTCTTCGACCAGAGCTACCAGCACGCCCTGGGCGCCACCCGCCCGCGCAAGGGCGACGGCAAGCCCAGCGCCCAGGTGGTGAACCTGGATGCGCGGGTGAAAGTGGCCGACCTGCCCATCGCCGGGATGCCGCACCTGGGTTCGGGCATCACCTTTGCCTACCAGGACACCACGGTGCTGGCCAGCCCCAACCTGGGCGGCGGCACCATCGACGTGATCGACATGAAGAACTGGCAGACCGTGCGCACCATCCCCACGCCCGGCGCGGGCTTTTTCATGCGCAGCCATGAAAACACGCCCTACGCCTGGACGGATTCGATGATGAGCCCCACCGCCAAGGACACGCTGACCATCATCGACAAGCGCACGCTGGAGCCGGTGGCCCAGGTGCGCGAGCCGGGCAAGACCCTGGCGCACATCGAGTTCACCAAGGATGGTCGCTACGCCCTGGCCAGCGTGTGGGAAATGGACGGGGCTATCATCGTCCTGGACGCTCGCAACTTTAAGGAGGTCAAGCGTCTGCCCATGGTCAAGCCGGTGGGCAAATACAACGTATGGAACAAGATATCACGCAGCGAGGGCACCTCGCATTGACGCCCAACCCGTCTTTTAAAACATCGACGGAAAATAAATCTTCCAGCACTGCCGCCCCGGGCGCGGCGGCAGCCACCTTGCCGGGTGACTTCGTCATCTGGCTTCTGGTGCTGCTGGAGATGACCACCTTCGCCATCCTGTTCATCGGCTTTGCCGGGGCGCGGCTGGCCCAGCCCGAGGTGTTTGCCGCCGGGCAGGCCAAGCTGGCGCTGTGGTCGGGCGCGGTCAATACCGTGCTGCTGGTCAGCGCCAGCGCCTGCGCGGCCTGGGCCCTGCATGCCGTGCGCACCCGGCGCAGCCGCCAGGGTTCTTACTGGCTGCTGGGGGCGCTGGCGCTGGGCATCGGCTTTCTGGTGGTCAAAGGCATCGAGTACTGGCACAAGTGGGAAACGGGCCTGGACTTTGCCGGCAACACCTTCGACATGCTGTACGTGATGCTGACGGGCTTTCACTTCCTGCACGCCCTGGTCGGCTGCGTGCTGTTCGCCCTGGTCTGGGCGCCCACGCGCAACGGCCGGTACACCCCCGAGAACTGCCATACGCTGGAGAGCGTCACCGTGTTCTGGCACATGGTCGATCTGCTGTGGATGATCCTGTTCCCGCTGGTGTACGTGTTGCGCTGATTTTTCATAGCACATTCCGCTTGAAATAAAAGACTTTCAGCATCGTTTATCCTTGAAATTGTTTGAATACCAGCGGTAACAGCACCTGAATCAATAGCTTTCCGAACGGATTTGACCATGACCGACCTGCGCCTGAACATCATCTGGAGCATCCTGCTCAGTGCCACCGCCCTTACCTGGTGGCTGGGGGAACACAACGCCACCGGCCAGTCGGCCCTGGTGACGGCGGGCATCGTGCTGACCCTGTCCGTCCTGAAGGGCTGGTGCATCATCCAGGACTTCATGGAGCTGCGCCACGGCCCGCGCCTGTGGCGCTACCTGATGCTGGCGTGGATCGTGGTGATGGCCGTCCTGCTGTTTGCGGCCTCGCTTTGGTATTCCCTTAGGTACTAATCGCTACGTTCCTTGATTAAGTTCAAGGTTTTTTTTCCTACAAAAGATGAAGATTTGATTGTTCTTTTAAGAAGGAGGGCTTGCACATGAGCCAAACACACAGCGGGTTTACCAAACAAATGGCCCGCAACATGTTCTACGGAGGCACCGTCTTTTTCGGGTTGGTGTTCGCCGGTTTGATCTTTGACAGCGAACGGCGCATCCCCGAGCGTTCCAACGCCCAGAACATCACCGAATCGGTGGTACGCGGCAAGCACCTCTGGGAGACGAACAACTGCATCGGCTGTCACTCGCTGCTGGGCGAAGGCGCGTACTTCGCACCGGAGCTGGGCAACGTGTACAAGCGCCGTGGCCCGGACTTCATCAAGGCCTGGATGCAGGGGATGCCCACCAACGCCCCGGGGCGTCGCCAAATGCCGCAATTCAACCTGACCGACGAGCAACTGAACGACATGGTTGAATTCCTGAAGTGGACCGGTGAGATCGATACCGAAAACTGGCCGCCCAACATCGAAGGCTGACCCAGGGAGAAACAACTATGACAAACCAAGTCTTGAAATACAAAAGCCAGTCGGTCGCCAAGCTGTACTTCATTGCAGCCATGGGGCTGTTTGCGGGTCAGATCATCTTCGGCATCACCTTGGGCCTGCAATATCTGATCGGGGATCTGTTCTTCCCCTACATCCCCTTCAACATCGCCCGCATGGTGCATACCAACTTGCTGATCGTGTGGCTGCTGTTCGGCTTCATGGGCGCGGCCTACTACATGGTGCCTGAAGAGGCAGAGACCGAGCTGCACAGCCCCGGGCTGGCGATTGCGCTGTTCTGGATCTTCCTGGTCGCCGGCGCTGCCACCATCCTGGGCTACCTGCTCGTGCCCTACGCACGGCTGGCCGAGGCCACGGGCAACGACCTGCTGGCCACGATGGGCCGGGAGTTCCTGGAGCAGCCGCTGCCGACCAAGGTAGGCATCGTGGTTGTCGCCCTGGGCTTCCTGTACAACATCAGCATGACCATCCTCAAGGGCCGCAAGACCAGCATCTCCACGGTGCTGCTGATGGGCCTGTGGGGCCTGGCCATCTTCTTCCTGTTCAGCTTCGTGAACCCGGAAAACCTGGTGCGCGACAAGATGTACTGGTGGTTCGTGGTGCACCTGTGGGTGGAAGGCGTGTGGGAGCTGATCCTGGCCTCGCTGCTGGCCTACGTGCTGGTGAAGACCACCGGCGTGGACCGTGAAGTGATCGACAAGTGGATGTACCTGGTCATCGCCTTCGCGCTGATGTCCGGCCTGCTGGGCACGGGGCACCACTACTTCTTCATCGGCATGCCCGGCTACTGGCTGTGGATCGGTTCGGTGTTCTCCGCGCTGGAGCCCATCCCCTTCTTCCTGCTGGTGCTGTTCGCCTACAACATGGTCGCGCAACGCCGCCGCAACCACCCCAACCAGGCCGCCATCCTGTGGGCCAAGGGCACGGCGGTGGTGGGCTTCCTGGGCGCGGGCGTGTGGGGCTTCCTGCACACGCTGGCACCGGTCAACTACTACACCCACGCCACGCAGCTCACTGCCGCGCACGGCCACCTGGCTTTCTACGGCGCCTATGTGCTGGTGGTCATCACCATCATCAGCTACGCCATGCCGCACCTGCGTGGCCGCCTGGCCAACAGCCCCGAAGCCCAGTCTATGGAAAAGAAGAGCTTCTGGGTCATGACCATCGGCATGTGCGTCATGGTGCTGGCATTGACCATCGCCGGCGTGATGCAGGCCTACCTGCAACGCTGGCTGCCGGAAGGCGAGGCCCTGTCCTTCATGAACACCCAGGACGAACTGCGTGGCTACTACTGGCTGCGTATCGTCGGCGGCGTGACCTTCCTGGTCGGCCAGTTCATGTACTTCTACAGCTTCTTCGTCGGTGGCAAGCACGTTGCCAACGATGCCGATGCGATGGCCCTGAAAGCCGCATAATTTCCTTTTGCTAACGGAGAACCCGCCCCATGGACCACAGCGATACCCGCAACCTGCAGCCCGAGCAGCAGACCCCCTACTACGCCGAACAAGGCGGCGAAGCGGCGCTGTTTGCCCATGCTTTCGAGCAGAAGCTGCCGGTGCTCATCAAAGGGCCCACGGGGTGCGGCAAAACCCGTTTCGTCGAACACATGGCCGCCCGCCTCGGGCGCCCGCTCATCACGGTGAGCTGCCATGACGACCTGTCGGCCTCCGACTTGGTCGGGCGCCACCTTCTGACCGATGGTGGCACCGTCTGGTCGGACGGACCGCTCACCCGCGCCGTGCGCCAGGGCGCCATCTGCTACCTCGACGAGGTGGTGGAAGCACGCAAAGACACCACCGTCGTGCTGCACCCGCTGGCCGACGACCGCCGCGTGCTGCCCATCGAGCGCACCGGTGAACAAATTACCGCTGCCCCCGGCTTCATGCTGGTGGTCAGCTTCAACCCTGGCTACCAGAACGTGCTGAAAAGCCTCAAGCCCAGCACGCGCCAGCGGTTCATCGCCCTCAATTTCAACTACCCGGCCCCGGAAGTGGAGCTGCGCATCGTCGCGCACGAAGCCGCTGTGGACACCCTGACCGCCCAGAAACTGGTCGGCCTGGCCCAAGCCCTGCGCCGCCTGACCGAGCAAGACCTGGAAGAAACCGTCAGTACCCGCCTGCTGGTGATGGCCGGACGCCTGGTGGCCAGCGGCATCCCCCTGCAGACGGCCTGCCAGGCCGCCGTGATCGACGCCCTGACCGACGATGCCGATACCGCATCGGCCCTGGCCGAAGTGGCCGTTGCCGTGCTGGGCGACGCCTAACGTTACCGACACCATCGTTCCTGCTTTAAAAATTCAATAGCTGTTTGCGCTGGTCATTAAAGGATTTCAAGGAGGTTTATCCTTGAAGTCCTTATAGACCAAGCGCCAACAGCTATTTTTTCGAGAGATTCGCACCATGGAAGAATGGGTTGGCATTCAATGGCACCGCTTCATCACCCGCGCCGCCGATGGCCGGGACAACCCCGGTGCCGTGCGCCTGGAAGAAGTGCAGCGCAGCATCGGCCTGATGTTCCGCGCCGGCGGCGGGGCGCAGGCCGTGCGCCTGGCCCCGGCCAATGCCACCCGGGTTCACAACCAGCGCAGCTTTCTGCAACGTGTGGCCGGCAGCGGCACCCACGCCTACCTGGGGCAATGGCAGCCGGACGTGCTTTCCCTGCCCCCGGCCATCAGCGTGTTCGGCAACGCCGCGCAAAACCGCGCCCTGTACCTGTGGCTGGCCGCACTGGCTGCGCAGACGCAGGAAAGCGGCGACTGGCTCACCAGCCAGATGGCCGCCACCCGGGCCGCCCTGCGCACCTTCCCCGGCCTGCAGAAGAACTACGAAAAACTGCGCCGGGCGCAACTGGCCGAGCGCCCCGACCTCTCCCGTCTGCGGGGCCGCGCCGCCCAGGCCGAGCGGGCCGTGCAATGCGCCCTGCGGGGCGAGGCGCTGCCCGATGACCGCCCCGGCGATCTGAGCCAGGCCGACGTCGCCCCCCTCTGGCTGTGGCTGGGCCAGCCGCCCGCTGTGCTGGACGCTGCCCGCAAAACCAAAGACCAGGACGGCGAACAGAACGGTACGCAGAACCTCAGCGCCAACGACCGGCGCCGCCGCGCCGCGCAGGCCATCCGCGACGAACGCAACGAAGCGCCCTTCATCATGATGTTCCGCGCCGAATCCTTTATGTCGTGGACCGAGTTCACCAAGGTCAACCGCGCCGACGACGATGACGACGACGGCAACCAGCTCAACGCCGCCAACAACATGGACGAGCTGGCCATTGCCCCGGACGGCCAGTCCAGCGCCTCGCGCGTCAAGTTCGATCTGGATTTGCCCAGCGCCGCCCACGACGACCTGCCGCTGGGCCTGGGCCTGAAATACCCCGAATGGGACTACAAGCGCCAGGCGCTGGTGCCCGAGCATTGCAGCGTGCAGACCTACACTGCCCGCGATGCCGAACCCTACACCCCGCCCGTGGCCCTGCGCACCATTGCGCGGCGGATGCGCCGCCGCCTGGAAGCGCTGCGGGCCGCCCAGGGCCGCGTGCGCGGCCAGACCGAGGGCGACGACATCGACCTGGACGCCTGGATCCGCTACCAGGCCGACCAGGGCCCGCGCAGCAGCACCCCGCCCGTCTTCCAGCAGCGCGTGCGCACCGAGCGCAGTCTGGCCACCCTGCTGCTGGCCGACCTGTCTCTGTCCACCGACGCCCACGTGGACGACTTCACCCGGGTGATCGACGTGATCCGGGACGCGCTCTACGTTTTTGGCGAGGCGCTGCACGCCAGCGGCGACCCGTTTGCCATGCTCGGCTTTTCCTCGGTGCGCCGCACCAAGGTGCGCATCAACCACCTGAAAGACTTTGACGAGCGCTGGGACAAGTCCTGCATCGCCCGCGTCAATGCCATCAGCCCCGGCTACTACACCCGCATGGGCGCGGCCATCCGCCACGCCACGGCGCAACTCAGCAAACGCGGCGAACACCAGCGCCTGCTGCTCATCCTCACCGACGGCAAGCCCAACGACCTGGACGTGTACGAAGGCCGCTACGGCCTGGAAGACACCCGGCAGGCCATCCGCGAAGCACGGCAGGCGGGCCTGACACCGTTTTGCGTCACCATCGACGCCGATGCGCACGACTACCTGCCCCACCTGTTCGGCTCGCAAGGCTACGCGCTGGTACATCGCCCGCAGGACCTGGTCGGCCGTCTGGCCGCCGCCTATGCGGGCCTGACACGTTAGAACCTGTTCACGCTCTTTTCCTGGTGCCCGTTGCCCCACCAAGGCGACAGGTGCAAGGCGCAAACCGCAGACGCCCTGGTGGGGCGGCGAGGATTTGCAACGCCGCAGATGCTGTCTTGGCGGGGCAACCCTTCGGGCAAGGCAGCCAACCGCCGCACTCGTCGTTGCGCACCTTGACCAGGCCACCAGCCTGGCCTGCGGCACGCGCCTAGATTGCGGCGGTTGGCTGCCTTGCGGGCACCAGGAAAAGAGCGTGAACAGGTTCTTAGAACGTGTTTGCGCCGGCCCCGCCAGCACCGGGATCAAACCCGCCCGCCTTTGAAATTGACTTAAATCAAACCTACAGGCCGTTTCCCCTGCACTTTCCCTTAATAATCCCGGCCCATGGATCTTCAGCAGTTTGACATTCCCCGCTACCTGGCCAATTTGCCGTTATTTCAGGAAATCGCTCCGCCCGACCTGGAGCGCCTGGCCAGCGGCTGCCGCCTGCGCAAGCTGGGCCGGGGCGAGAGCGTTTTCACCGTGGGAATGCCCTGCGAGGAGTTTCACGTCACCGTCACCGGGCAGGTCAAGCTGTTTGCCCTCTCCCCTGCCGGGCAGGAAAAGGTCATCGAACTGGCCGGCCCGGGCGTGAGCTTTGCCGAGGCGCTGATGTTCACCGGCAAGCCCTACATCATCAACGCCCAGGCGCTCAGTGAATCCATCGTGCTGAGTGTCGGCAAGGCCGCCGTGGTGCGCGAGATCGAGGACGATCCGCGCTTTGCCATGCGGATGCTGGCCGGCATCTCGCGGCGCCTGCACGGGCTGGTACACGACGTGCAGGCCTACTCGCTGCACAACGGCATGCAGCGCGTCATCGGCTACCTGCTGCACCAGGAGAACCCGGCCGCCGCCGGCAGCGCCAGCGCGGCCTTGAAGGTTTCCCTGCCGGTCAGCAAGGCCACCATCGCCTCGCGCCTGTCGATCACGCCGGAGTATTTCTCGCGCGTGCTGCACGAGCTGGAAAGCGCCGGGCTGATCACCGTGGACAAGCGCGAAATCCACATCCCCGACACGGCCCGCCTGGCCAGCCACTGCGCCTGAAAGCGTGTTTACGCTCCCAACCTGATCCAATTTCTCAGCGACTGTCTCGCACCGCTTTCGGCAAGCTGGCCGTCACCTCCCGAAACGCCAGCAGCGCGGCTTCCAGGTGTTCGATGATTTCCTGCTGTAAAACCTCGGGCGGCGGCATATCGTCCAGGGTGTCCAGGCTCTCGTCCTTGAGCCAAAAAATATCCAGACTGGCCTTGTCGCGGGCGATCAGCTCGTCATAGCGATAGTACCTGAAGCGCTCCGTGGCCTGGCGCACATGCCGGTCTTCAGGGTGGTAACAGTCAATAAAGTCCTGCAAATCCTCGCGCCGCAGGGGCCGCGTTTTCAGTGTGAAGTGTTTGTTGGTGCGCAGGTCGTAAATCCACACGCCTTTGGTTTACACCTTGCCATCCTTGGGGCGTGCGTCAAAAAACAGCACGTTCGCCTTCACGCCCTGCGCGTAGAAGATGCCCGTGGGCAGGCGCAGCAGCGTGTGTACGTCGCAGGTCTCCAGCAGCTTGCGGCGAATCTTCTCGCCCGCGCCGCCCTCGAACAGCACGTTGTCGGGCAGCACCACGGCGGCTTGGCCCGTCGTTTTCAGCATCGACACGATGTGCTGCAAAAAATTGAGCTGCTTGTTTGACGTGCTCTGCCAGAAGTCCTGCCGCTCGTAGGTCAGCGCGTCGCGGTCTTCCTCGCCATCCTCATTAGTGATGGTCATGCTGCTTTTTTTGCCGAACGGCGGATTGGCCAACACATAGTCCACCGTTTGCGTGGGCGCGGCAATCAGCGCATCGGCACGCGCGACGGACGACTCGCCCTCCATATCGCCCACGTTGTGCAAAAACAGATTCATCAAACACAGCCGCCGCGTGGCGGCCACGATCTCGTTGCCGAAAAAGGTGTTGTGGCGCAAGAACTCCTTTTGTTTCTTGTCCAGCTTCGCGCCCTCGCGCATTAGCCACTGGTAGGCACCCAGAAAGAAGCCGCCGGTGCCGCAGGCCGGGTCGGCAATCGTCTTGCCCGGCTCGGGCCGCACGCATTCCACTATTGCCTCGATCAGCACGCGCGGGGTGAAATACTGGCCCGCGCCGCTCTTGGTGTCCTCGGCGTTCTTCTGCAGCAGCCCTTCGTACAGATCGCCCTTCACATCGGTGCCCAGGCCGATCCAGTTTTCGGCATCAATCATCTGCACCAGCCGCGCCAGCTTGGCCGGGTCTTGAATCTTGTTCTGCGCCTTGAAGAAGATCGCGCCCAACATGCCCGGCTGCTCGCCCAGCCGGTGCAGCATGTGTAGGTAATGCGCCTCCAGCGGCTCGCCCACCTTGCCATGCAGGCTGAGCCAGTCGCAGCCGATGGGCACGTGGGTATCGCGGCTATAGGGCGGCTGCGAATACTCGTGCGCCATCTTCAGAAACAGCAGGTAGGTGAGCTGCTCCAGATAGTCGTCATAGCCCACCCCGTCATCGCGCAGGGTGTGGCAGAAGTTCCAGAGTTTCTGGACGAGGGTGGAAGTGTTCATGATGAACACTCAAGCTAAAAGTTCGGCTTCCATCCGCCGGATGCCGCTCAGGAAATTGTGGAAGCTGGCCGAACGGGTATTGCCCAGATCAAGGTGTTTGCCGATCTCCCGAGAGCTGGCGATTTTCTGGTATTGCCCATGTGTCAGTGCTTTCAGCTCACGACTCGGGCTGCCGAGATGATCGGGTGAGCGGAACTTCCTGCTGCCTTGTTGCTTTGCAATTCCATGAATCTCCAGAGCGGTTTCCACAGCGGCCAGATCCGCGAGGTAGAAGGTTTCAAGCTCGGTACAAGCAATACGTATCAAGCAAGCAGCCGATTTTCCAGATTGAACGCACAGGTCAAGCAGCCGCTGCTTCAAGGCAATGCAGTCTTGATGGCTGTCCTGGTCACGCATCACGATGAAACGGGCATTTGGATTCTGATAGCCACGAATGCGACGGATCAGTTGCTTTTCCAGATCCTGCTTGCCCTCGAATGGAATCAGGCGCGGCACGATATTTCGATCCAAAAAACGGGGAAGCAGGCTTTTCAGAAGCGCCTCTGCCGAGCGTTCCTCCAGAAGAAACACCAGTTCTTTGCTCATTGTGGATCGACTCCCTCGAAGAAGCCCTGCTTCCACAAATAGCCCAATTGGTCGCCCTCGCTCACATAGGCTGCGATCTGTGCATCATCCTTTGCACGGCGTATTTCGGTATAGCCACTGCGCTTGACTAGCCAGCAGACCTCATCCATCTCGATCGCATTGAGGAAGTCCGGCGAGTGCGTTGATACCAGCACCTGCCCGCCACGATTGGCGTAAAGTCTGAATTCCTCGGCCAATTCTGCCATCAGCCGTGGATAAAGCTGGTTCTCCGGCTCTTCCACACACAACAACGGATGCGGGTTGGGGTCATGCAACAGCACCAGATAGGCGAACATCTTGATGGTGCCATCGGACACATAACGATCAAGAAATGGTGTCTTGAATGCACCGTCCTGAAAGCGCAAGGCCAAGTAGCCATCGTCCATCAGCTTGGATTCGACCTGCGATATGCCAGGTACGCGCTTGGCCATCGTGTTGAGGATGTTCTGGAATACCTTGGGATGCTGCTCGCTGAGATAACGAGCAACCAGCGGCAGATTTTCGCCAGTAGGGGACAGGTGTTCGGTATCACCAGCGGCCTCCTTGCGGCCCCGCGCAGCATTGATGTGGAAATCCGATACATGCCAGTTCTCGATCAGCTGCCGAAAGGCATTGGCAGCCTTGAAGCGCTCGAATTGCCCCAAGCCCTTGATGGCCAACGTATCAGGAGAGACTTTCTGGTTTTCCCGCTCAAGCTCTTCATCCGACTTGCTGAAATCTTCCTCATTGGTGATGGCATAGCCTTCACCATTGGTGAAATTGAGGAAATGGAATGGGCTGCCATAGCGGCCA
The DNA here is from genome assembly GCF_042654765.1 of Comamonas nitrativorans. NCBI lineage: Bacteria > Pseudomonadati > Pseudomonadota > Betaproteobacteria > Burkholderiales > Comamonadaceae > Comamonas > Comamonas nitrativorans. The sequence goes on along the minus strand of NZ_JBHSEW010000002.1, from coordinate 317,922 downwards.
CGCTTGTAGCGCAGGATTTCGCGCTTGACCACAGGTGAACCATTGACTTGACCGATTTGTAAGGAATACGTGACCAGACGTTCCACACTGGTGATTTCCATGCGGTATTGCAATTCGATCAGGATGGTATCCGTGGCTGGGTCGCAGCCACGGCTCAACACTTCCGGGAAACGCCCACGCTTGTCTAATGCTTGGCGGACATTGCCCCTCAGGCAGTCATGCAGGAAACCGAACACATCGAACAGAGTGGACTTGCCCGAACCATTGGCACCAACTACCACCATGAATGGCGGCATGTCGGTCAGATGAATGTCCTTGAAGGCCTTGAAGTTGGCCAGGCGGATGGATTCGATTTTCATGAAGCGGTCACCGGAATGTGGAGCAGCAAGCGGGGAGGATAAAGGGAATTCGTGAGGTCATGTAGATGCGCCAGACCGTTTTATGCTTTTTCGCACAGCTTTCCCCTCCTGTACCCGCTTCGCACAAATACGAGCCAGCAATACGCTGGCCGGTTCATCAGCGGGGTCTTGCGGCACCAGCTCGCCTGCAAAGGCGGCACGCAGCAGGTTGCGGCGTTGGGCGGCGGCCTGCTTTAGGGCGTGGGTGACGGCGTTTTCCTGCGCTTTGCAGGCGGACAGGGCGGTGTCGAGTTGGGTGAGGATTTGGTGTTGTTCGGCGAGTGGGGGGAGTGGAATCGCCATCGTTAGCAGTGTCGAAAGACTGACGTTGTGCTGCCCCGCAGAAGATGCGGCCCGCTGTTCCAACCAGCTCCGTCCTGCTGGCGAGCAAAGCAGCGTTTGAATCCAGATGTGCGTGCAAGTGACTTCCACGCAACGGAGGCGCAAAAGATAGGAAGCGAAATAGTGCGGTGCGGGCAATGGCTTCGTGACAACAGCAGCCCGCCCCACCAAACCAATGCTCCCGTTTGTGCGAATGACCAATACATCGCCCACTGCCAGCGCGTTGTCATCATCAAGTTGCAACGCAGCCTGAGAGAACTTCATGTCACGCAAATCAAGCGTTCCACTGCCCACGTTTGGGATGCGGAGGACAGGCGTCCCTCCAGCTTCGTAGCCGCACTTCTCTGATGTTCCATAAGAGGATTCAGTGACGATCTGGTCAAGGCTCGCCCACACCCACCCTTCCGGTAGCGCGGGCAGTTGCGAGGTATCCGGGGTGGCTGGTTCCTTGTATTTCTTCTTGGGGCCGTGCTTTTGCTCGAAGCGGGCGCGGCGTTCGCGCAGGATGCGTTGCAGCAGTTGCGCACCGGTTTCCTGCGGCACGTTCGCCTCGCGCCATTCGGCGGTGAGCGCACCTTCCACGGCGGCTTTCAGCAGCGATTGGCGGTATCGGGCCAGCTTGCGCTGCGCGGCCTTGAGTTCGGCCACGCCGGCATCGAGGTCGGCCAGCAGGGATTCGAGCTTTTCGACGATGCGGGTTTGTTCGATGCGGGGTGGCAAAAGAACATCCAACTTTGCGAGATCAGCTTGACTGATTACGCCCTGAGCAGAGCCGGTTGAATTTGCCCGCAATAACTCAACGCGCGGTAGCAACTGGTAGTAGATAGATTTCTGAGAAATGCCAGAAATTGGTCGAATTGCTGCAACGCTGCGCCCGATGGCGCAGTCAATTCCCAAGTTGAGCTTTCCGGATGTTGCGCCAACAACGCAGATGAGAACATCGCCATCCCTGGCGAACTTCTTCGGCTCCGTTGTCCACTCTCTGATGACTGGATATAACGCCCCGAACTCGCCAGCTTTCACGAAGATTGTTCCAATTCCGTCGAAATTAGAGGCGGATCCAGCGGGTGCTTGCCCCATCTCAAAGGTTGCAATTTCACCGAGCGTCGCACGCGCCCAACCACACGGCAAACCACTCACGCCACCAACTCCTCATTCATCTCCCCCAGCAGCCCATCCAACTGCCCCTCAAACACCGTCCACGCCCGCTGCAAGCCGCCCTTGCCCGCCAGTTGCGCGTAGTCGAAGTCGTCGCGCTCCATGCGCAGGCTGGTGGCGATGTGGTCTTTCATCAGGCGCAGCCAGTCCATCTGCTCGGGGGTGAAGGCGGTGGTGCGCTGGCTGTTGTGGCGCCAGACCCAGTCGGCAAACTTCTTGTCCACGTGGTCGGCAAAGGGGGCGAGTTCGGCGTCCAGCCCCAGGGCGAAGCGCAGCAGGCTGAGTACGTCCACCAGTTGCCGGCGCAGGCTGGCGCCGCGCACCTTGTCTTCACGCACGCGGGCGTAGGCGCTCCAGAGTTTTTCGGAGGTGAGCATCAGCGGCGGGCGTAGGGCTGGTCGTAGAAGAAGCCGAGGGCGGCGATTTCGTCGCGGTGCTGGCGCAGGTAGTCCTCGAACTTGCGCACGGCGGCTTCGGCGTTGGCCTGGGCCTGTTCAGAGAACTCGCTGCGCACCACGCTGTCGGCGTTCAGGGTGTGTCGATGATCTGCTCGCGTTCGCGGCGTGCACCTTCGATGGCGTCGCGCAACGCGGGCGCATCGAAGGGGGTGCAGGCGGCGGCGATGCGTTTGGCCTTGGCGGCGGCCAGTTCGGCGTCGGTCAGCGTTTCCACGTTGCGGGTGATGCCGGCGGCCTTGGCGGCATCCAGCGCGTCGGCGGTGATGCGGTCGGGGTCGAGCGCCTGCACCAGGTCACGCGCCAGGTCGTGCAGGCCGGTGCCGCCGCTGGCCTGCTTGATCTTGGCCAGCGCCTTGTCGTCAAGCTGTTTGGCCAGGCGCACCAGGCGGTTGCCCAGGCTTTGCACGGTGTCGTCATCGTGTGCACCGACGGCGATTTGCTTGAGCAGCGCATCCAGGCTGACGCCGGGTTTGCGCTCCAGCGGGCGGCTTTCGGTCTTGAGCGACTTTTCCACGCCCACGGCGTCGATCAACACGAAGCGCGATTTGGCGCCGTGCGCGGATTTGCTGACTTTGCGCAGCCCTTCTTCGCTCAGGCTGCGCACGCCACGGCCTTTCATCTGTTCGTAATAGCCTTTGCTGCGCACGTCGCGCATGAACAGCAGCACCTCCAGCGGCTTAACGTCGGTGCCGGTGGCGATCATGTCCACGGTGACGGCGATGCGGGGATAAAAGTCGTTGCGGAAGCTGGCGAGCACGCTGTCGGCGTCGTCGCCGGGCACGGGTTTGCCGTCATTGCCCACGCCAGCGCGGTAGGTGACTTTCTTGCAGAAGGCGTTGCCCTGGCCGTACACCTCGCGGGCGATGCGGATGATGTCGTCGGCGTGGCTGTCGGTCTTGGCGAAGATCAGGGTTTTGGGCGTCTCGGTGCGTTCGGGGAAGATGCGCTGCTCCACGGCGTCTTTCATGGCCTGCAAGACTTTGCGGATCTGGTCGGGGTTGACGACGGATTTGTCCAGGTCGCTGGCGCTGTAGTCCACGTCGTCCTCGGTCTGCGCCCAGCGTTTGGCGCGGGTCTGGCGGTCGCGGTGATCGACCCATTCCTTCGCTTCGAGCCGTGCGCCCTTCTGGGTGATTTTGGTTTCGATCTCGTACACGTCGTAGCCGACGTTGACGCCATCGACCACCGATTGCTCGTAGTTGTATTCGGCCACCACGTTCTGCTGGAAAAAACCGTAGGTGCGCTGGTCGGGTGTGGCGGTGAGGCCGATGAGGAAGGCGTCGAAGTAATCCAGCACCTGCTTCCACAGGTTGTAGATGCTGCGGTGGCATTCGTCGATGACGATGAAGTCGAACTGCTCGACCGGCACCTGCGGGTTGTATTGCACGAGCTTTTCGCGCAGCGCGGCGGGCGAAATATCGCCAGCGGAAATGTCTTCGCCCTCCTCGGCCAGATCGGTGTTGGTGAGGATGGAATACATGCGCTGGATGGTGCAGATGCAGACCTGCGCGTGCGGGTCGATGCGGCTGCTGGCCAAGCGCTGCACGTTGTACAGCTCGGTGAACTTGCGACCATCGTCGGGCGGCGTGTAGGCCATGAATTCCTGGTGCGCCTGCTTGCCCAGGTTGCGCGTATCGACGAGGAACAGGATGCGTTTGGCGCCGCCGAACTTCAGCAAGCGGTACGCGGCGGTGATGGCGGTGAAGGTCTTGCCCGCGCCGGTGGCCATGTGGATGAGGGTGCGGGGCTTGTTCTTCGTCAGCGATTGCTCCAATCCAGTGACGGCGTTGATCTGGCAGTCGCGCAGGTTTTTCGTGGGCAGCGGGGGCATGTGCTGCAAACGCGTGCGCAGGGTATCGGGCTGCGCGGCCCATTCGGCGAGGGTTTGCGGCTGGAAAAAATGGAACAGCTCGCGGGCGCGGGGCTGCGGGTCGGCGGCGTCGGTAAACCAGATGATCTGCCCGGTGCTTTCATGCAGAAAACGCAGCGGCGCGGCCCCCTTGCGCCATTTGAGCGTGGCGCTGGCATAGCGTTGGGACTGGTTTTCGGCAACGTGCAAGTTTTGGCCCGCGCCGTCACGCTTGGCTTCGATGACGCCGACGGGCTGGCGATCGACGAACAGCAGGTAGTCCGCCGGGCCGGTATCGGTTGGAAATTCGCGCACCGCCACACCGTGTGCGGCGGACAGGTTGAGCTGCCGGAGGTCTTGCACGACCCAGCCTGCTTGTTCAAGCTTGTGGTCAATCGGCTGGCGTGCTTTGGCTTCTGGTGTCATTCCGCTCCCTTTGTGCAGCGCATTGTTACATCGCTACACCCCGGCGCTGCGCAAAAGCTGCGCCGTCTCGAACAGCGGCAGGCCCATGATGCCGGTGTAGCTGCCCTCGATATGGGCAATGAACGCCGCCGCCCTGCCCTGAATGCCGTAGGCACCGGCCTTGCCCATCGGCTCGCCGCTGGCAACGTAGGCGGCAATCTGCTGCTGCGTGAGCTGGGCAAACTGCACTTGCGATACCGACAGCGCGGCCCAGCGCCGGTCTTCCCAGGCCACCGCCACGGCGGTGAATACCTGGTGCATCTGCCCGGAAAGCTCCGTCAGCATCCGGGCGGCATCGGTGCCGTCCTGCGGCTTGCCCAGAATGGCAGCGCCCAGTGCCACCGTGGTATCGGCACACAGAATGGCGGCTGGCGGCAAGCCGCGCCGAGCATGGCGCCGGACGGCCGCCTCCAGCTTCAGGCCGGTTACGCGCTGCACGTAGTCCACCGGGGCTTCGCCCGGCAGCACCGTTTCCAGCGCTTCGGCATCCTCATCGCTGCCGGGCAGCAGCAGTTCGTGGGCAATGTCCAGTTGTTGCAGCAATTGGCTGCGCCGGGGGCTTTGCGAAGCCAGGTAAATCCAGGGGGGCATATCGGTAAAGAGAGCTGTTTCCGCTGTACCCATAAGAATTTCAGAGTGTTTTATGTCTGAAATCCAATCAGATCAAGCGGCAACAGCTCCTTTTTATTCACGGTGGTAAGGATGGCCCGCATTCACCGACCAGGCGCGGTACAGCTGCTCGATCAGCAGCACGCGCACCATGGCATGCGGCAGGGTCAGGTCGGACAGGCGGATGCGCTCGTGTGCGGCCTGCTTGAACTCCGGCTCCAGCCCGTCCGGCCCGCCGATGACCAGGGCCACGTCGTCGCCCTCCAGCTGCCAGTTTTTCAGGCGCTGGGCCAGGGCCGTGGTGCGCAGCGCCGTGCCATGCTCGTCCAGCACGACAATGCGGCAGCCCTTGGGGATGGCGGCCTCGATGCGCTTGCGCTCGGCCGCGTACAGCGTGGCCAGGGTCTTGGAGCTGCGTGGCTCGGTTTTCACGGCCTTGAGTTCCACCTTCAATTCGGGCGGAAAACGCTTGGCGTAATCGTCGTAGGCCGTCTGTGCCCAGTCGGGCACATGCTGGCCGACGGCGACGATGAACAGCCTCATGCCTTCTTGGTGGTCGTTTTAGCGGTTGTCTTGGCGGCCGCGCGAACCGCGCCGGGCTTCTTGGCAGCGCCACGGGCGGTGGTGGGCTTGATGACCACGGTCTTCACGGCCGCATCGGCCTTGGGCGCGGCGGTTTTACGGACCGGGGCCTTTTTCACCGCAGCGGCGGCACCGCCGGCCACCCTGGTGGTGGTCACGGCTTTTTTGGCAGGGGCCTTGGCGGCGCTGGCGGTACGGGCTGTACTAGTCTTGGCAGTACCGGCTTTGGCCGTGCTGGCGACACGCGGTTTGGCGGCGCCTGTTTTGGCCGCTGCGCTGCCGACCGTCTTGCGCACACCGGGTTTTTTCGCCGGGGCTGCCGCAGCGGTGTCGGCGCTGGCGTCTTCCGAAGCGGTGCGTTTGGAGACCTTGCCGCCGCCCAGCTTCACGCGCACGGGCTTTTCGCCCCAGATTTCCTCCAGCCGGTAGTACTGGCGGATGGCCGGCTGCATGATATGCACCACGGCCTGGTTGCAATCGACGATGATCCATTCACCATTGGCCTCGCCCTCATGGCGCGGCACGGCAAAACCGGCCTTCTTCACGGCATCGCGCACGCTGCTGGCAATGGCCTTGGTCTGGCGGTTGGAGGTACCGGTGGCAACGATGACGCGCTCGAACAGCGGGGACAAATGCTCGGTGTTGAAGACCTGGATGTCTTGGGCCTTGACATCCTCCAGCCCATCGATGATGGCGCGTTGCAGTTTGGTCAGGTCTTTTTTGGCGGCGGTGTCTTGGGGGATGCTCATCAGGGCAGGTGAATCTGGTGGAGTAAAAAATGCCCCGGCATGAAAAGAACCGGGGCGGATAAAAAAATTATAGATTTAGGCGTTAATCCAGTCGCGGCGCACCAGGTATTTGGTGAGCAGCTCGGCCTCCGGGCTGCCGGGCGGGTCCTGGCGCTGGTAGCTCCAGTCGGCGTGCAGCGGCATCGACAGCAGGATCGATTCCGTGCGCCCGCCCGATTGCAGACCAAAATGCGTACCCCGATCCCAGACCAGGTTGAATTCCACGTAGCGGCCTCGGCGGTAACGCTGGAAATCGACCTGTGGCTCCCCATACGGCATGGCCTGACGCTTTTCCACGATGGGCAGGTAAGCGCCCAGAAAGGCATCGCCCACGCTTTGCAGCATGGCAAAGCCCTGTTCCTGGCCCAGCTCGGCAAAATCGTCGAAGAAGATGCCGCCGATGCCGCGCTGCTCCTGCCGGTGCTTGAGGTAGAAATACTCGTCGCACCAGGTCTTGAAACGTGGGTACAGATCGGCACCGAAAGGCGCCAGGGCATTGCGGCAGGCGCCATGAAAATGCACGGCATCTTCGTCAAAGCCGTACACCGGCGTCAAATCCATGCCGCCGCCGAACCAGCACACGGCCTCTTGCCCGGCGGCCTGGGCGCGGATCATGCGCACGTTCATATGCACCGTGGGCACGTAGGGATTGACGGGGTGGAACACCAGCGACACGCCCATGGCCTCGAACGGCGCACCGGCCAGTTCCGGGCGGTGCTGGGTGGCCGAAGGCGGCAACTGCGCCCCACGCACGTGGGAAAAGCCGCAACCGGCCCGCTCCCACACCCGGCCCCGTTCCAGGATTCTGGTCACGCCGTCGCCCTGCAGCCGCTCCTCGGGGCCTTTGGCCCAGGCGTCCCGCACGAAGCGGGCACCTTGCGGGCCTTCGGCTTGCTCCAGGGCGCTGGTGATGCGCTCTTGCAGGCCCAGCAAATAGGCCCGCACGCTGGCGCTGTCCACTGCCGTCATGTCGTCACCCCTTGATGGCGCGGTAGCCGATGTCGCGGCGGTACTGCATCCCGTCGAAATGGATGCTGCGGGCTGCATCGTAGGCACGCTGCTGGGCCTGGCGCACGCTGTCGGCCAGGGCGGTGACGCACAGCACGCGCCCGCCGCTGGTGCGCGGCTTGCCGTCTGCATCCAGTTCGCTACCTGCATGGAACACCACGGCATCATCCGCTTCTGCAGGCAGGCCGGTGATCAGGTCACCCTTGCGGGGTGCTTCCGGGTAGCCTGCCGCGGCCATGACCACGCCCAGCGCGGTGCGGCGATCCCATTCCAGCTCGACTTGCTCCAGACGCCCGTCGGTCGCAGCCAGCAGCACATCGACCAGATCGGTCTTCAGGCGCATCAGGATGGGCTGGGTTTCCGGATCGCCCATGCGGGTGTTGAATTCCAGTGTTTTCGGCTGGCCCTGGGCGTCGATCATCAGCCCGGCGTACAGAAAGCCGGTGAACGGTACGCCATCCTTTTCCATGCCGCGCACGGTGGGCAGGATGATTTCGCGCATGGCGCGACCATAAACGTCGGCAGTGACGACGGGTGCGGGCGAATAAGCCCCCATGCCGCCCGTGTTCGGGCCTTCGTCGCCGTCTTTCAGACGCTTGTGGTCCTGGCTGGTGGCCAGGGCGCAGACGTTCTTGCCATCCACCAGCACGATGAAGCTGGCTTCTTCCCCGGCCAGAAATTCCTCGATCACCACGCGGGCGCCGCCCTCGTTGTGCTGCACGCCGAATTTGTTGTCCACCAGCATGAAGTCCACGGCTGCGTGGGCTTCCTCCAGCGTCATGGCCACGACCACGCCCTTGCCTGCGGCCAGGCCATCGGCCTTGATGACGATGGGGGCGCCCAGCTTGTCGATGTAGACGTGGGCTGCGGTCGGGTCGGTGAAGGTGTCGTAAGCGGCGGTGGGGATGCCGTGGCGCTGCATGAAGGCCTTGGAAAAGGCCTTGGAGCTTTCCAGTTGCGCAGCTGCCCTGGTGGGGCCGAAGATTTTCAGGCCGTGGGCACGAAACTCATCGACCACGCCAGCGGCCAGCGGCGCTTCGGGGCCGACCACGGCCAGGCCGATTTTTTCTGCCTGCGCCCATTCGCGCAGGGCCGTCACATCGGTGATCGGCAGGTTTTCCAGCTTGCCGCCGGCCAGGGCGGTGCCGCCATTGCCGGGCGCGACAAAGACCTTGGTCGCCTTGGGCGACTGGGCCAGCTTCCACGCCAGGGCGTGCTCGCGGCCACCGCCGCCGATAACGAGTATTTTCATAATTCTGCGTTGTGATAGACGTTTTGCACGTCGTCCAGGTCTTCCAGTACGTCCAGCAGCTTTTGCATCCGCTCGGCGTCTTCGCCTTCCAGGGCAATGGTGTTTTCGGCCCGCATGGTCACTTCGGCCACTTCCGGCGTCAGGCCCGCGGCTTCCAGGGCGTTTTTCACGGCTTCAAAATCGCCGGGGGCGGTCAGCACTTCGATGGCGCCTTCGTCGTCGGCGATGACATCTTCGGCACCGGCCTCCAGGGCGACTTCCATCACCTGGTCTTCGTTGGTACCCGGCGCAAAGATCAACTGGCCCACATGCTTGAACTGGAAGGCCACCGAGCCTTCCGTGCCCATGTTGCCGCCGTATTTGTTGAAGGCATGGCGCACTTCGGCCACCGTGCGCACGCGGTTGTCGGTCATGGTATCCACGATGATGGCCGCACCGCCGATGCCGTAACCCTCGTAGCGGATTTCCTCGTAGGTCACGCCGTCGAGGTTGCCCGTGGCCTTGTCGATGTTGCGCTTGATATTGTCGGCGGGCATGTTGGCGGCCTTGGCCTTGTCCACGGCCAGGCGCAGGCGCGGGTTGGCATTCAGGTCACCCCCGCCTTGGCGGGCGGCAACGATGATTTCACGAATAATGCGCGTCCAGATACGGCCACGCTTCTCGTCCTGGCGACCTTTGCGGTGCTGGATATTGGCCCATTTGCTGTGTCCTGCCACAAGAATTCCTTTTGTCTTGGTTTAATCTCGGGAACCGAGGATTCTACGTTTGACTTCAAGCCCTCCGAGAGGAAACCCGAATATGGTCTTAGCCCTGCCCATTGCCCTTAACGCCAGCGGCCCGTGCGAACTGCTTTTACCGTTGGCAAATCGCCACGGTCTGATCACCGGGGCCACCGGCACGGGCAAGACCGTCACCCTGCAGAAAATGGCGGAAAGCCTCTCTCTGGCCGGTGTCCCCGTGTTCATGGCCGACATCAAGGGCGATCTGACGGGTATCAGCCAAAGCGGCAGCATCGGCACCAAAATGGCCCAGGTTCTGGCCGAGCGCGGTATCGAGCCACCCGAATCGGTGGCCTGTCCCACGCAGCTATGGGACGTTTTCGGGCAGCAGGGTCACCCGGTGCGGGCCACCATTTCAGACATGGGGCCGCAGCTGATCGGCCGGATGCTGGGCCTGAACGACACGCAGATGGGCGTGCTGACCATCGTCTTCAAGGTGGCGGACGACAACGGCCTGCTGCTCCTGGACTTGAAAGACCTGCGCTCCATGCTGCAATACGTGGGCGACAACGCCAAGCAGTTCACCACCGACTACGGCAACATCTCGGCCGCCAGCGTGGGGGCCATCCAGCGCGGCTTGCTGCAACTGCAGACCCAGGGCGGCGATGCGTTCTTCGGTGAACCCATGCTCAACATCGACGACCTGATGCAGACTGACGCCCAGGGCCGGGGCATGGTGAACATCCTGGCCGCCGACCAGCTCATGCAGTCGCCGCGCCTGTATTCGACCTTTTTGCTGTGGCTGCTCTCCGAGCTGTACGAGCGCCTGCCCGAAGTGGGCGACCTGGACAAGCCCAAGCTGGCCTTCTTCTTCGACGAGGCGCACCTGCTGTTCAACGACGCTCCCAAGGTGCTGGTCGAGCGCATCGAGCTGGTCGTGCGCCTCATCCGCTCCAAGGGCGTGGGCGTGTATTTCGTCACCCAGGTGCCCACCGACATTCCCGACAGCGTGCTGGCCCAGCTGGGCAACCGTGTGCAGCACGCCCTGCGGGCCTTCACGCCGAAAGACCAGAAAGCCGTCAAGGCCACGGCGCAGACCATGCGCCCCAACCCCGGGCTGAATATCGAGGCTGCTATCACAGAGCTAGCTGTTGGCGAGGCACTGGTAAGCTTTTTGGATACAAAAGGCCGTCCAAACGTTACCCAGCGTGCGTTCGTAGCTCCTCCGGGCAGCCAGATCGGCCCGATCAGCGACGCGCAGCGCCAGGATTTGCTGAAAAACTCGCTGGTGGCCGGTGTCTACGAGGACATGGTCGACCGGGCGTCGGCCTTTGAAATCCTGCGTGACCGCGCCAATGCCGCCGCACAGACAAGCCAGGAGGGCCAAAGCGCACCTTCCGGCGGTCTGGCCCAGGGGCTGAACGAATTTCTGTTCGGCAGCACCGGCCCGCGCGGCGGGAAGAAGGACGGCCTGGTGCAAAGCGTCGTCAAGTCCCAGGCCCGTTCGATGGTCAATCGCGCGGCAGGCCAGTTGCTGCGCGGGGTGCTGGGCAACCTGCTGGGCGGGAAAAAATAAGGGTTCCTGGCAGTGCAATCTCCGCCTGTGCGACAGTGATTGCACCCCCAGGCCCGATTCGCCTCGTAGAATCGACAGGTTTGCGGGTGCCCGGGCCTGTCGCGGTTACCTGCTCCCCGATTTCCTTGATGAGAAGCCGATACCACCATGAGCTTGCCTTTGAACAGTCTGATCGACGACACCCAAGATACCCTGGCCCACACCCGCTACAACATGGTGGAGCAGCAGATCCGTCCCTGGAACGTCAAGGACGCGGCGGTTCTGGACGCCCTGCACACCCTGCGCCGTGAAGACTTCGTGCCGCCAGCGCACTACCAGAAGGCCTTCATGGACACGGAAATCCCCCTGCGCGACGATGCTTTCGCCGTCGAGCGCGGCCAGTGCATGCTGGCCCCGAAAATCGACGCCCGCATCGCCAACGACCTGCAATTGCAGCCGCACGAGCGCGTGCTGGAAATCGGCACCGGCTCGGGCTACATGGCCGCCCTGCTCTCGCGCCTGTGCCAGGACGTGACCACACTGGAAATCGACGCCGAACTGGCCGAAACCGCCCGTGAAAACCTGGCCACCGCCGAATGCCACAACGTCACCGTGCGCGTGGCCGATGGCAGCAAGGACGCCCTGAACGACGGCCCGTTTGACGTCATCGTCCTGAGCGGCTCCGTGGCCGAAGTGCCCACGCACCTGCTGGCGCACCTGAAGGACGGTGGCCGCCTGATCGCCATCGTGGGCGAACAGCCCATGATGCGCGTCACCATCGTGCAGAAAAACGGCGGGCAAACCACCACCACGACACCGTGGGACACGGTCGCCCCGCGCCTGCAAGGCTTTGCAGGCAAGTCCAAATTCGTTTTCTAAGCCCGCCAGGGCCTTGTCGGCGGCATGTTCTACCAAGTACGCCCCAACCAAATGGACAGCTGGCTGGCCCAGTTCGCCGGGCAGGAGCAATTGCCGCTGGTGCTGGACGTACGCGAGCATTGGGAATGCGACGTGGTGCGCCTGGGCCAGGATGCCCGGTTCGAGCAGGTGTTCATCCCCATGGCCGACATTCCTGCCCGCTGGCACGAGCTGGACAAAGAACGCCCCGTCGCCTGCCTGTGCCACCACGGCGCCCGCAGCATGCGCGTGGCGGCCTATCTGGTGCAGCAAGGCTTTGCCCATGTCGCCAACATCACCGGCGGCATCGATGCCTGGGCGCACGAGTGCGACCCGGGCATCGGGCATTACTAACCGTCTCGAAGCCCACAAATGAAACCCTTCCGGCCCCTTCGGCTTGCCGCCCTGTGCTTGTTGCTCTCGCTGGGGCCATGGGCCGCCAGCCATGCCCAAAGCCTGCTGGATGCCGCCCAAAGCACCCTGGCCCACGATGCCGGCTGGCAGGCGCAGGCACTCGCCGTGGACGCAGCCAGCCACCGTCAGGCCCAGGGCCGCGCCCTGCTGCTGCCGCAAATAGGCCTGCAGGCCAGCACCCAGCACAGCGATAGCGAAGTGCGGCTGGACACCCCCATCGGTGCGCAAACCCAGAATCTGCCCGCCTGGCAGCGCAGCGCCGCCGTCGTGCTGACCCAGCCGCTGTACCGCCCAGCCAACTTGCGCCAATACCGCCAGGGGCAGCAGGGGTTGGAGCTGGCCCAGGCCCAGCAAATGGCCGCACAGCAAAAACTGTTGCTGCAAGTGGCGCAGGCCTATGTCGCCCTGCTGCAGGCGCACGACCTGCTCCAGGTGCAAACCGCGCTGCGCGAGGCGATTACCGAGCAGGCCGCGCTGGCCCAGCGCAATTTCGACGTGGGGCTGGTGACGATTACCGACGTGCGCGAAGCCCAGGCCCGCCTCGATGGCGTGCAGGCGCAATGGTTGGCTGCACAAAACGACGTGGCGATGCAGGCGCTTGCGCTGCAAAAACTCACCACCTGGGCCGCTCCCCGCCCCTGGCGGCTACCCACATCCGCCATCCTGCCCACCGTCGATGCAGCGCAGCGCGATGTCTGGCTGGACGATCTGCCTGGCACCCACCCCCTGCTGCTGCAGGCGGAAAAAGCCCGGGCGGTGGCCCAGCTGGAAGTCGAAAAAGCCCAGGCTGGCCACCGCCCTACCCTGGATTTGCAGGCCAGCTACGGCCAGCAGCGCAATCCTGACGGCACCCTCACCCAACCCCTGCCGCACCGCGCCACGGTTGGCACCGTTGGCGTGACTTTGCAGCTGCCGCTGTTTGCCGGGTTCGCCACCCAGAACCGCTTGCGCGAAACCTTGAGCCTGGCCGCCAAAGCCCAGGCCGATTACGAAGAAGCACAACGCAGCGTGGAGCTGGCCGTGCGCCAGGCATTCCTTGGCTGGCAATCCGCGCAGGAGCAAAGCACCGCGCTGGCGGCAGCGGTCGTCTCCAGCAACACCGCGCTGCAAGCTACCAAAACAGGCTACCAGGTGGGCGTGCGCATCAACGCCGATGTGCTGGCTGCCCAAGTGCAAGCCGCCAATGCGGAAAAGGACTGGCTGCGGGCTCGTTATCAAGTCCTCCTTGGCTACCTGCAACTGCGCCAGGCCGCAGGTCGCCTGAGTCTGGACGATATCGCCCAGGTCAGCGCCTTGTTCGCTCCGGTAACGGCAACCGGCAACGAATGACCGGCTCACGACATCGCCAGCGCTGCTATTGGGCACCCGCCTTCCCGGGTGTGACAGCGGGGAGCGGTGAGCTCTACGCCTAGCGCCGTCGCGTCAGGCTCTTTTGCGCCAAAGCCCGCCGCTGTAGCGATGGGCCGGTGCGCGGCGCGGCCACCTCTGGGGCCGGACGTTGCTGCTGCAGCGTTTCCTTCAATTCACCGATGCGCTCATTGGCCAGATCCAGGCTGTGCTGCGTGGTCGTCAAGGCGCCTTGTGCGGCAAGGTATTCGTTTTCCAGCTCGGCCTGACGGCTGCGGGCCTGGGCGAGCAGCTCCTGCGCCTCCTGACTGGCTTGCTGTTGCTGCTTCTTGAGCTTTTCCACCTCCTGGCGGCTGCGATCAAGCTCGCCCAGCCAGCGCTTTTCATTGCCGGAGAACTGTTCGGCCAGGCGCTGGCGCTCCTGCGCGGCTGCGGCCAGCGCTGCCTGGTGCTGCTGGCGCTCCCCATCGCGTTGCTGTTGCAGGGCGTCGAACTCCTTGCGCTGCGCCTGCAATAGCTGCTCGCGCTGCTCCAGTTGCTGCTGCATGGCGTCCAGGCGCTCGGAAAGGTCGGCCTGCTGGGCCTGCGCCAGTTTCAGCGCCTCATCCAGCGCCTGTTTTTGCTGCTGCAGGTTGTCCGCGCGCTGCTGCAATTGCTGTTCCCGCGCCTGCAAGGCGGCCTGCGCGTCGGCAAGCTGGGCTTGCTGCGCCTGCAACGCCTCTTGCGCAACGGCTTGCGCCTGGGTCAGCGCGGTCTGCCAAAGCGTGTGCATTGCCTCCTGCACCGGCCGGGGCAGCCTTTCCTCTGCTTCGGCGCCGCCCTGCACCGCCACCAAACGCTCGCCCAGGCGGGCAAACCAGCTCTCCAACATCGGCCCGACGGTATTGGGCGAACCACGCCCCATGTGCTGACGCACGCGCTCGATCGTCGGGCGCTGGCCCTGTTGCAAAACGGCATCGGCAGCAGTCCAGACATCCTGCTCCTGCACGCCACGGGTGGTTTTTGGGGTGATGTACGACATAGGCGATAATTTACTTTCGATAAGTGAAGTTTATCAAAAATTATTGAGCAATTTTATTAAATAACATTTGTATTACATATTATTTTATACAAACAAATGCAGAAAAACCATACCTACCGCTTTACAGGCACCGATTCGTCTCTGGCAGCCCGAAAGGCATCCGCCGCCCCCAATGCGCTGGCGTTATCTGCTCCAGCAGCGCCCCCCTCCCCCTTGGCCAGCCTGAGCGCCACCACCTTGCAAGCCCTGCAGGAGCTGCTGCACCAGGGCGAAGCGGAAAACACCCTGCGCAGCTACGCCAGCGCCATGCGCTATTGGGCGGGCTGGCTGCAACTGCGCCTGGGGCAAACCATCGCCCTGCCCTTGTCGGTGGAAGTGGTGCTGCAGTTCATTGCCGACCATGCGCCGCGCCAGACGGCCACTGGCCTGCGCGGGGAACTGCCGCCCGAAGTGGATGCCGCCCTGGTGCAATCGGGCTGCAAGAATCGGTTGGGCGCACCGGCGCACGCCACCTTGGTGCATCGGCTGGCCGTGCTATCGAAAGCGCACCAAAGCCGCAATCTGCCCAACCCATGCCACGATCCACGCGTGCGCGAGGTGCTATCGCGGGCCCGCAAAACCTATGCCCGCCAGGGCGGACGGGTACAGAAAAAAGCCGCCCTCACGAAAGATTTGCTACAGCAACTTCTGGCCACCTGCGACGACAGCCTGACGGGTCTGCGTGACCGGGCGCTGCTGCTGTTTGCCTGGAGCAGCGGCGGGCGGCGGCGCTCCGAAGTGGCGCAAGCGGACATGCGTTTCCTGCGCCGCCTGGGGCCAGGGCGTTTCATGTATGAGTTACTGGTCAGCAAAACCAACCAGGCAGGCCGGGCCACGCCAGACAGCGTCAAACCCGTGCTGGGCGCTGCCGGGGCGGCTCTGGAGGCCTGGCTGACCGCCAGCGGGATTCAAGATGGAGCGATCTTCCGGCGCATCCGCAAGGGCGGCCACGTCGATGCCAGCGGTGCGGGGCTGAGTCCGGCGGCCGTGCGCCTGATCGTGCAAGAGCGCTGCCGTCTGGCGGGGGTGGCAGGGGACTTTTCCGCCCACTCGCTGCGCTCCGGCTTTGTTACGGAAGCCGGGCGGCGCAATATCTCCCTGGCGCAAACCATGGCGCTGACGGGGCACCAAAGCGTGCCTACGGTGCTGGGCTACTTCCGCGCCGAAGCCGCTATCCACAACCCGGCGGCGTATCTGATGGACGACGCAGCAGAGGAAGACCCGATAGAGAAAAAATAAAAGGAGCTTTTTCCGTTTGATTTGCAAGGATTTCAGACTGTTTTCAGTCTGAAATTCAGAGTTGACAAGCGGAAACAGCTTCTTTTATTAAAGTTTGTTGGTGATCAACGCTGGCTGCTGGCCAGCAGCGCCGCTGCCGTGACGAAGGCGCCGCCCGTCACCCGGTCGAACCAGCGCCCCGCGCCTCCCCGGTGCAGCCGGGCCAGCAGCTTGGCCCCGGCCAACACATAGGCCAGCATGATCGAACCGTCCAGCACCATCCAGGTACTGCCCAGAATCAGGAGCTGCCCGGCAATCGGGGCGCTGGCGTTCATGAACTGCGGAAACAGGGCACTGAAAAACAACAAATCCTTGGGATTGCCCAGCCCGACCATCAGCCCCTTGCGGTACAGCGTCCAGAACGAGGCCGTGCTTTCCGGCACGGCAGCCGCAACAGCTGGCGCATCCGCATCGACCTCCTCCCCTGCTTGGGGGCCGGCCCGGCTGGCATTGCGCCAGGCACTCACGCCCAGGTAAAGCAAATACGCCGCCCCGGCCCACTTGATGGCGCTGAACAGGGTATCGGACGCCGCAATCACCGCCCCCAGGCCCAGGGCCGAGAGCAGCATCAGCGTCATGGACGCGGTAATCCCGCCCACGATCGTGCCCACCGCCTTGCGGGCACCATGCCCGACAGCGTGCGAAACGCACAACAGCGCCGAAGGCCCCGGCGAAGCAATCACCGCCGCTGCCAGCGATACGTACAGCAGCCACACACTCAAAGACATCGAAAAAAATCCAGAAAAAGTTGGCCGAGGCGGTAAACCAAGCGTCCCGCCCCGGCGTTAAGGGTTCCATAAAGGAGTAAAGCAATGACGATTACCCAACCGATCACCATCTGGCCCGAAGACGAACGTGACCGCAAGCGCAGCCCGGCACGCCTGTACCGTCTGTAATGCACGCCCCGGCACCCTGGTACTTCCTTCCCCTTTGGAGTCTGTCATGAACCCCACTGCCCCCATCGCCATCTGGCCCGAAGACGAACGCGATCGCAAGCGCTAAATTGCACGGCCGGGCCGCGCATCCTAGCGCAGACTGGCCCGGTGTTCCTTGGGCCCAACAAAAAACGCCTGCATTGCTGCAGGCGTTTTGCTTGGCGTTCAAACCATGCTTATTGCATGTGCTGGCCGCCATTCACCGAAAACTCTGCGCCCGTGGCGTAGCCGCCTTCGTCGGAAACCAGCCAGGCGATGATGGAAGCGATTTCCTTGGGTTCGCCCAGGCGCTTGACAGGGATGGTGGCCACAATCTTCTCCAGCACATCCTCGCGGATCGCCCGCACCATGTCGGTGCCGACATAGCCGGGGCTGACGGTGTTCACTGTCACGCCCTTGTTGGCCAGTTCCTGCGCCAGCGCTTTCGAGAAACCGTGCATCCCGGCCTTGGCAGCCGAGTAGTTGGTCTGCCCGGCCTGGCCCTTGGCCCCGTTGATCGAGCTGATATTGACGATGCGACCCCAGCCTTTTTCCACCATGTCGGCCACCACCTGTTTGGTGACGTTGAACATGGAGTTCAGGTTGGTTTCGATCACGGCACGCCAATCGTCGGGCGTCATTTTCACGAACATGCGGTCGCGGGTAATGCCGGCGTTGTTCACCAGCACGTCAATGGTGCCGTGTTCGGCCTTGGCCTTGGCAAAGGCTTCGACGGTGGAGTCCCAATCGCCCACGTTGCCCACCGAGGCGTAGAACGTGTAGCCCAGGGCTTTTTGTTCGTCGAGCCACTTTTGGTAATCACGCGTCGGGCCGCAGCCGGCAATCACCTTGAAACCATCGTCGTGCAGACGCTGGCAAATTGCGGTACCGATGCCGCCCATACCGCCGGTCACATAAGCTACTTTCTGACTCATAAATCTCCTCCTTGCATATCTCTATCGGATGGTTGCGGACCACGGCCGAGGCAATGGCCCACGGGAATAAAACTCTGTTTCAGGTACGCTCGACAGCCAGGGCCACGCCCATGCCGCCGCCGATGCACAGCGAGGCGATACCCTTCTTGGCGTCGCGGCGCTGCATTTCGTGCAGCAAGGTCACCAGCACACGGCAGCCTGAAGCACCGATGGGGTGGCCGATGGCAATGGCCCCGCCATTGACGTTCACCTTGCTGGCGTCGATGTCCAGCACCTTGTTCACGGCGCAGGCTTGCGCGGCAAAGGCTTCGTTCAGCTCGAACAAATCGACATCGGCCACAGTCCAGCCCGCACGATCGAGCGCCTTGCGCGTGGCCAACACCGGCCCCATGCCCATGGTGGCAGGATCGAGACCGCTGGTGGCATAAGCCTTGATGGTGGCCAGGGGCTTGAGTCCCAGCGCAGCGGCCTTGCTGGCCTTCATCACCACCACGGCAGCCGCGCCGTCGTTGATGCCCGAAGCGTTCCCGGCCGTCACCGACCCCTCTTTGTCGAACGCCGGACGCAGACCTGCCAGGGCTTCCAGGCTGGTTTTGCGATTCAGGTATTCATCGGTATCGAACACCACCGGATCGCCCTTGCGCTGAGGAATGACCACCGGCACGATTTCGTCCTTGAACCGGCCAGCATCCTGCGCCGCAGCGGCTTTTTGCTGGCTGGCAATGGCCAGCTCGTCTTGTTGGGCGCGGGTAATGGCGTTTTCCTTGGCGACGTTTTCCGCCGTGATGCCCATGTGGTACTGGTTGTATACATCCCACAGGCCATCGACGATCATCGTGTCCTGCATCTTCCAGTCGCCCATGCGCTGGCCGTCGCGCGAACCTTTGAGGACGTGGGGCGACAGGCTCATGTTTTCCTGTCCACCGGCAACGACAATTTCGCTGTCGCCCGTTGCCACGGCCTGCGCGGCCAGCATCACGGCTTTCAGGCCCGAGCCGCATACGGCGTTGATGGTCAGGGCCGGAGTTTCCTTGGCCACACCGGCTTTCATCATGGCCTGACGGGCCGGATTCTGGCCCACCCCGGCCGCCAGAACCTGGCCCATGATGACCTCCCCGACCTGATCCAGCCCCACATTGGCGCGAGCCAGTGCCTCCTTGATGACGATGGAACCTAGCTCGGTGGCGGGCACTTTGGCCAGGCTGCCGCCGAACTTTCCGACCGGGGTACGAACCGCAGAAACAATGACGATGTCTTCCATAAGTTTTCCTTAAAGGTAAAGAAATACAAAACAGCCTTCGGAACGCCGAAGCGTTCTTATGCTTTTTGTAGTACGTAGCGGCCGGGTGCGGCCTCGATTTCCTTGAATTTCGTGCCCTTGCCATAGCGCTTGGGCGCAGGAACAAGCTTGCCTGCGTGGCCTTTGAGCCAGTTCGACCAATCGCTCCACCAGCTGCCGGGCAATTCCTCGGCGCCCTCCTGCCAGGCTTCCAGCGTTTCGGGCAATGCGCCGTCGCTACGAATCCAGTGGCTGCGTTTGTTTTTTGCCGGCGGGTTGATAACCCCGGCAATATGGCCCGAAGCGCCCATGACAAAACGTTTTTCGCCCGGCAGCACCTTGGTGGCCGCGTAAGACGCATGAATGGGCACGATATGGTCTTCGCGCGAACCGTAGATATACACCGGCATGTCCAGCGTTCCCATATCCAGCACCTCGCCGCAAACGGTGAGCTTGCCCGGCTTGATCAGATTGTTTTCCAGGTAGGTATTGCGCAAATACCAAGCGTACCAAGGGCCGGGCAGATTGGTGGAGTCGCTGTTCCAATAGAGCAGGTCGAACGCAGGCGGGGTTTCCCCTTTCAGATAGTTGCCGACCACGTAGTTCCATACCAAGTCGTTGGGGCGCAGGAAACTGAAGGTGGCGGCCAGCTCCTGGCCTTTGAGCAGGCCGCCCTGCCCCATCTGGGCTTCGCGTGTCTGCACGAAAGCCTCGTCGATAAAGACGTCCAGGATGCCCGTATCGGTAAAGTCCAGCAAGGTCGTGAGCAAGGTCACGCTGGCAACCGGCTTTTGTCCACGGGCCGCCAGAACAGCCAGGGCCGTGGAGAGCATGGTGCCGCCAACGCAGAACCCCAGCGCATTGATTTGCTTGGCACCAGCGATTTCCTGCACCACACCAATGGCCTCGATGACGGCGCGTTCGATATAGTCGTCCCATGTCAGTTCGGCGCACGAGGCATCGGGATTGCGCCAGCTGATGACAAAGGTGCGCTGCCCCTGGCTGACCGCATAGCGAATCAGCGAATTTTCGGGCTGCAAATCCAGAATATAAAATTTATTAATGCAGGGCGGCACCAGCAAAAATGGACGCTCATGGACCTTTTCCGTCAACGGCTTATATTCCAGCAGCTGGAATATTTCGTTTTCATAGACAACGGCCCCTTCGGTGGTGGCAACGTTTTTCCCGACCTGAAAAACGCTCTCGTCGGTCATCGAAACATAGCCTTTTCCCATATCCTGCAGCATATTCTGCAGCCCCTTGGTCAGGCTCTCGCCCTTGGTTTCTAGGGCTTTTTGCTGGGCATCGGGGTTGAGCGCCAAAAAATTGCTCGGTGCCATGGCCGCCACCCACTGTTCGACGGCAAAACGGATGCGCTGGCGGGTCTTTTCGTCGGCCTGCACCGCTTCGGCCATGCCCATCAGTGCCTGCGAATTGAGCGAATACGCTGCTGCCGTAAATGCAGCCAGGGGATTCTTGGCCCAGTTGGGGCTGGCAAAGCGACGGTCATCAGGCACCTGCGGCGGGTTGCTGATGCCACCGCTCCACAACTGGCTTGCCTGTGCAATATAGTTTTGCTGCAGCGACTGGAGTTTTTCCATGTCAAACTGCACCTGGGCTGCCTCCGCTGAGGGGGCTGCACCCAACTGACCGAAGGTCTGCATGGCTTTGGCCCAATGCTCGGTGAAAAATTGTTGAACGCCCTCCGTCCAGATGGGTTCCGAGGCCATAGACCAATACTCCTTTTTGATAAGTACGTTTCGTCAGATTGTTGCCAATTCACATCAGAGTGACAATATAAACCAGAGTAACCTGACTAGGCTTTAAAAACCGTTCTTTTCCGCGTTTACCCTTCCCCGATACTACCGAGATGTATTTAATCGTGATTGCCTGGCTCTACGTCACCGTGATGATGACCGTAGCCGAAGCCAGCGCCCCCAACGGCAGCCTATTGGGCGCTGCGATAACGTTCATTTTTTACGGCCTGCTGCCTTGCGTCATCCTGGTTTACATTCTGGGCACCCCCGAGCGCAAGCGCCGCTTGCGTGCCCGGCGGCAGCACGAGCAGCAGCAATGGGATGCCGCCCAGGCCACGGCAGCGGCAGCCACCGAACTGCCGCCTTCAGACGCCGGTGCGCCAGATCGCAGCGGCCATGCGCCCGGTGCTGCCCAAAACACCGGCATCGCGGCGGTGCGAGAAGAAACGTAGCGGATTGCCCACCGTACACCACGGTGCGCTGGAATCGTTGCCGTAAAGGTGCTGCACGCCCAGCGCCTGCCACCGCTGGCGGGCCAGTGCGGGTAAATCGGCCTGCCATTTGTGTGCTGCCTTTCCAGGCGTAAAACAGCGCTGCGCCTGCGGCGGCGCAGCCGCCGTGAAGGCGGCAACCACCTCGGCGCCGACCTCGAACGCCTGCGGGCCAATGCACGGGCCCAGCCAGACCTGGGTTTGCGCGGCAATGTCGGCAGCGCTGCCGCCGCCCTGCTGACGAGCCAGACTGCAATACGCATGCCACAACTGCTCCAGTACCCCGATTCCGGCGCTGCCTGCCAGACCGCGCCAGCCAGCATGGGCCGCGCCCACAATGCCCAGGCAGCGGTGCGCAATCAAAACCGGCAGGCAATCGGCCACCATGATGGTGCAGGCATGGCCCGGTTCGGCGGTGATGCAGGCATCAAACGCCAGACCGTCGGCTGCGGCCAGGGGCAACCGGGCAACCTGTACCCCATGCACCTGCTGCAGGAATTGGGGCTGCACGCTGTGCCCGCCGATCTGCGTGAGCGCCTGCGTGAAAAGCTCCCGGTTGTCTGCCACGTCACGCGGGACGTCGCCCACATGGTCGCCCAGGTTCATGCTGTCCCAGGGGCTGGCACTCACCCCGCCGGCACGCGTAGTAAAAATGGCGTGTACCCCGGCGATGGCGGGCCAGTCGGGTTGCAGCCAGGCGAAGGGCAAAGGTGCATCGTTCTTCATCGCGTGCAGCATAGCAAGAGGCTTTCAGCGCCGGCTGGGCATGGCACACTTGGGCGCTGGTTTTGCCATGCTTTTTCCGTGAGAGTTTTCGATGGATTTCGTCTTTTCGCCCCCGCCCCAAGCCAGTTTGCCGGTGACCGGCAGTACGCAGCGTTTTCCCATCCACCGCATTTATTGCGTGGCCCGCAATTACGTCGATCACGCCCAGGAGATGGGCGATACCGGGCGCGAGCCGCCCTTCTTTTTTGCCAAACCGGCCGATGCCGTCGTCAGCGCCCCTGCGGGTGCCCCGGTAGCAATGCCCTACCCCAGCCTGACCAGCGACTTGCACCACGAAGTGGAACTGGTCGTAGCCCTGGGCAGCGGCGGCAGGAACATTGCCGTGCAGGATGCCCTGCGCCACGTCTGGGGCTATGCCGTCGGGCTGGACATGACGCGCCGCGACCTGCAGGCGCAACTGAAAAAGCAGGGCCGCCCCTGGTGCATTGCCAAGGGCTTTGATGCCAGCGCCCCCATCGGCGCCATCACCCCCGCAGCGCAAGCCGGTGACGTACAGCAGGCGCAGATCGCCCTGCACGTCAATGGCCAGCCGCGCCAAAGTGGCAGCACGGCAGCGATGATCTGGAACATTGCGGAAATCATCGCGGCGCTTTCCACCGCCTGGGAGCTGCAAGCCGGCGACCTCATCATGACCGGCACCCCCGCCGGCGTGGCTGCCGTGCAGCGCGGCGACGTTCTGGATGCCACCGTGGCCGGGCTGGCCCCGTTGCAAGTGCGGCTGGTGTAAGCGGACGCGCGGCCTATGTCCTACTACCCCCGCCCCATCCGGTTCTGCAACCAGTGCGGCCATGCCGTGTGCCACCAGTTGCCGGGCGATGGCGACGCCCGCGTGCGGGCCGTCTGCCCGCAATGCAGCCACATCCAATACCAGAACCCGCTCAACGTCGTCGGCACCATCCCCGTGGCCGACGATGGCCGCATCCTGCTGTGCAAGCGCAACATCGAGCCGCGTTTCGGCACCTGGACGCTGCCTGCCGGTTTCATGGAGCTGGACGAAACCCTGGAGCAAGGCGCCGCCCGCGAGACGGATGAAGAAGCCGGCGCCGACATCGAACTGGGTCGGCTGTTCTCCGTCATCAGCGTGCCCCCTGCCGCCCAGGTGCATCTGTTCTTTTGCGCTCGCCTGCGCAGCCTGGAATTCGACCCCGGCTTTGAAACCCAGGAAGCCCGCCTGTTCGCCCCGGCGGACATCCCGTGGGAGGAACTGTCCTTTCGCACCGTCAGCTACACCCTGCGCCGGTTTCTGGAAAACCCGCAAGGCACCCAGGTGCATTGCTTCAGCCTGGAGTAACGCCCCATGCCCGCCCTGCTGCGCCAAATGACCTCCCTGCTCGGCCTGACGGCCTGCCTTGCCAGCAACGTCCTAGCTCAGCAGATTCCGCAACTGGACTTGCCCCGCATGGAGCTGCGGGCCGGCATGTTCCGCATCGATGCCCAGGTGGCCAGCCGCCCGATCGAGCGCCAGATCGGCCTGATGCAGCGCCAGAGCATGCCGCCCCACGAAGGCATGTTGTTCGTCTTCGAGCGCCCCGGGGTGCAATGCTTCTGGATGAAGGACACCCCGTTGCCGCTGACTGCCGCCTTCATTGCCGACGATGGCACCATCGTCAATCTGGCCGACATGCAGCCGCTGGACGAAAACTCCCACTGTTCGCGCGTGCCGGTGCGCTTTGTGCTGGAGATGAACCAGGGCTGGTTTGCCAGCAAGGGGTTGAAGGCGGGTAGCCAGATCAAAGGGGCCGTGTTTTCTCGTTAGCTCCAGAGATAAACGATAGCTGCTACCGCACACCAATCAACAGTTTCAGCTATGAAACAATGCAAAACGCCCGCATGGCGGGCGCTAGAAGCTATCTTTTGAGAAGCAACGGCTTCAATAACAACCTACCGCAGCAGCGGCACGCCGGTTTTGGACTGGATGTCGTCAAACGTCACGTCCGGGGCCAGTTCGACCAGCTTCAAGCCTTCGGGCGTCACGTCCATCACGCCCAGGTCGGTGATGATGCGATCGACCACGCCCACGCCGGTCAGCGGCAGGGTGCATTCGGGGATGATTTTCAGGTCGGTGGTGCCGTCCTTCTTGCGGGCGACGTGTTCCATCAGCACGATCACGCGCTTGACGCCGGCCACCAGATCCATCGCCCCGCCCATGCCCTTGACCATCTTGCCGGGAATCATCCAGTTGGCCAGGTCGCCCTTGCCGCTGACCTGCATCGCGCCGAGGATGGACAGGTTGATCTTGCCGCCGCGAATCATGGCAAACGACTGGTCGGAGCCGAAAATCGACGAACCGGGCAGCGTGGTGACGGTCTGCTTGCCGGCGTTGATGAGGTCGGCATCGACCTCGTCCTCGGTCGGGAAGGGGCCGATGCCGAGCATGCCGTTTTCCGATTGCAGCCACACTTCCTTGTCGCCGGTGTGGTTGGCCACCAGGGTCGGGATGCCGATGCCCAGGTTTACGTAAAAGCCGTCTTCCAGCTCCTGCGCCGCACGCGCGGCCATTTGGTCTTGCGTCCAAGGCATATCAGTCTCCTTTTTTCTCGCTCAGGGTGCGTTTTTCGATGCGCTTTTCCGGGGTGGGGTTATGCACGATGCGGTGGACGTAGATGCCGGGCAGGTGGATGTCGTCCGGGGCAATGTCGCCCACTTCCACGATTTCTTCCACTTCGACGATGCACAGCTTGCCGGCAGTGGCCGCAGCGGGGTTGAAGTTGCGTGCAGTCAGGCGAAATTGCAGGTTGCCGCTCTTGTCGGCGCGGTAGGCCTTGACCAGCGAGACGTCGGTGACGATGGAGCGCTCCATCACATAGGTTTCACCGTCGAATTCGCGCAGTTCCTTGCCTTCGGCCACCAGGGTGCCGACGCCGGTCTTGGTGAAGAAGGCGGGAATGCCTGCGCCGCCGGCCCGCAGCTTTTCGGCCAGCGTGCCCTGGGGGGTGAACTCCAGCTCCAGCTCTCCTGCGAGGTACTGGCGCTCGAATTCCTTGTTCTCGCCGACGTAGGAGCTGATCATTTTCTTGATCTGGCGCGTCTCCAGCAGCTTGCCCAGGCCGAAGCCATCGACCCCGGCGTTGTTGGACACCACGGTCAGATTCTTCACGCCGCTGTCGCGCAGGGCGTCGATCAGCGCCTCGGGGATGCCGCACAGGCCGAAGCCGCCAACGGCCAGCAGCTGGCCATCGGCAACCACGCCTTGCAGCGCTGCGCTTGCACTGGGGTAGAGTTTTTTCACATTGCCTCCTTGTTAGAACGAATGTCGCATACGATACTACGTAATGTGCTACGTAGTATTTCCTAGCGATCTACCCTGAAAGATGAAAGAAGCAGATCACCCATGACATCGATGGAACTGGATTACCGTCTGGCCTTTGAAATGGCCCCCGTGGGCTTGGTGGTTTCACGTGATCGCCACATGGTGGATTGCAATCAGCGCGTCTGTGAAATGTTCTGCGCTTCGCGGGAATTACTGATCGGTCAATCGTTTCTGCTGCTCTACCCCAGCCTGGAGGAGTACGAGCGCCAGGGCCAGCGCATGGCCCCGATCCTGAACGCCAAGGGTTTTTACAGCGACAACCGCATCATGAAACGCGCCAATGGCGAGACCTTCTGGTGCCACGTCACGGGCCGGGCGCTGGAGCGCAGCAATCCGCACGCCAGCGGCATCTGGAGTTTCGAGGACCTGAGCCAGCAGCGCCCCGTGAAAGCCGACCTGACCAGCCGCGAGCGTGAAGTGGCCGCCCGGTTGCTCGACGGCATGACCTCCAAGGAAATTGGCCGCGTCCTCGGCATCAGCCACCGCACGGTGGAAATCTACCGCGCCCGGCTGATGCGCAAATACGGTGCGAATACCACGGCAGATCTGGTACACAAGCTGGTTGGAGCCAGTTGAGTTCGCGAGAAACAGCAAGGGTTTATCCGGATAAATTGTCAGCAACCCGTAAGATTTTTCGCTCTTATGCTTGACGTTTCCGTAAACGTAAACTTCACCGCCATGACCACACCTGCTACGCCCGGCCCCGTCCGCTATCCCTTTCCTGCACTGGAGGGGTTGCCCGAGGACATTCGCACCCGCATTCTGGAAATACAGGAAAAGGCGGGGTTCATTCCCAACGTGTTCCTGGGGCTGGCACGCCGCCCGGCGGAATGGCGGGCATTTTTTGCCTACCACGATGCCTTGATGCTCAAGGAAGAAGGAAATCTAAGCAAAGGCGAGCGCGAAATGATCGTCACGGCCACCAGCAGCGTCAATCAATGCTTGTATTGCGTGGTGGCCCACGGCGCCGTGCTGCGGATTTACGAGAAAAACCCGCTGATTGCCGACCAGCTGGCCGTCAACTACCGCAACGCCGACATCACGCCCCGCCAGAAGGCCATGCTCGGCTTTGCCATGAAGGTGTGCCAGCGCAGCTACGAAGTCGATGATGCCGATTTCGCCACCCTGCATGCCCACGGCTTTGACGATGAAGACATCTGGGACATTGCCGCAATCACGGCGTTTTTCGGCCTCTCCAACCGTCTGGTCAGCGTGACCGGAATGCAGCCCAACCCCGAGTTCTATCTGATGGGCCGCGTCCCCAGAAACAAAGCCGTCTAGACACTCGCCCTGCCGGAAGACTTGAGTGCCCGCTAGGGGCATAGAATGCGCGGCGATTTTCCGGCAATACAATAGAACGGTCGTTCTATTTTTTACCAACTTTACGAGACACCCCTTATGACCAACGAAGAAATCCTGGCCCAGTACGGGCCGCGCGAAGCCATGGAATACGACGTCGTCATCGTCGGCGGCGGCCCGGCCGGCCTGTCCACGGCCATCCGCCTCAAGCAATTGGCGCAGGAAAAAGGCCAGGATGTATCGGTCGTGGTGCTGGAAAAAGGCTCCGAGCCCGGGGCGCATACCCTGTCCGGGGCCATCATGGACCCGCAGGCCCTGACCGAGCTGATTCCCGACTGGAAAGCCAAGGGCGCTCCCCTGAACCAGCCGGTCACCAACGATGCGATGGTGTTCCTGGGCGAAAAATCCTCGCTGCGCACGCCCAACTGGCTGTTGCCCAAGTGCTTTCACAACGAGGGCAACTACATCGTGCGCCTGGGCTTTGTCTCCAAGTGGCTGGCCGATCAGGCCGAAGCTTTGGGCGTGGAAATTTTCCCGGGCTTTGCCGCTGCCGAGGTGCTGTTCAACGACGATGGCAGCATCAAGGGCGTGGCCACCGGCAATATGGGCATCGGCAAGGACGGTGAGCCGACCGGGGACTTCCAACTGGGCATGGAGCTGCACGGCAAATACACCATCTTTGCCGAAGGCGCCCGTGGTCACCTGGGCAAGCAGCTGATTGCCCACTTCAAGCTGGATGCGGGTAAAGACCCGCAGGCCTACGGCATCGGCATCAAGGAGCTGTGGGAGATCGACCCGGCCCGCCACAAGCCGGGCACCGTGGTGCATACCGCCGGCTGGCCGCTACAACCGGACACCTATGGCGGTGGCTTCCTGTACCACCTGGAGGGCAATCTGGTCACCCTGGGCTTTATCACCGGGCTGGATTACGCCAATCCGTACATCTCGCCGTTCGAGGAGATGCAGCGCTGGAAGACCCACCCCAATATCCGCTGGTACCTCGAAGGCGACGAGGCCAAAGGCATCAAGCCCGCCAAGCGCCTGTCCTACGGTGCCCGGGCCATTACCGCAGGCGGGATTTTGAGCCTGCCCAAGTTCGTCTTCCCAGGCGGGGCGCTGGTGGGCTGCGAAGCCGGGTTCCTGAACGTCAGCCGCATCAAGGGCAGCCACGCCGCCATCAAGACCGGCATGATGGCCGCCGAGGCCGCTTACGAGGCGATTGCCGCAGGCCGCCAGGGCGACACCCTTTCGGCCTACGAAGCGGCATTTGAAAACAGCTGGCTGTACGACGAGCTGTACAAGTCGCGCAACTTCAAGGCCTGGTTCAAGAAGGGGCTGTCCACCGCTTCGGTGATGAACGGCATCGAGCAATTCCTGCTCAAGGGCAATATCCCCTGGACGTTGCACCGCGACAAGCCCGACCATGCCTACCTGAAGCCTGCCGCCCAGTGCCAGCCCATCCACTACCCCAAGCCCGATGGCAAGCTGACGTTCGACCGCCTCTCCAGCGTCTTCATCAGCGGCACCAACCACAGCGAAGACCAGCCGGCGCACCTGTTGCTGAAAGATGCCAGCGTGCCGGTCAATATCAATCTGGCCCAATACGCTGCGCCGGAGACGCGCTACTGCCCGGCAGGGGTGTACGAGATGGTCGATGACGAAAACAACGGCGGCAAGCGCTTGCAGATCAATGCGCAGAACTGCGTACACTGTAAAACCTGCGACATCAAGGATCCGACCCAGAACATCACCTGGGTGACGCCCGAAGGCGGCGGCGGGCCGACCTACGCAGGCATGTAAAACTGCGTCAGTTTCAGGTTTTCTGCAAAAAATAGCCCATTTACTGGGCTATTTTTCATAAAAACTCACAAATTCTGCATAAAAAAGCACGTTCGAGCATTTTTATGCAAGCGCTTTGCAAGCACTGCCCGGTCTGCGTGCAAACCCTGGGATTTCAAAGCTTTTCGTCACACCTGCTGACTTAGACTTGCCCCACCTCAAATTTCCCCCATCCGTTCCGCTGGAGACAAACCATGCAATTGAAAGCCCTGGCATCTGCCGTCGCCCTGTCCCTGTTGAGCCTGACGGCAGCGCACGCCGCCGAAGAAAAATCCGTGGCCGTCACCGCCATCGTGGAACACCCTGCCCTCGATGCCGTGCGTGACGGCGTGCAGGCCGCCCTGAAGGAAGCCGGCTACGAGGCCGGCAAAAACCTCAAGTGGCAGTACCAAAGCGCCCAGGGCAATACCGGCACCGCCGCGCAGATTGCCCGCAAGTTCATCGGCGACAAGCCCGATGCCATCGTCGCCATCGCCACACCTTCGGCCCAGGCTGCCGTGGCTGCCAGCAAATCCGTGCCCGTGGTGTTTTCGGCCGTGACCGACCCGGTGGTCGCCAAGCTGGTGCCGGGCTGGGACGCATCCAAGACCAACGTGACGGGCGTCTCGGACATGCTGGTGCTGGAAAAGCAGATCGACCTCATCAAGGAAGTCGTCCCCACCGCCAAGCGCGTGGGCATGGTCTACAACCCGGGCGAGGCCAACTCGGTGGTCGTGGTCAAGCAACTGCAAAAACTGCTGCCCGAAGCGGGCCTGACGCTGGTCGAAGCCTCTGCCCCGCGCACCGTGGACGTGAGCAGCGCTGCCCGCAGCCTGATCGGCAAGGTGGACGTGATCTATACGAATACCGACAACAACGTGGTTTCGGCCTATGAAGCCCTGGTCAAGGTCGGCCAGGAAGCGAAGATTCCCCTGGTCGCTTCGGACACCGATTCGGTCAAGCGCGGAGCGATTGCCGCCCTGGGCATCAACTACCGCGATCTGGGCGAGCAGACCGGCCGCATGGTGGTGCGCATCCTGAAGGGCGAAAAGCCCGGTGACATCAAGCCCGAAACCAGCGACAAGCTGGAGCTGTTCGTCAATCCCGGCGCGGCAGAGAAGCAAGGCGTGAAGCTGCCCCAGTCGCTGCTGGACAAGGCGGCCCAGGTCGTGCAATAACCTCTGCGTTCAATGCAAAGGCAGGTGCCGGCGGCCCCTGCCTTTTTTCGTTCCTCCCCCTTCGATGGTGGCTCTCCCATGTCTTTGTTTTCCTTGCTTGGCGCGGTTGAAATCGGCCTGATTTTTGCCTTGGTCGCGCTGGGCGTTTACATCTCTTTTCGCCTGCTGCGGTTCCCCGACCTGACGGTGGACGGCAGCTTTCCCCTGGGCGGGGCCGTCTGCGCCGTGATGATCGTCGCCGGTTTCAACCCGTGGATTGCCACCCTGGGCGCCACTCTGGCCGGGGCCGCCGCCGGGCTGGTGACGGGCTGGCTCAACGTGAAGCTGAAAATCATGGACCTGCTGGCCTCCATCCTGATGATGATCGGCCTGTATTCGGTCAACCTGCGCATCATGGACGGCCCGAACATTCCGCTGATTACCGAGCCGACGCTGTTCACCCAGCTCCAGCCCGAGGGCATGGAAGACTACGTGCTGCGCCCCCTGGTGCTGCTGGTGATCGTGGTGCTGGCCAAGGTGCTGCTGGACTGGTTCTTTGCCACCGAGCGCGGTCTGGCGATTCGTGCCACCGGCTCCAACGCCCGCATGGCCCGCGCCCAGGGCATCAATACCGGGGCGATGGTGCTGCTGGGCATGGCCATTTCCAACGCGCTGGTCGGGCTGGCCGGCGCCCTGTTCGTGCAGACCCAGGGCGGGGCCGACATTTCGATGGGCATCGGCACCATCGTGATCGGTCTGGCCGCGGTGATCGTGGGCGAATCCATCCTGCCGTCGCGCCGCATCATCTGGGCGACGCTGGCCGTGGTGCTGGGCGCCATCGTCTACCGCTTTTTCATTGCAGCGGCGCTGAACAGCGACTTCATCGGCCTGAAGGCGCAGGACCTGAATCTGGTCACTGCCGTACTGGTCACGCTGGCGCTGGTGCTGCCCCAGCTCAAGCGCAAGCTCAACGCCCGCGTTTCGTAACGCGCACGAAAAAGGAAGTTTTATGCTGAGTGCGCAAGACCTGCGTCTGACCTTCAACCCCGGCACCCCGATCGAGACCAAGGCCCTGCGCGGCCTGTCGCTGGAGATTCCCACCGGGCAGTTCGTCACCGTGATCGGCTCCAACGGGGCGGGCAAATCGACGTTCCTGAACTCCGTCTCCGGCGACCAGAGCGTCGATGGCGGCACCATCAAGATCGACGGCCTGGACGTGACCAACATGCCCGTCTGGAGCCGCGCCGAGCGCGTGGCCCGCGTCTTTCAAGACCCGATGGCCGGGACGTGCGAAGACCTGACCATCGAGGAAAACATGGCCCTGGCGCAGTGCCGGGGGAGCTTTCGCAAGCTGACCCGCGCCGTCAAGGCCGAAATGCGCGACCTGTTCCGCGAACGGCTGGCCATGCTGGGCCTGGGCCTGGAAAACCGGCTGACCGACCGCATCGGCCTGCTCTCGGGCGGGCAGCGCCAGGCGATCAGTCTGCTGATGGCGGCGCTGCAACCCTCGCGCATCCTGCTGCTGGACGAACACACTGCGGCGCTCGACCCGCGCACGGCGGACTTCGTGCTGCAACTGACCTGCCGCATCGTGGAGGAATCCAAGCTCACCACCATGATGGTCACGCACAGCATGCGCCAGGCGCTGGACGTGGGCAGCCGCACCATCATGCTGCACCAGGGCCAGGTGGTGCTGGACGTCAGCGGCGAGGAACGCGCCCGCATGGACGTGCCCGACCTGTTGCAGATGTTCGAGAAGGTGCGGGGCGAAAAGCTCTCGGACGATGCGCTGCTGCTAGGATGATGGAAAACAGGAGCTGTTTGTGCTGATATATCAACGGTTTCAATATGATTTATTATTGAAATCCAATATATATCAGCGCAAGCAGCTCCTGTTTTCTTATTCACTCTCTTTAACCCCATCGTTTCATGCGATGCGTGTCATCGCAGACAATCGCCCCTGCGTTACTCCAGAGTGCTTTCCCCCAGGCCGCTTTGCGGCCTTTCGTTTTTTTGCCCGCCTCCTGCGAACTGCCCATGGCCTCTGCCACCTCCTCCTCTCCAGCCCCCACCGCCCCGTCGCTGCAACGCACGCTCAAGGCCCGCCACATGTCGATGATCGCCATCGGCGGCTCGATCGGCACGGGATTGTTCGTTGCCTCGGGGGCCACCATCTCGCAGGCCGGCCCCGGCGGTGCCCTGCTGGCGTATGCCGTGGTGGGGCTGATGGTGTATTTCCTCATGACCAGCCTGGGCGAGATGGCGGCGCACCTGCCCGTCTCCGGCTCGTTCGCCACCTACGGGGCCAAGTACGTGGACGAGGGCTTCGGCTTCGCCCTGGGCTGGAACTATTGGTACAACTGGGCAGTGACGATTGCCGTCGATCTGGTGGCGGCGCAACTGGTCATGGCCTACTGGTTTCCGGATGCCAACGGAATGCTCTGGAGCGCGGCCTTCCTGGCGCTGATGTTTGCCCTGAACGCGCTGTCGGCCCGGGGCTTTGGCGAGTCGGAGTTCTGGTTCTCCGCCATCAAGGTGGTCACGGTGCTGGTGTTCATCGCCATCGGCCTGCTGATGGTGCTGGGCATCCTGCGCGGCGGCTCGCCCGAGGGGCTGTGGGGCAACCTGGCCCATTTCACCCAGGGCGATGCACCGTTTGCCGGGGGCTTTGCGGCGCTGATCGGGGTGGCGATGATCGTCGGCTTCTCCTTCCAGGGCACGGAACTGATCGGCATTGCCGCCGGCGAATCCGAAGACCCGGCCCGCAACGTGCCCAAGGCGGTGCGCAAGGTGTTCTGGCGCATTCTGCTGTTCTACGTGTTCGCCATTCTCATCATCGGCCTGCTCATCCCGTACACCGATCCGCAGCTGCTGCGCAACGAGCTGGGCGACATCAGCGTCAGCCCCTTCACCCTGGTGTTCGAGCGGGCCGGCCTGCTCTCGGCCGCGGCGGTGATGAATGCGGTGGTGCTGACCTCGGTGCTGTCGGCGGGCAACTCGGGCATGTATGCCTCCACCCGGATGCTGTACGCGCTGGCACGGCAAGGCATGGCGCCCAGGCTGTTTGCCCGCGTCAACCGCCGGGGGGTGCCGCTGCCCGCCCTGCTGGCGACCACGGCGATTGCCGCGCTGTGCTTTCTGACGAATATCTTCAGCCCGCAGGCGGTGTATATCTGGCTGCTGAACCTGTCGGGCATGTGCGGCTTCATTGCTTGGCTGGGGATTGCCATCAGCCATTACCGCTTCCGCAAGGGCTGCGAGGCCCAGGGCTTCGACACCGCCGCCCTGCCCTACCGCGCAGCGGCTTTTCCGTTCGGGCCGATTTTTGCCTTCGTGCTGTGCCTGGTCATCACCCTGGGGCAGAACTGGGAGGCCTTCCTGCAGGAGCGCATCGACTGGAATGGCGTGATCGCCACCTATATCGGCCTGCCGCTGTTTGCCGCCATCTGGCTGGGCTACCGACTGGTCAAGGGCAGCCGTGTGGTGCGCTATGCCGAGATGGATGTGCAGGGCGGGCGCTGAACCTGTTGTAAAACTGCGCAGGCAGCGTGAGTCTGCGCCGAAATCTGCACAGGAATGCTGCGCCCGGAGAGCCGAAGGCGGCATACTCCCCTTATGCCTTCGCCGCCTGCATTCTGTTCGCTCCGTCTTCTGCCCGGCAAGACCGTTGCCGGGCTGGTAGCGCTGCTGTTCCTTGCGTTCAGCTACTGGGCGGTGCTGCTGAACAGCCACGAGCAGCAGCGACAGAGTCTGCAAAAACAGACCCAGCTGCGCGTCACCCAGGTAGCCCACGTCCTCGCCAACCAGGTGAGCATGCTGTTTTCCAGCATCGACTACGCCACGGCCAACTTCGCCCTCGCCCATGCGGCCACAGAGCTACCGGCCGAGGAACGCATTCTGGCGTCCTTCGCCCGGCCGCCTTTCGACCAGGCCATTGCCCAGGTGGCCATTGCCGATGCCCAGGGGAAAATCGTCTATTCCTCCCTGGCTCCGCATGGACAGCCGCAAACAACGGTGCTCATTACCGATCGGGAACATTTTCTCGTCCACGCCGAAGGCAGGATTTCCGGGCTGTACGTCGGAGCGCCTGTGCTGGGCCGCGTCTCGCAGCAATGGACGGTGCAGGTAAGCCGCGCTTTGCAGCGCAACGGCCAGTTCGGTGGCGTGCTGGTCATTTCCATCCCCTGCGATTACCTGACCAGCTTTTTCCATGACGTTTTCAACCAGCCCAACGACGTGATTTCCCTGCGGCGTGCCGATGGCCGCTTTCTGGCCCGCTCCTTGCACCCTGAGCAGGTGCTGGACCGCACCGGCATTCTGGACGTGGCCACCGTCCTCAATGCCTCGCCCAGCCACGGCAGTGCCGTTGCCGTCTCGCCCGTCGATCAAGTGCAACGTCTTTATGCCTGGGAGATGGTGCCCCAGTTCGGCCTGCGCATCACTGCCGGGGTGGATCAGGGGGCCGTTCTCGCACCGCTGGAAAAGAGTATTCACGAGAACCTGGTATTCAGCGCCATCGGCACCCTGCTGGGCATTCTGGGCGCGGCCCTGCTGGCGCACTTCAGCGTCCAGCGCCAGCGCATGATCGCGCGGCTGCATCTGGCGCAGGAGCAGCTCGCCGCGCTGGTCAAGCGTTTTCCTGGCGGGGTGGTGCTGGAACACCCGCTGGAACCGGAAAAGATCACCATCAACCCCGCCCTGACGCAGTTGCTGCATCTGCCACCGGGCCAGAAAATCACCCGCTCCATGCTGTTGGCCCGGATTCCCGAGGAATTGCAGACCGTCTTGCTGCCGACGCAGCCCGATGTGGAAGCGCCGCAAGGCGAAGCGGTGGCACTCAGCGATGGCCGGGTGCTTGAAGTCGTGCAGTTCCTGTTGCAAACCGACCAGCAGGCGCTGGGGCGCCTGTCCCTGGTGCAGGATGTCACTGCCCGCCACCAGCGCCAGACGGCACTGGAACAGCTCGCCCTGACCGATGCCCTCACCGGCCTGCCCAACCGCCGTGCCTTCATGCTGGCGCTGGAGAGCGAATGCGCCGCCATCCGCACCCAGGAAGCGCCCGAAGCGGCACTGATTTTCCTGGACATCGACCACTTCAAGCGCATCAACGATACCTACGGCCACGGCGTGGGCGATGAAGTGCTGAACCACCTGGGGCAACTGCTGCGCCAGGGCCTGCGCACGTCGGACGTTCCGGGCCGCGTGGGCGGGGAGGAATTTGCCATCCTTCTGCCCCGTACCAGCCTGGCCCAGACCCAGGCGCTGGCCGAGCGGCTGCGCCAAAGCCTGGAGCAGAACCCGGCGCCCACCTCGGCCGGGGCTCTGGAATTTCGGGCCAGTTTCGGCATTTGCCCCCTGGCCGGCGACGAGGTCGATGCCGCCTTGTGTCTGCAGCGGGCCGACATGGCCCTGTACCACGCCAAAAACACCGGACGCAACCGGGTATGCACCTGGCACCCGAACCTGCAGCCAAGGTAGCGCTTTTCCAAAATGTTCTGGATCGAAAATCTGGCCGCCGTCCTGGGCGTGCTGTCGGTATGGCTGATGGCGCGGCAAAAGCCGCTGGCGTGGCCGGTCGGCTTCGCCATGGTGGTGCTGTATGCCGTGGTGTTCTTCGAGGCCCGGCTGTATTCCGAAACCCTGCTGCAAGCCGTTTACGCGGTGCTGCAAGCCTACGGCTGGTGGCGCTGGCTGCGCGGCGGCAATGCTGCACACGGGGCGTTGCCCGTCACCACCCTGCGCACCCCGTTGGTGCTGCGTGACCTGGGTATCGGCCTGGTGCTGACGGCCGCCCTCGGTGCCTTCATGCACCTGAAAACCAATGCACAAATGCCCTGGCTGGATGCGGCACTGACCGGTTTCAGCCTAGTCGGACAGTACTGGATGGCCAACAAGCGCCTGCAGTGCTGGCCGCTGTGGATCGTGCTGGATGTGGCCTACGTGGGCATGTTCTGGGCCGCCGGGTTGATGACCACGGCACTGCTGTACGCAGGCTTTGTCGGACTGGCCCTGTACGGCTGGCGGCAATGGCGGGCGGCGCGATGAAGGTCGTGGTGCTTACCGGGCCGGAATCGGCAGGCAAAAGCACGCTGTGCGCGGCCCTGTCCAGGCGCTTTGCCGCCCCCGTGGTGCCCGAATACGTGCGGGAATACATGGACGGCCTGGGGCGGGACACTTGTCTAGCCGACATCACGCCCATCGCCCAAAGGCAATGGCAGCATGAACAGGCCGCTCGGGCGCCACGCCCGCCGCTGTTGCTGCTGGACACCCATCTGCTGAGCAACCACCAGTGGAGCATGGCGCTGTTCGGCCAAAGCCCGGCATGGATTACCGGTCGGCTGACCCGCCAGCGCTACGACGCAGTGTTCCTGCTCGACCCCGAGGGCTTGCCCTGGCAGGCCGACGGCCTGCGCTGCCAGCCGGATGTGGCGCAGCGCCGGGCCTTTCACGCTGCACTGGCGCAGTGGCTGACCACCCACCGGCAGCCATTGGTGCATGTCGCAGGCGATTGGCAGCAACGCTACCGGCAGATCGAGGCGGCGCTCATTCAGCTGCTGGCAGCGCCTGGCCGCCCAGCACCTTCCACAAGGTAATGCGGTTCTGCTGCTCGGCCAGGCGCAGGGTGATCTGCGTTTGCTGGGCAGCGTACAGGCTGCGCTGGGCATCCAGCACCGTCAGAAAGTCGTCCATCCCGGCGTCAAACCGGGCTTGCGACAGGGTCAGCGCCGTCTGCGTGCTGGACACGGCCTCGTACTGGGCGGCCAGCCGCTCGGCCCACTGGGCACGGTCAGCCAGGGTGTCCAGCACCTCCCCGAAAGCGGTTTGCACGGTTTTCTCGTACTGGGCCAGGGCCACGCGCTGTGCGGCCTGCGCGGCCTCCAGCCCGAAACGCAGACGGCCCGCGTTGAAAATCGGCAGCTGGATGACGGGCATGAAGCTCCAGCTGCGGTTGGGCCCGGTGAACAGGCCATCGAGCTGGGTACTGCCGCTGCCCACATTCGCCGTCAGGCCGATACTGGGAAAGAACGCCGCCCGCGCCGCCCCGATATTGGCGTGCTGGGCAATCAGGGCATGTTCTGCCGCCTGCACGTCCGGGCGGGTCAGCAAAACGCTGGATGGCAAGGACGGCGGCAGCGGCTGTAGCAACGCCACGGGCGTTTGCAGGACACCCGGCGGCGGCAGCACGGCCTCGGGCACCGTGCCGCCCAGCAAAAGCTGCAAGGCATTGCGGCTGCGGTCCCGCTGGGCGGTAAATTGTGCCACGTCGCCCCGCGCAGCGGCCACGGTGCTGCGGTTTTGCGCCAGGGCCAGCGCAGACGTTGCCCCGAGCGCCGCCATGCGCTCCATCAGGGCGTAGGACTGCTCCCGGCTTTGCAAGGTCTGCTCGGCCAGAGTCAGGCGCTCCTGATCGGCAGCCAGGGTCAGCCAGGCATTGGTCACTTCGGCGATCAGGGCAATTTCCACCCCCCGGCGGTTTTCTTCCACCTGCAAAAACTGCTGCCAGGCGGCGGCCTTGAGGTTGCGGATACGGCCCCACAAGTCCACTTCGTAGCTGGCAAAGCCGATATTGGCCGTGATCTGCTGGCTGACCCGGCTGGTGCCTCCGGCCAGGTCGGCGCTGCTGCGGCTGCGCTGCTCCTGCAACTGGGCGTTGATGCCGGGCAGCTGATCGGCCCGGGCAATGCCGTACTGGGCACGGGCCTTGTCCACATTGCCGGCGGCAATGCGCAGATCGCGGTTTTCCTGCAGGGCCAGAGCGACCGCCTGGCGCAGCGGCGCGTTTTGCAGCCACTGCAGGTGGTGCGCCTGCGTAGCGGCCAGGGAAAGCGGCACCGCTTGCTGCGACGCCGTCTGGGCCAGGGTGGCCGGAACGACATCCTGTGGCCGGTGGTAGGTTGGCGCCAGATTGCAGCCGCCAAGAATTGCAATAAAAGTGGCTGAAACGCTTGCCCTGAAAGCGCTGACAGCTATATTTATCTTTTTCATGCCATGCCCTCCCCGGCAGGCGTGCCGGAAGTGTCTTCGTCCCGGCGGCTGCGGCTCTGGAACCAGCTGCGCACCAGCAGGAAAAATACCGGTACCAGGAACAGCCCCAGCACGGTGGAGGCCAGCATCCCGCCCAGCACGGCGGTGCCGATGGCATTGCGTCCCCCCGCACCGGCGCCTGTACCCAGGGCCAGGGGCAGCACGCCAAAGCCAAAGGCCAGCGAGGTCATCAGAATGGGCCGCAGGCGCAGGCGCACGGCCTGTACCGTGGCATCGACCAGCTTGTGCCCCTGCTCCTGCAGTTGCACGGCAAACTCGACGATCAGAATCGCGTTCTTCGAGGCCAGCCCCATGGTGGTCAGCAGCCCGACCTGGAAATACACGTCATTCGTCAGCCCCCGGGTATAGGTGGCCAGCAGCGCCCCCAGCACCCCCAGCGGCACGGCCAGCATCACCGACAGCGGTACCGTCCAGCTCTCGTACAGCGCCGCCAGGCACAGGAAGACGAACAGGATCGAGATGGCGTACAGCAGGGGCGCCTGGGCGCCCGACTGGCGCTCCTGCAGAGACGCACCCGTCCACTCATGGCCGATGCCGGGGGGCATGGATTGCAGAATGTCTTCGACGATTTGCATGGCCACGCCGGAACTGATGCCCGGCGCTGCGCTGCCGATGATCTCGTAGGCCTTGGCGCCGCTGTAGCGCATCAGTTGCGGGGAGCCATAGTCCCAGTAGCTGGTGGAGAAGGCATCGAAAGCCACCATCTGCCCCGCCGCATTGCGCACGCTCCACAGGTTGATGTCCTGGGGCAGCATACGGTACGGGGCATCGCCCTGGATATAGACCCGCTTGACCCGGCCGTTGTGCAGGAAGTCGTTCACATAGGTGCCGCCCATGGCGCTGGACAGGGTGTTGTTGATGTCGTTGTAGCCCAGGCCCAGTGCCGCGGCCTTGCGGTCATCGACGTGCAGGCGCAGCTCGGTGGCATCGTCCAGGTTGGTCGTGCGCACATTGGTCAGTTCGGGGTACTTGCGGGCTTCCTGCAGGAACTGGTCTTTCGCGGCCAGCAAGGCCGCATGGCCCAGGCCGCCCACATCCTTGAGCATGACGTTGAACCCGGCATTCGACCCCAGGCCGCGCACTGCCGGCGGTTGCGTGACGAAGACCTTGGCGTCCCGGATGTCGGCGAGCGCCTCGGTGGCCCGGTGCGCCACCTGTTCGGCCGACTGGCTGGCCAGCGGGCGCTCGGCCCAGGTCTTCAGCCGTACAAAGCCCCGCGCCGAGCTTTGGTCGCCGCTCAGGCCCGAGACCTGGTTGAAGCTGACCACCTCGGGCTGCTGCAGGAAATATTCGCGCACCTGGTCGAGCACGCGCTGCAGGCGGGCGTCCGATGCGCCGGCCGGCAGGTTCACGTTCACGTAGATGAAACCCTGGTCCTCATCCGGCAGAAAGGAAGTGGGCAGGCGCTGCAACAGTATCCACATGGCGATCAGCACCGCCAGGAAAATGACCAGCATCCGTTTGCTGCGCTGCAAAATCCGGGCCACCTGGCCCTGGTAGCGGTTGGCGGTGGCATCGAAGTTGCGGTTGAACCAGGCAAAGAAACGGTCGTTGAGGCCCAGCAGCCCCGAACGCACGACACCGGTTCGCGCAGCCGGGGGCTTGAGCAAACTGGCACACAGCGCAGGCGTCAGCGTCAGCGCGACAAACACCGACAAGGCCATGGCCGCCACGATGGTGATGGAGAACTGGCGGTAGATGATGCCGGTGGAACCGCCGAAAAACGCCATGGGCACGAACACCGCCGACAGCGTGACGCCGATGCCCACCAGTGCCGGGGTGATTTCGCGCATCGACCGGCGTGTCGCCTCCTTGGCAGACAGGCCGGTTTCGTGCATCACGCGCTCGACGTTTTCCACGACCACGATGGCATCGTCCACCAGCAGGCCGATGGCCAGCACCATGGCAAACATGGTCAGGGTGTTGATGGAGAAGCCCGCCGCCGCCAGCACCCCCAGGGTGCCCAGCAGCACGACGGGTACGGCAATCGCCGGAATCAGGGTGGCCCGCAGGTTCTGCAGGAAGATGAACATCACCAGCACCACCAGCACCATGGCTTCGCCCAATGCCTTGATCACCTCCTGGATCGAGGCCCGCACGAACGGCGTGGAGTCGGAGCTGACGAAATAGTCGATCTGGTTGGGGAAGAACGGCTTCATCGCGTTGAGCTTGGCCACCACCGCATCGGCCACCTGCATGGCATTGGCCCCATCGGCCAGCACCACGCCCATGCCGGCGCCGCCCATGCCGTTGAGCTTGGATTTGACGGTCAGCGAATCCGGCCCCAGCTCCACCCGGGCAACGTCCTTCATGGTGACGACGGCGCCGTCCTCGGTGGACTTGAGGACGATCGCCTCGAACTGCGGCACCGTCTGCAACTTGGTGCGGGCCGTGATGGTGGCGTTGAGCTGCTGGTTTTCCACCGCTGGCAAGGCGCCCAACTGCCCTGCCGAGACCTGGGCGTTCTGGGCATTGAGCGCCGCCACCAAGTCGGAAGGAATCAAGGCATATTTGCGCATCTTGGCCGGATCCATCCAGATGCGCATGGCGTAGTTGGTGCCAAAGACGTTCACGTCACCGACGCCGTCGATACGGCCGATTTCATCGACCACATACGTTTGCAGGTAGTCGCCGATATCGACCGAGGCCATGCCCGGGTCGGTGGAATAAAAGCTGTAGGTGGCCAGGAAGTCCTGCCCGCCCTTGTTTACGAACACGCCCCGGCTTTTCACGGCCTCGGGCAGGCGGTTCATGGCCGATTGCAGCTTGTTCTGCACCTGCACCTGGGCAACGTCGATATCGGTGCCCGGTGCAAACGTCAGCGTCGTGCGTGCCCGGCCCGAGGCATCGGACGTGGAACTCATGTACAGCACATGGTCGATGCCCTTGAGCTGCTGCTCGATGATCTGCGTGACGGAGTTTTCCACCGTCTCGGCCGAGGCACCGGTGTATTGCGCCCCGATGGTGACGCGCGGCGGAGCGATGTCCGGGTATTGCTCCAGCGGCAGGACGAAGATCGACAGCGCCCCGGCCAGCATGATGATGATGGCGATGACCCAGGCAAAAATGGGCCGGTTGATGAAAAACTGTGCCATGCGCTGCTGCCTTTATTTGCCGCCGTTCAGGGCGGCCCGCAGCGCTGCTGCTGCCGCCTGGGAATCGACCGCAGCGGGGCGGTAGTCCTGCGCAGACATGGGTTCGGGCCGGACGGCCTCCCCGGGTTTGAAGCGCTGGAAGCCCTCGACCACCACCTGGTCGCCCGCCTGCACGCCGCTTTCGGCCAGCCAGTCCGTGCCGACCGCCTGGGTCAGCACCACCGGGCGCTTGACGGCCAGCTTGGCCCCCCCCCTGCTCCTCGATCACCAGCACCGTGGCGCGGCCCGTGGTGTCGCGCGTCACCGCCTGCTGCGGAATGAGCAGGGCATTGGCGGCCAGCCCCGTGGGCAGCCGGGCCTGTACGAACATCCCCGGGAGCAATTGGCCGTGCGGGTTCGGCACCACCGCCCGCAAGGTGACGGTGCCCATGCCGGGATTGGCGATCAGGCCGGAAAACTGCAGCTTGCCCTGGTGCGGGTAGGCGCTGCCATCTTCGAGCTGAATGGCGATGGCCATGCTGTCGGCATCGATTTTTTCGTAGCGGCCAGCGGCCCAGTCGCGCTGCAGTTGCAACAATTCGGCGGTCGATTGGGTGAAGTCGACGTACATCGGATCGGTCTGCACGATTTCCGTCAGGGCATTCGTCTGGTTGGCTGTCACCAACGCGCCGGGGGTGACGTTGGACAGGCTGATGCGCCCGGCAATGGGCGCTTCGATCCGGGCGTAGCGCAGGTTGATACGGGCCGTCTCGACACTGGCGCGGGCGGCTTGGAGCTCGGCCTGGGCAACGCTGGCAGCCGCCTGGTTGTCCTCGTCCTGCTGGGCGCTGATGGCGGCGATTTTGACCAAGTCAGCGCTACGTTTGGCCTGAAGCTGCTGACGCTGCAACGTGGCCTGGGCCTTGGCCAGGGCAGCCTGGGCGCTGTTCAGGTTGGCCTGCAGCAAGGCCGGGTCGATCTGGTAAAGCGCCTGCCCCTGGCGCACTGCGGAACCCTCGGTAAACAGCTGTTTCTGGATGATGCCGCTGACCTGGGGACGCACTTCCGCAATCTGGAAAGCACGGGTGCGCCCCGGCAGCGTCGATTGCAGGGCCTGGCTTTGCGGCTGCAACACCACCACGCCGACGGTGGGCACCTCCTGCTCGTCCTGCGCCGCGTTGTTTCCCGTGCCCTGTCCGCAGGCGGTCAGAACGGCCATTCCGCCCAGCAGCAGCAGGCGCCGGACGGTCTGGCGAAGGGGGGGAGGAACAGAGACAGGAGCAGAAAACAAAGCGGATGGAAGGCAGACAGGCATCATGCAGACAGGCGGCTAAAGCCGGGCAGTACGCGCCCAAGGGATTTGGCGCAATGCGGGATTGTCACCTGCCCAGATGAAGTTTTTGTAAACCGCACCGCCGCGGCCCGGCCCGCCATGCCATCACCCCAGCACCGCGCTGACCCCGCCGTCCACGGCCAGCCACTGCCCCGTGATGTGTTTGCCGGCGGCGCTGGCCAGCAGCACGGTGATGCCTTTCAAGTCTTCCTCGTCGCCCAGGCGGCGCAGGGGCGCCTGGGCACACATCTGCGCCTCGCCCATGGCATCGATCAGGCCCGAAGCCATCTTGGTGCGGAAAAAGCCGGGGCAGACCGCGTTCACCGTAATGCCATGCTGGCCCCATTCGGCGGCCAGGGCGCGGGTGAAATTGAGTACCGCGCCCTTGGACGTGTTGTACGCCAGGGTGCGCATGGCGATCGGATTGCCGCCCAGCCCGGCGATGGACGAGATATTGATGATGCGCCCGCCCCGCGCCAGCATCCCCGCCCGGGCCACGGCCTGGCTCAACAGGAAGTAGCCCCGGATGTTCAAGTCCATCACCTTGTCCCAGGCGGCCAGGGGGTGCTCCTCGGCCTTGGCCGCCCAGGTGGCACCCGCGTTGTTCACCAGAATGTCGATGACCCCCAGGCGTTCGCTGGCCTGCTGCACCAGGGCGGCAATCCCCTCGGGACTGGCGCAGTCGGCGGCAATCCAGTGCGCCTCGATGCCCTGGGCCTGCAGGGCTGCAGCGGCGCTTTCCAGCTCCGGCGCCTTGCGGGCGGTGATCAGCACCCGCGCCCCGGCCTCGCCCAGGGCCTGGGCCATCTGCAGCCCCAGGCCGCGGGAGCCACCCGTCACCAGGGCGGTTTTTCCTGTCAAGTCAAAAAGTTGTTGCACGCTGCGTGCCATGGCGCTGTCTCCTGTTGGTAAGGGGGTGAAACGAAGCGGCCTATTGTCCCGAGCATGGCAGGACGGCCTTGTCGCCCGGGTGCCACGGAAAAACTTGCCAGCCCTGGAAAATAAACTGTATATTTACACAGTCACTGTTCATTCATACAGGTAATTTATGCAGACCATGACCGACACCCTTCCTGCCCGCACATTCCGCATCGAGCTGTGCGACACCCCCGAACTGACCGACGCATTGCGCGAGCGTGCCGAAGCCCGCTATGCCCGGGTGCTGGAGCGCCAACTGGGCAGCGCCGAGGCCGTCTGCGACACCCTGCAGTTGCTGGAGCAATTGCAGGAAGCCGCCCCCGAAGACGTGCCGCCCGATGCCCAGGACGTGTGCCAGCGCTGGCTCAAGGCCGCCCGGGCCGCCTCCGAAGCGGCCATGCAGGGGCTGGGCGTGGCGGAAAGCGGCTACTTTGCCGTGCATGTTCAATAAAAATAGCTGCTTGCGATTGAATAGCAATATTTTCAAGGTTAAACAACCATGAAATCATTGTAAATAAAGCGCAAGCAGCTATGTTCTTTTTGCTACCGGAACCCGCTACAGTTGCCGCTGCGCTTTTTCAGCTTCCACCCTGCCACCATGCCCCGCAAATACTCTGCCGAACACGTCTGGATTGACGCCAGCAACCCCGAAGCCGCCATTGTCGGCATCACCGTCCACGCACAAGACGCCCTGGGCGACGTGGTGTTCACCGACCTGCCCGCCCCCGGTACGCAAGTGACTGCCGGGCAGGCGGCCGGGGTGATCGAATCGGTCAAGGCGGCTGCCGACCTGTTCGCCCCGGCCAGCGGCACCGTCCTGGCCCTCAACCCCGACGTGCAGGCCGACCCCGGCCTGCTCAACAGTGCCCCCCTGGACGCCGGCTGGCTGTTCACCCTGCGCCTGGATGCGCCCGCCGAACTCGACGCGCTGATGGACGAGGCCGCCTACCAAAGCTTCTGCCAATAAAAGAACGCAAACGTTCCCCCCTTGCATACCGCGCCAGCGGTGGTAAAACCGGCCTCTGGCCCACCCTTGCCCCGCTGCCGCCATGCGCCAACCCGATCTTTCCTTCCTCGTCCACCGTCAGCAACTGCCTGATGGCGATGCCTCCTTCCAGGCGGATGCAGCGCTGCCCCCCCTGGATGTCCTGGAGAGCGCCGCCAACCTCCCGCAGGACGACCCGCTGGCCACCCTGATTGCCGAACTGCGCAACTACCAGGCCGAGCTGGAGGTGCAGAACCAGGTACTCAACTACAGCCAGGCCGTGGCCGAAAGCGCCTCCGAGCGCTTCGAGGCCCTGTTTGCCAGCGTGCCCCTGCCCCTGCTGGT
Source organism: Comamonas nitrativorans (assembly GCF_042654765.1). Taxonomy (NCBI): domain Bacteria; kingdom Pseudomonadati; phylum Pseudomonadota; class Betaproteobacteria; order Burkholderiales; family Comamonadaceae; genus Comamonas; species Comamonas nitrativorans. The sequence continues at coordinate 273,296 of NZ_JBHSEW010000002.1, read as the reverse complement.
GCTGGACGATGCCCACGACATGGTCATCCAGGCCAACGCCATGGCCCTGGGCGCCTTCCAGCCCCAGGGCAGCGACCGGCTGCTGGCCTCCTTTATGCCGTTCGTCAGCCAGGCCGACCGCGCCCGGGTGGAGCAGGCCTTCGCCCAGGCCCGCGCCCACGGCAAAAGCGAAGTGCATGAAATGGTCTTCAACCTGGGCGACGCCAGCACCATGCAGGGCGACCTGCACATCGCCTGCATCGAAGTGCCCCGCCAGGAAGGGCCGCCCACGGCGCAATTCATGTGCGCCATCATCGACCAGGGGCCGCTGCTGGCCGAGCGGCGCACCCTGCAGCAGCGCAACACCCAGTTGCTGGCCAGCGAAAAACGGCTGGAGGCGGTCATCAACGCCTCGATGGACGCCATCATCAGCGTCGACAAAGACCTGCGCATCACCGTTTTCAACCCTACGGCAGCCGCCCTGTTCGCTTGCGCCAGCGAAGAAGCGCTGGGCAGCCACCTCTCGCGGTTCCTGCCGGACGTGGCGGCGACCCTGCCCCTGGCCCACGTCACCACCCAGGCGCTGCTGGGCGAGATGCAGGCGCACACCGCCAGCGGCCAGCGCGTGGCGGTGGAGGTCAGCGTGGCGTTCGAACACGACGGCACCAGCACCACCGTTTTTGCCCGCGACCTGACCAGCCGCAAGCGTACCGAAGCGCAGCGCAGCGCCCTGGAGATGCAATTGCGCGAGGCGCACAAGATGCAGGCCCTGGGCACCATGGCCGGGGGCATCGCGCACGACTTCAACAACATCGTCGGCGCCATTCTGGGCAACGTCGAACTGGCCAAGACGGACAGCCTGCACCACCCGCAGTTGCTGGAAAGCCTGCTGGAAATCGAGAAAGCCGGCCGCCGCGCCCGCGATCTGGTGCGGCAAATCCTCACCTTCAGCCGCAACGAACCGCCCGCCCGCCGCGCCGTCCACCCCTTGCAGGCCATCCGGGAGACGGAAAAACTCCTGCGCATGGGCCTGCCCCCGGCCATCGAGCTGACGATCGACGCCCCCCCCGACCTGCCGCCCATGCTGGCCGACCCGGCCCAGGTCGAGCAGGCCTTGTTCAACCTGACCAACAATGCCGTCCACGCCATCGGCAGCGCAGGCACCCCCCGGGGCAGCATCGCCATCAGCGCCCATCTGGCCATGCCGCAGCTCAGCCTGGTGCAGCGCTTCGACCTGATGCCGGACAACTACATCGCCCTGTCGGTACGCGACAACGGCCCCGGCATGGACGCCGCCACCCAGGAGCGGATTTTCGAGCCCTTCTTCACCACCAAGCCCGTCGGCCAGGGCACCGGCCTGGGCCTGGCCGTGGTGCATGGCCTGATGCGCACCCACGAAGGCGCCGTCGAGGTGCAAAGCCAGCCCGGGCAGGGCTGCTGTTTTACCCTGTACTTCCCGCTGCTGCCGGCCAGTACGGCGGCCATTTTTACCGCCCCGCGCCTGCCCAGGGTCAAGCCCCAGCCCCCGGCCGCCCTGCCCGTGGCCTTGCACACCGCCCCCCAGGTGCAGCACCACGTGATGTACGTGGACGATGATCCGGCCCTGGTGCTGCTGGTGCAGCGCCTGCTGCGCCGCCGGGGCTATCAGGTCACGACCTTCGAAGACCCGCGTGCCGCCGTGCAGGCGTTGCAGGAAACCCCCAGGGCCTTCGATCTGGTGGTGACCGACTACAACATGCCCGGCTACTGCGGCCTGGATTTGCTCAAGGCGGCCCAGACCATTCGCCCGGACTTGCCGGTGGCCCTTGCCTCGGGCTACGTCACTTCCGACATCAGCGAACAGGCCCTGGCTGCCGGTGCCCTGGCGCTGATCCACAAACCCAACGACGTCAGCGAGCTGTGCGCCATCGTCGACCAGCTGCTGCACCCCAAGGCCGATTGGCATGGCCGCCAGGAATGATTGCCCATGACGCCGCGCCCGCTGTGCCTGTATGAAGACGCCGACCTGCTGGTGCTGGTCAAGCCAGCGGGCCTCCTGAGCGTGCCCGGCCGGGGCGATGACAAACAGGACTGCCTGAGCGCCCGCGCCCAGGCTTTCTGGCCCGATGCGCTGGTCGTACACCGCCTGGACATGGCCACCTCGGGCCTGATCGTCCTGGCCCGCCATAAAACAGCGCAGGCACAACTGAGCCAGGCTTTTGCCGAGCGCCGGGTGCACAAGCGCTATGTGGCCATTGCTGCCGGGCCGGCGCTGCCTGCGGGCTGGCAGCAGGTGGATGCCCCCTTGCGCTGCGATTGGGAGCGGCGCCCCCGGCAAATGGTCGATGCCATCGCCGGCAAGCCCAGCAGCACCCGCTACTGCACAGCGCCCGGGCAAGACGGCGTGCCCCCGGGCTGCACCCGCCTGTGGCTGGAGCCGATCACCGGCCGCAGCCACCAGTTGCGCGTTCACATGGCCCACCTGGGCCGGCCCCTGGCGGGCGACGGTTTGTACGCCCCCGGGGCCGTGCAAACGCTGGCTCCGCGCCTGCTGCTGCACGCCCAAAGCCTGGGTTTTGCCCATCCGTCCCATGGACAGGCGCTGTTTTTTCACTGCCCGGCGGATTTTTGATCGATTTTTTTACTAGGTATTAACCCTTGCCAAAAAATAATCCTTTATGGCAGCTGCAAGCGCAAGCATAAAAATCTTCCGTTTGTTTTTCCACCTCACCCTTTATAGAACAACGATTTATTGCTATTTTTATGTGGAACAAGCCGACAGACGTCCATATACACGCCACGACCTCGTGAAAAGGAAAGGCTGCCATAGTAAAAACCCGCTTGCTGGCTTGCACACGCAATTTTTATCCTCTCGCCCCATGTGACAAGCTTGCAAACTGCAACGTTTGTCCATCAACCGAAAACTTCATGTGCGCATCAACACCATCTAAAGAGAGGACAAGCACCATGCACATTCCCTTCCGTCTGCAAACTCTGGTAGCTACTATGGGTCTGGCTGGCGCCGCCCTGCTGGGTCAGGCCCACGCCGCAGACACCATCAAGATTGCCATGGTCATTCCCGCCACCGGCCCCCTGACGCAATACGGCGACATGGTCAAGGAAGGTGTTGCCACCGCCGTCGAACAAATCAACGCTGCTGGCGGCATCAACGGCAAGAAAATCGAAACCACCGTGGTCGATGACGCTTGCGAACCCAAGCAAGGCCCGGTCGCCGCCAACCGCGTGGTCAATGACAAGATCCGCTACGTCGTCGGCCCCGTCTGCTCCGGTGCCGCCATCGCTGCCGCCCCGATCTACAACAACGAAGGTGTGGTGGTCATCACCCCCTCGGCCACCTCGCCTGCGCTGACGGAAGGCAAGAACTTCCACTACATCTTCCGCACCATCGGCCGTGACGACCAGCAAGGCCCTGCTGCCGCCAAGTTCATCATCAACAAGGCCAAGCCCAAGAAAGTGGCCGTGCTGCACGACAAGCAGTCGTACGGCCAGGGCATTGCCGCCTCCGTGCGTGACGAGCTGAAGAAAGCCAACGTCGAAGTGGCCCTGTTTGAAGGCATCAACGCCGGCGACAGTGACTACTCCGCCGTGATCACCAAGCTCAAGAGCGCCGGTGCCGACTTCGTGTACTACGGCGGCTACCACCCGGAAATGGGCCTGCTGCTGCGCCAGGCTGCCGAACAGGGCCTGAAAGTGCGCATGATGGGCCCCGAGGGCGTGGGCAACCCCGAGATCAACGCCATTGCCGGTGACGCAGTGGAAGGCATGCTGGTGACTCTGCCGGCCGACCCATCCTCCAAGCCGGAAAACGCCGCCCTGGTCAAGGCCTTCAAGGACAAGGGCCGCGATGCTTCCGGCGCTTTCCAGATGGGCGCCTACACAGCCACCCAGGTGATCGCCCAAAGCATCAAGGCCGTGGGGGACGATGCCGACAAGGTGGCGGACTACCTGCACAAGACCTCGTTCGCCATGCCCACCGGCAACGTTGCCTGGGATGCCAAGGGCGACCTGAAGGCCTTCGACTTCCCCGTATACGCCTGGCATAAGGATGGCAGCAAGTCGGCCGCCGACAAGTAATCCGTCTTTTTTCAGATGGCCCACAGTGTCCCCTTGACGAGGCCTGTGGGCTTTTAAGTTCCAAAAGCTATGCGTCCCGGTATTTGCCTGCGGCATCCCGGGCGCAGGAAATGCGTATATGAACGACTTCATCCCTCAGCTGTTACAGCAGCTCTTCAACGGCCTCTCACTGGGGGCCATCTACGCCTTGATTGCCATCGGCTATACCATGGTCTACGGCATCATCGGCATGATCAACTTCGCGCATGGTGAGATTTACATGATCGGCGGCTATGTCGGCCTGGTCACGCTTTCGGCCGTCGGCACGCAAAGCGGCCTGCCGATCTGGATGGTCATCGGCCTGATGCTGGTGGTCGCCGTGTTCATCACCGGCCTGTACGGCTACGCCGTGGAGCAGGTGGCCTACAAGCCCTTGCGCGGCAGCCCGCGCCTGGTGCCGCTGATCTCGGCCATCGGTATGTCCATCTTCCTGCAAAACTGGGTTGCGCTGGGCCAGGGCGCCCGCGACATGGCCGTTCCTGCCTTGCTGCCAGGCGCTCTGCGCTTTGGCGACGAGAGTGGGTTTGAAGTCTTTGTTCCCTACACCCGCATTCTCATCATCGTGGTGACGGTGGTACTGATGATCGGCCTGACGCTGTTCATCCGCCACTCGCGCATGGGCCGTGCCAGCCGCGCCTGCTCGCAGGACATGCACATGGCCAGCCTGCTGGGCATCAACACCAACCAGGTGATTTCCTTCACCTTCGTGCTGGGCGCGATGCTGGCTGCCGTCGGCGGCGTGCTGATCGCCCTGGCCGTGGGCAAGCTCAACCCGTTCATCGGTTTCATCGCCGGTATCAAGGCATTCACGGCAGCCGTGCTGGGTGGCATCGGCTCGATTCCCGGCGCCATGCTGGGCGGCGTGATCCTGGGCGTGGCCGAAACCCTGGCGGCGGCCTATATCTCGTCGGAATACAAGGACATCGTGGCGTTCAGCCTGCTGGTGCTGATCCTGCTGTTCCGCCCCTCCGGCCTGCTCGGCAAACCTGAAGTGGAGAAGGTGTAATGCGCAAGATTCAAAACAACCTTCTCCCGGCCCTGCTGGCCGCCGTGATTGCCGCCCTGGTCATCATCCCGATTTTCGGCCTGGAGCTGAAACGCGCCGGCATGAAACTCAGCCTGGATGCGCACTGGAACTACGTGCTGTGGGGCAGTCTGGCGGTGTTCGTCGTGCAGTTGCTGCGCCCGGCCCTGCAGGCCCGCAGCGTCGGCCTGGGCCTGCCCAAAATCCCGCGCCTGCCCGCGCAGTGGGCCAAGCCCCTGATGTTTGCCGCCCTGCTGATGGCTGCGACCTGGCCGTTCTTTGCCGGCCGCAATGCGGTGGACATCGCCACCCTGGCGCTGATCTACGTCATGCTGGGGCTGGGGCTGAACGTGGTGGTGGGCTTTGCCGGCCTGCTCGACCTGGGCTTCGTCGGCTTCTACGCCGTGGGGGCCTACACCTACGCCCTGCTCTACCACTGGGCCGGCTGGAGCTTCTGGCAGGCCCTGCCGCTGTCGGGCGCCATGGCCGCGCTGTTCGGCTTCCTGCTGGGCTTTCCGGTACTGCGGCTGCGCGGTGACTACCTGGCCATCGTGACCCTGGGCTTCGGGGAAATCATCCGCCTGCTGCTGGTGAACCTGACCCACTGGACGGGCGGGCCGGACGGTATTTCCGGCATTCCCAAGCCCACCGTTATGGGCCTGGAAATGGCTCGCAACCCCAGCGTGGAAGGCACGCAGACCTTCCACCAGTTCTTCGACATGTCGTTCAACTCGATGCACATGGTGGTCTTCCTGTACCTGATGGCCCTGCTGCTGGCGATCGTGACGCTGTTCATCAGCAACCGCCTGATCCGCATGCCCATCGGTCGGGCCTGGGAAGCGCTGCGCGAGGACGAGATCGCCTGCCGCTCGCTGGGCCTGAGTCCCATGAAGATCAAGCTCTCGGCCTTCACCCTGGGCGCGATGTTTGCCGGTTTTGGCGGCGCGTTCTTCGCCGCCCGCCAGGGCATCGTGAACCCCGAGTCGTTCACCTTCATCGAGTCGGCGCTGATCCTGGCCATCGTGGTGCTGGGCGGCATGGGCTCGCAGCTGGGGGTGATCGTGGCGGCAGTGCTGCTCACGGCCTTGCCGGAAGTGGCCCGCCAGTTCTCGGAATACCGAATGCTGATTTTCGGTCTGGTGATGATTCTGATGATGATCTGGCGTCCCCAGGGGCTGTTCCCCATGCAGCGCCACCAGATCAAGGTGGATACCAGCCCCGCTGGCTCTGCCGGCCAGGCTTGAAGCCGCTATCGCGATAGACGGAAAGAACACAGCATGACACATAGCGGATCTTTACTTGAAATACACAACCTGGGGATGCGTTTCGGCGGCCTGGTGGCCGTCGACGGCATCGAACTGAACCTGCAACCCAAGGAGATTTTTGCCATCATCGGCCCCAACGGGGCGGGCAAGACCACGGTGTTCAACTGCATCAGCGGTTTCTACACGCCCTCGTCCGGCAACATCAACCTGGAGGGCCAGCGCATCGACGGCCTGGGCAGCCACAGCGTGGCCCGAAAAGGCGTGGTGCGCACCTTCCAGAACGTGCGCCTGTTCAAGACCATGACGGCGCTGGAAAACCTGCTCGTCGCCCAGCACCAGCACAACAAGGCCTCGGTGCTGGCCGGGCTGTTCAACACCCCCAGCTACCGCAAGCAGGAGAAGGAATCCATTGAGCGGGCCATGCACTGGCTGCGCTACATGGGCATTGCCGAGTTTGCCAACCGCGAGGCGGGCAACCTGGCCTACGGCCACCAGCGCCGCCTGGAAATTGCCCGTTGCATGATTACCGAACCCAAGCTGCTCATGCTCGACGAACCGGCGGCGGGCCTGAACCCTCAGGAGAAGAAGGACCTGCAACACCTCATCGGCCGCCTGCGCGACGAATACGGCGTGACCATCCTGCTCATCGAGCATGACATGGGGCTGGTGATGGGCGTCTCCGAGCGCATCCTGGTGATGGAATACGGCAAGCCGATTGCCGTCGGCCTGCCCGAGGAAATCCAAAGCAACGAACGGGTCATCAAGGCCTACCTGGGAGAGGCATGATGCAAGCTGCAACCAACACGCAACACCCCATGCTCGTCATCGACCAGCTCTGCACCCACTACGGCGCCATCTGCGCGGTCGATCACGTCAGCCTGCACGTCAATCGGGGGGAAATCGTCAGCCTGATCGGCGCCAACGGCGCGGGCAAGACCTCGCTCTTGATGACCGTCTGCGGCAACCCGCAGGCCACCTCCGGCTCGGTGCAGTTCGAGGGCGAGGAAATCACCAACCAGCCCTCGCACCACATCATGCGCAAGGGCATCGCCATTTCCCCGGAGGGGCGGCGCATCTTCCCGGCGCTGACGGTGACGGAAAACCTGCAGATGGGCGGCTTCTTCCTGTCCAAGGAAGAGATCGCCAGCGGCATCGAACACGTATTCCACCTGTTCCCCCGCCTGCGCGAACGCGCTGCCCAGCGTGCCGGCACCATGAGCGGCGGCGAGCAGCAGATGCTGGCCATCGGCCGCGCCCTGATGAGCAAGCCGCGCCTGCTGCTGCTCGACGAGCCGACGCTGGGCCTGGCCCCGCTGATCATTGCGCAGATCTTCGAGATCATCCAGACCATCCGCGCCGAGGGCGTGACCGTGTTCCTGGTGGAGCAGAACGCCAACCGCGCCTTGCAGATCGCCGACCGTGGCTACGTGCTGGAAAACGGCCGCGTGGTGCTGGAAGACACGGGCGCAGCCCTGCTGACCAACGACGCGGTGCGCAAGGCCTATCTGGGCGGATAAACAACCAAAAAATCAAATTGAATAGCTGCTACCGCTGGCAGTCATTGAAAATTGGTATCAAACAATGCTGAAATTCAATGATTACCAACGGTAGCAGCTATTTTTTTGATATTTTTCGGCGTCTGTCGCCCTGGCCTTCCCGCAGCGCCATTCATGGCACCATCGGGGCATGACTGCACCGCATCTCTTCATCCTCACCGGCGCTTCGCGCGGCATGGGGCTGGCGCTGGCCCGCCAGCTCTGGCGCCAGGGCCACACCCTCGTCACCCTAGCACGCGGGCCGCTGGAACTGCCTGCGCAGGCCGGGGCCGTGCATTGGCACTGGCAGCAGGACCTGGGCCAGCCCGCCGCTGCCGCCCAGCAGTTGCTCGACTGGCTGCAAACGGCGGGGCGCAGCGCCTACGCCAGCGCCACCCTCATCAACAACGCCGGCGTCATCCCGCCCATTGCGCCGCTGGCCGATACCGCCTGGGCGGACATCGGCCACGCGCTGCGCGTGGGGCTGGAAGCACCCATGCTGCTGGCCAGCGCCTTTCTGCGCGGCACGGCAGACTGGCAGGTGCCCAAAAAGGTGCTGAACATTTCCTCCGGCCTGGGCCGCCGGGGCATGGCCAGCCAGGCGACGTATTGCGCGGCCAAGGCCGGGCTGGACAATTTCTCTGAAGCCCTGGCGCTGGAAGAAGCGCCCAAACCCTGGGGCGCACGGGTGTGCAGCCTGGCCCCGGGGGTGATCGACACCGCCATGCAGGCCCAGCTGCGCAGTGCCGATGCCGCCGCTTTTCCCGACATGCCGCGCTTTGCCCAACTGCACGCCCAGGGGCTGCTGACCTCTGCCGACGATGCCGCCGCCCAGGTGCTGGCCTGGCTGGCGCGGCCCGATTTCGGCGCCTGCGTGGTTGCCGACGTGCGCCAGCCTTAAGCGCCCCTTCAAAGCCATGCCCGCCTTGCTGCCCACCCTGCACGCCCTGCCGCGCAGCGCCCGCGACGGTCTGCTGGCCGTGCTGGCCGCCGCCTGCGTGCTGCTGCCGCAACTGCCCTATCTGCCCGTCTGGGCCAGCGCCCTGGCCGTCGGCCTGCTACTGTGGCGGGCGCACCTGGCCTGGCGTAGCCGTGCCCTGCCCGGACGCTGGCTGCGGGCCGCTTTGCTGGCGCTGGCAGTGGGGGGCACGGCGTTGCAGTTTCGCAGCATCGTCGGGGCCGAGGCCGGCACCACGCTGCTGATGCTGCTGCTGGCCCTGAAAACCCTGGAGATGCACGCCCGCCGCGATGCCATGGTGGTGTTCTTTCTGGGCTTTTTCAGCCTCGTGACGGTCTTCCTGCAATCGCAAAGCCTGCTCACGGCCCTGGCGGCGCTGCTGGCGTTGTGGCTGCTGCTGGCCGCGCTCATCAACGCCCACCGCCCCGTGGGCCAGCCGCCCCTGGCGCAACTGCTGCGCCAGGCGGCGCAGTTGCTGCTGTGGGGACTGCCGCTGATGGTGCTGCTGTTCGTCTTTTTTCCGCGCCTGCCGCCGCTGTGGGGCCTGCCCGGCGACCACCTGCAAGGCAGAACCGGGCTGTCCGAGGACATGCAGGTCGGCCAGGTGGCCGAACTGGCGCAGGACGGCAGCATCGCCCTGCGCGTGCGCTTTGCGGATGGCCTGCCGCCGCAGGCACGGCTGTATTTTCGCGGCCCGGTGCTGACCGAGTTCGATGGCCGCAACTGGAGCGCCAGCCCCTGGCTGCGCCATGCCGACAATCCGCCCGTCATCGCCGAAGACGACGCCCTGGCCTACGAAGTGACCCTGGAACCGCACCGCCAGCGCTGGCTGCTGACCCTGGATGCCACGGCCCAGCCGCCCGTGCTGGCCCAGCGGCAGGTGCGTCCGGGGGGCCAGTCGCAATGGCTCACGCCCCAGCCCGTGACCGAGGTGCTGCGCTACCAGGCCCAGGCCCGGTTGCGCTACCGCTATGCCGAAGTGCTGGACCACCCCCGGCAGGCCGCCCTGCGCCGCCTGCCGGCGGACAGCAACCCGCGCACCCGGGCCTGGGGCCAGACCTTGCGCCAGGAGCATGGCGACAACGACGGGGCACTCATCCAGGCGGCCTTGCAGCAGCTGCGCACGGGCGGCTATGTCTATACGCTGGCGCCCGGCGTTTTTCCCCGCGATACCGCCGATGCCTTCTGGTTCGACGTGCAGCGCGGGTTTTGCGAACACATTGCCTCGGCCTTTGCCGTGCTGATGCGCTCGGCGGGCATCCCCGCCCGCATCGTCACCGGCTACCAGGGCGGCGAGCGCAACCCGGTCGATGGCCTGTGGACGGTGCGCCAGAGCGATGCCCATGCCTGGACGGAAGTCTGGCTGCCCGAACAGGGCTGGCTGCGCATCGACCCCACCGCCGCCATCGCGCCCGACCGGGTCGAACGGCTGCAACGCCTGGAACCTGCACCCACCCTGCTCTCCGGCACGGTGGGGCGCGTCATCGGCATCGACGTGCTGCGCCAGTTGCGCTCCAACTGGGAGGCGCTGAACTACCGCTGGAACGACTGGGTACTCAACTACAACAGCACCCGGCAAAACAACCTGTTCAACAAGTTCGACCTCGGCGGCCTCTCCATCACGCGCATCGGCATCGCCCTGGGCGGCTTGCTGGCCCTGCTGGCTGCGGGCGCCGCTGCGCTGCGCTGGCACCGGCTGCGCCAGCACGACCCCTGGCTGCGCCTGCTGGGCCAGGCCCGCCAGCGCCTGATCGCCCTGGGCGTGGCCGATGCCGCCTGGCTGGGGCCGCGCCAGCTGGCCGCAGCCTTGCACACCCGCTGGGGCAGCAGCAGCCAATCTGCCCAGGACTGGCTGCTGGCCATGGAACAATGGCGCTATGCGCCTGACCGCCAGCCGCGCCCCAGCCTGTCGCACCTGCGCCGCAGCCTGCGGGCCGTGCGCTGGCCGCCCCTACCACCAAAAACATGAAATCTCTGCTTCGCCTGATCGGGATCAGCCTTGTGGCTGCCGCCCTGCTGCCAGCCTGTGCTGCGCCGAAAAAAACCACCCCCGCCCCCCGCCCGCCCTATAGCCAACGCGCCGACGTGCAGGCCTGGGTGGCTGAAGCCGCCCAACGCCGGGGCATGAGCGCCCACTGGGTCGCCCACCAGCTGGCCCAGGCCCGCTTTCTGCCCCAGGTGCCGCGCCTGATGACGCCCGCGCCCAAGGCCACCAGCACTGCGCCCGACTGGGCCGGCTACCGCAACCGCTTCGTCGAGCCGATCCGCATCCGCGCCGGGGTGCAGTTCTGGAACCGCCACGCCGACACCCTGGCCCGCGCCGAGACCACCTATGGCGTACCGGCCAGCATCATCGTCGGCATCATCGGCGTGGAAACCATCTACGGCCAGCACATGGGCAATCTGCGCGTGCTGGACACGCTGAGCACACTGGCCTTCGACTTTCCCCAGGCCCACCCCCGCGCGGCCCAGCGCCAGGCCTACTTTCAGGGGGAGCTGGAGCAATTCCTGGCCACCGCCTGGCGCGAAGGCACCGACCCCGGCCAGCCGCTGGGCAGCTATGCCGGGGCCACGGGCCTGGGCCAGTTCATGCCCAGCAGCCAGGAGCAATGGGCCGTGGACTTCGACGGCGATGGCCACATCGACCTGATGAACAGCGTGGCCGATGCCATCGGCTCGGTCGCCCATTACTTCCAGGCGCACGGCTGGGTCAGCGGCCTGCCCGTGGCCTACCTGCCGGTGTTCGATGCCGGTACGCTGGACCTGCCGACGCTGCTGGCCCCGGACATCCGGCCCAGCTTTACCCCCGAAGCCATGGCCGCGCTGGGCGTGACCCCGCAAGACGGCCAGCAGCACCCCGGCCTGCTGGCGCTGATCGAACTGAAAAACGGCAGCAACCCGCCCAGCTACATCGTCGGCACGCAGAACTTCTACACCATCACCCGCTACAACTGGTCCAGCTACTACGCCCTGGCGGTGTACGAGCTGGGCCAGGCCGTGGCTGCTGCCCGGGAAGGCAGGACGGCCTTGCCCGTCACCCCGCGCACGGCTCCAGCCGGCCCCACCCCATAACCACAACAGGCACGGCGTGCCAGTCAACGGCACACCGTTCCCTGGCAGGCAGACAGCAACAGTTTCTTCCTGTGTAGATTGTGGATAATCTTCCCCCCTTCCCCCAACGATTTCCCACAAACTCCGACCTCCATGGAAAAACTCAGCTTCAAAGCCAAGATCCTGCTCATGCTGGCCAGTGCGCTGGTCGCACTCATCGCCATGGCCACCCTGGCACTCCTGCAGGAGCGCTCGCTCATCATGCAGGAGCGCAAGGCCACCCTCTCGACCGCCGTGCAATCGGCCGTCAGCATCATCGCGGGCTACAAGGCCCTGGCCGATAGCGGCGCCATCAGCCAGGAGGCCGCGCAAGACGCCGCCAAGCAGGCGCTGCGCATGACCCGCTACGGCGGCGCCGACGGCAAGACGGAATACCTTTACATCTGGACGATGGATCTGGTCGGCGTCATGCACCCCATCAAGCCGGAGTGGGAAGGCCAGAACATGAGCGGCAAGCTCAAGGACGGCGAAGGACGGGATGCCCTGAAGCAGCTGGCCGACACCATCCGGGCCAACCAGAATGGCCAGGCCTTCGTGCCCGCCATGTTCACCCGCCCGGGCAGCACCGCCTGGGTGCCCAAGCTGCAACATGCGGTGCGCATCGACGGCTGGAACTGGATGGTCGGCTCCGGCCTGTACATGGATGACATCGACGCCATGGTGCGCACCGTCATCCTGAAAGATCTGGCACTGGTGCTGGTCATCATGCTGGTGGTGGCCACCATCGGCTTTGCCGTGTTTCGCTCGGTCACACGCCAGATCGGCGGCGACCCCGCCCAGGCCATGGCGGTGATGGACGAAGTGGCCCAGGGCCGCCTGGACGTTGCCATCCCCGCCGCGCCAGCCGGTTCGCTGCTGCACGGCCTGGAGCAGATGGTGCAGGCACTGCGCCGTCTGGTCACCGAGGTGCGCCATGCCTCGGACAGCATCGCCACCGCCGCCACGGAAATTGCCCAGGGCAACAACGACCTGGCCCACCGCACCGAGGACACGGCCAGCAACCTGCAGGCCACCGCCAGCAGCATGGAGGAAATCTCCGGCACCGTGCGCCAGACCAGCGACTCGGCCCAGACGGCCAGCCAGCTTGCCACCTCGGCCGCCGAAGTGGCCGGGCGCGGCGGACAGGTGGTGGCCCAGGTGGTCAGCACCATGGACGCTATCAATACCAGTAGCAACAAGATCAGCGACATCATCGGCGTGATCGACTCCATCGCCTTCCAGACCAACATCCTGGCGCTGAACGCCGCCGTGGAAGCGGCCCGCGCCGGCGAACAAGGCCGGGGCTTTGCCGTGGTGGCGGGCGAAGTGCGCACCCTGGCCCAGCGCAGCGCCCAGGCGGCCAAGGAGATCAAGCAGCTCATCAACGACTCCGTCGCCCAGGTCAACAGCGGCACCAGCCTGGTCGGCAACGCCGGCAGCACCATGGGCGACATCGTGGCCAGCGTGCAGCGCGTGACCGACATCATTGGCGAAATCCGCGCCGCCACGTCCGAGCAAAGCCAGGGCATCGGCCAGGTCAGCGAAGCCATGCACCGCCTCGACCAGATGACGCAGCAAAACTCCGCCCTGGTCGAAGAATCCACCGCCGCTGCCGACAGCCTGCGCGAGCAGGCCGCCCGCCTGATCGACGTGGTGGCCCAGTTCCGCCTGAGCGAACAGGACGCCAACCGCGCTGCCCTGCGCCGCCCGCAAGCGGCCGCCACGCCCCAGATGTCCCAGGTGTCCAAAGCCCCGCTGCGCACAGCGGCTCCCGCTGCCGCCGCCCCTGCCAAGCTGCCCTCCGCCAGCGCAACCAGCAAGGCACCGGCGGCCCGGCCCGCAGCCCCCAAGGCATCGCCTGCACCGGCGCCCAAGGCCGCCACCCCCAGCCTGCAAGCGCCGGCCCTGAAAAAACCGGCCCCCTCGGCATCGGGCCATGAGGACGATTGGGAAACCTTCTGACAATCCCAAAATGCAGACAAAAAAAGCGGGCTGTCATGGCCCGCTTTTTCATTATTCCGATAGCTTCTTGCGCTTTACTATCAAGGGTTTCAGATAGAAAACCATCTGAAATCCTTTATTCATCAGCGCAAGCAGCTATTTTTTTCAAGCCTTGTGAATGGGGATATAGAACTCCCCGCCCGCACGGTTGAATTCCTCGGCCTTGGCGGCCATGCCCTCGGCCAGCGCCTCGGCCTCGGCCACGCCTTTGGCGGCGGCAAATTCGCGCACTTCCTGGGTGATCTTCATCGAGCAGAACTTCGGCCCACACATGGAGCAGAAGTGCGCCACCTTGGCCGCATCTTTGGGCAGCGTTTCGTCGTGGTATTCCTGCGCGGTTTCGGGGTCCAGGCCCAGGTTGAACTGGTCCTGCCAGCGGAAATCGAAGCGGGCCTGGCTCAAGGCGTCGTCGCGGGCGCGGGCGCCGGGGTGGCCCTTGGCCACGTCGGCCGCGTGCGCGGCGATCTTGTAGGCGATGATGCCCTGCTTGACGTCGTCGCGGTCGGGCAGGCCCAGGTGTTCCTTGGGCGTGACGTAGCACAGCATGGCGGTGCCGAACCAGCCGATCATGGCCGCGCCGATGGCACTGGCAATGTGGTCGTAGCCGGGGGCAATGTCGATGGTCAGCGGCCCCAGGGTGTAGAACGGCGCTTCGTGGCAGGTTTTGAGCTGCTCGGTCATGTTGGCCTGCACCATGTGCATGGGCACGTGGCCGGGGCCTTCGATCATGGTCTGCACGTCGTGCTTCCAGGCGATCTGCGTGAGTTCGCCCAGGGTGTGCAGCTCGGCAAACTGCGCTTCGTCGTTGGCGTCGCTGGCGCAGCCGGGGCGCAGGCCGTCGCCCAGGCTGAAGGCGACGTCGTACGTCTTCATGATGTCGCAGATGTCCTCGAAGTGCTCGTACAAAAAGCTTTCCTTGTGGTGCGCCATGCACCACTTGGCCATGATCGAGCCGCCGCGCGAGACGATGCCCGTGCGCCGTGCCGCCGTCAGGTGGATGTAGGCCAGCCGCACCCCGGCGTGGATGGTGAAGTAGTCCACGCCCTGCTCGGCCTGCTCGATCAGCGTGTCGCGGAAGATTTCCCAGGTCAGGTCTTCGGCAATGCCGCCGACTTTTTCCAGCGCCTGGTAGATCGGCACGGTGCCGATCGGCACGGGGCTGTTGCGCACGATCCAGTCGCGCGTGGTGTGGATGTTCTTGCCGGTCGAGAGATCCATCACGTTGTCCGCACCCCAGCGGATGGCCCAGACCAGCTTTTCGACTTCTTCCTCGATGCTGGAAGTCACCGCCGAGTTGCCGATGTTGGCGTTGATCTTGACCAGGAAGTTGCGGCCGATGGCCATCGGCTCCACCTCGGGGTGGTTGATGTTGGCGGGAATGATGGCGCGGCCCCGGGCCACTTCGTCACGCACGAATTCGGGGGTGATGACCTTGGGAATCATCGCGCCCAGGGGGTTGCCGGCCAGCCGCTTTTCGCGGGCAGCATCCTGCATGTACTGCTCCATCCACTCGCGCTTGCCGTTTTCACGCAGGGCGACGTATTCCATCTCGGGGGTGACGATGCCTTTGCGGGCATAGTGCATCTGCGTCACGTTGCCGCCGGCCTTGGCACGGCGCGGCTGGCGTTGCAGGGCGGCGGCTTCCTGGCGCAGCTGGGCCAGGCGGGCGGCGTCCTCGCTCTTGCTGCCGTCGTCCAAAGCAACGGGCTTGCGGCCTTCGTACTGTTCGGTATCGTCGCGCTCGGCAATCCAGGCGGCACGCACGCTTTCCAAACCTTTTTTCACGTCGATGGTGGCCGTGGGGTCGGTGTAGGGGCCGGAGGTGTCGTAGACGCTGACCACCTCGCCGTTGGTCAGCTGAATATCGCGCACCGGCACGCGCAGATCGGCGCGGCTGCCGGCGATGTAGGACTTGGTGGAGGCGGGGAAGGACTCGCGCGTGCGGGCGAGCAGTTGGACGAAATTGTCGGGGGCATTCATTGCGGCAGTCTCCTTGGGAATCACACAAACAGGACATGCTCCGCAATCGATCGGGAACCGACAGCACGCACCGCCCGCATTGGCAGCAAGGCGCACGTTTCCATCCCATTCCCAATGGCAGCTCTTCTTACGCTGGTATTAACCAGATCAAGTTCGCGGTTTCAGCGGCTTGGGCCGCCATCTCAGCACGCCTGGAAAAATTTCCTTCATGCACCCCGGAGCAAGCGGCCAGTATAGCCATCCCGCCCTCCCCACCGGACTACGACGGTTAAAGCTGTTGCAACGCTTTTGGGCATAGACGCCATGAACAAGGCTTCCGGCGCTGCTACAGCGCCGGAAGCCTTCACGTCAATGCGCCAGCCGATTTACACGCCGATGGCGCTGCTCGACCCAACCTGCTTGCGCAGCTCAAACTTCTGGATCTTGCCGGTGCTGGTCTTGGGCAGTTCGCCAAACACGATGTGGCGCGGCACCTTGAAGCCGGCCAGATGCTGTTTGCAGTGGGCAACGATGTCCGCTTCCGTCACATTCGCCCCGGCCTTGATTTCCAGGAAGGCGCACGGCGTTTCGCCCCATTTTTCATCGGGTTTGGCGACCACGGCGGCGGACAGCACGGCGGGGTGGCGGTACAGCACGTCCTCGACCTCGATGGACGAGATGTTCTCGCCGCCGGAGATGATGATGTCCTTGCTGCGATCCTTGATCTTGATGTAGCCGTCCGGGTACTGCACGGCCAGATCGCCGGAATGGAACCACCCGCCCCGGAAGGCTTCGTCGGTGGCCGCCGGGTTTTTCAGATAGCCCTTCATGGTGATGTTGCCGCGGAACATGATCTCGCCCATGGTCTCGCCGTCCATGGGCACGGGCTGCATGGTTTCAGGATTCATCACGCGCACGTCGCGCTGCAGGTGGTAGCGCACGCCTTGGCGGGCGTTCAGGCGGGCGCGTTCGCCGATGTCCACATCGTTCCAGGCATCGTGTTTGGCGCAGACCGAGGCGGGGCCGTAGACCTCGGTCAGTCCGTAGACGTGGGTCAGGTCGAAGCCCATTTCCTCCATGCCTTCGATCATCGACGCGGGGGGGGCGGCACCGGCCACCATGGCTTTCACGCCGGCGGGGATGCCCTCTTTCAGTTCCGCCGGGGCGTTGATGAGCAGCGACTGCACGATGGGCGCCCCGCAGTAGTGGGTGACGCCATGGTCACGGATGGCATCGAAGATGGCCTTGGCCTCGACCCGGCGCAGGCAGACGTTCACGCCCGCACGGGCCGCCACCGTCCAGGGGAAGCACCAGCCGTTGCAGTGAAACATGGGCAGCGTCCACAGGTAGACGCTGTGCTTGGGCATGTCCCACTCCAGCACATTGCTGATGGCGTTGATGGCCGCGCCCCGGTGGTGGTAGACCACGCCCTTGGGGTTGCCGGTGGTGCCGCTGGTGTAGTTCAGGGCGATGGCGTCCCATTCGTCCTCGGGCAGCACCCAGGCAAATTCCGGGTCGCCCTGGGCCACGAAGTCTTCGTAGCCGACGCTGCCCACCTGCACGGCAGCATCGCCGTACAGCGCATCCTCGACCTGGATGACCAGCAGCGGCTCGGTGCGCTCGCGCAATTGCAGCGCCTTGGCAATCAGCGGGGCAAATTCGGGGTCGACGATCAGCGCCTTGGCTTCGCCGTGGTCGAGCATGAAGGCCACGGCCTCGGGGTCGAGGCGGGTATTGAGGGCATTGAGCACGGCCCCGGCCATCGGAATGCCGAAATGCGCCTCCACCATCGGCGGCGTATTCGGCAAAATCACGGCGACTGTATCATTTTTACCAATTCCGGCCTGCTGCAAGGCATGGGCCAGCTGGCGGCAGCGGGCATAGGTCTGCGCCCAGGTCTGGCGCAAGGCGCCATGCACGATGGCCAGACGCTCGGGGTAAACGCTGGCCGAGCGCTCCAGGAACCCCAAAGGGGTCAGTTCGGCAAAGTTGGCGCCGTTTCGCTCCAGTTGATCGTATTTGCTTGTCATCCTCAAAACCTCCACGTGGATCATTCATGAAAACGCGCCCCGTCGGGGCGCTACCGAATTTCTGCCGAATTGCAACGATTCCTTAGCGTTTTAATCAGCAATAACCATTTTTATCATATGGTTTCAACTAAACTTAATTCTAGGGTAAACGATAGGTTGTTTTACAGGAAGCGTAAAACATCGCTCAACCCTGTGATTCAACACAAGATCACTGTTTTTTTCACCACTTTTTTAATAGGGAGTTCGATCATGAAAAACACCTTCCGCCCCCTCGTGCTGGCCGCTGCGCTGGCCGCAGGCATCAGCGCTCCCGGTTGGGCCATGCAGCCCGACAACGAACCGATTTCGCCCATCCCGGCAGCCAAAGTCACCAACCCGGCGATGGTCGAGCTGGGCAAGAAGCTGTGGTTTGATCCGCGCCTGTCCAAATCGGGCTTCATCTCCTGCAACTCCTGCCACAACCTCTCGATGGGCGGCAGCGACAACCTGAAGACCTCCATCGGCCACAACTGGGCCGAAGGCCCGATCAACTCGCCCACCGTGCTCAATTCCAGCATGAACGTGGCCCAGTTCTGGGATGGCCGCGCCAAAGATCTGAAGGAGCAGGCGGGCGGCCCCATCGCCAACCCGATGGAAATGGCCTTCACCCACGAGCTGGCCGTGGACATGCTCAACTCCATCCCCGGCTACCAGGCCGAATTCAAGCGGGTGTTCAAGAAAGACAAGATCAGCATCAGCGAAGTGACCGATGCCATCGCCGCGTTTGAAGAAACCCTGGTCACGCCCAATTCCCGCTTCGACAAGTGGCTCAAGGGCGACCAGAAGGCCCTGACCAAAAATGAGCTGGAAGGCTACAAGCTGTTCCGCGACAGCGGCTGCGTGGCCTGTCACAACGGCGTGGCGGTAGGCGGCAACTCCTTCCAGCGCATGGGCCTGGTGGAGCCCTACAAGACCGACAACCCCGCCGAAGGCCGGGCGGCCGTGACCGGCTCGGATGCCGACCGCTTCAACTTCAAGGTGCCCACGCTGCGCAACGTGGAATTGACCTACCCCTACTTCCACGACGGCGCTGCCGACACTCTGGAAGAGGCCGTCAACACCATGGGCCGCATCCAGCTGGGCAAGGTGTTCACTCCGGCTGAAAACGCCAAGATCGTCGCCTTCCTGAAAACCCTGACCGGCGACCAGCCCAAGCTGGAAATGCCCATCCTGCCGCCTTCGAGCGACAAGACCCCCCGGCCCGAGCCCTTCGCCAAGAAGTAAGCCCGCCACGTCCTGAGGACGCAAAAAACCGCTGCGGCAGCACTTGCGCCGTAGCGGTTTTTTTTATGGGCAATAGGTTGAACTACCAATTAAATAGCTTATTCCGCACGTAAACAGTGGATTTCACAATAAAACAAGTCTGAAATCCATATATATCGAGCGGAAGAAGCTATTTTTCTTAATCCTTCAGTGCTGCCAGCGGATGGCTGTGCGCCGGCCAGGGGCTGGTGAAGAATGCCTGCCAGTCGGCCTCGGCCACGTCCTCGATGCGCGGCGGGTTCCAGCGCGGGGACTGGTCCTTGTCGATGGCCAGGGCGCGGATGCCTTCCACGGTTTCGCTCTGGCCCAGGCGCTGGAAGAAGCAGTTGCGCACCAGATCGCGCTCCATGCGCAGGTCTTCGGCCATGCTCATGCCTCGGGCGCGGCGGATTTGTTCCAGCACGACGTGCAGCAGCAGCGGCGAGCGTTTGCGCAGGGCCGCCGCCGTCTGCTGTGCCCATTCGGCAGAATCGCTGGCGCTGGCCGCCTCGGCCTCCAGCGTGTCGATGATGGCCTGCACCGTGGGCAGGGCAAACACGCGGTCGATGGCGGCGGTGTCGCGCACGGCCTGCGGCCCCTGGGGCTGGGTGCGGCTTTGGACAAAGGCTTGCGCGGCGGCGCCGTCGGCAAAGCCTTGCGTGCCCAGGGCGTCCCACAGCGCGGCCTGTTCGGCGGCGGGCAGGTAGGCATCGGCCAAGCCGAAGGCAATGGCCTCGCTGGCGGCCAGGCTCTCGCCGGCCAGCCCCAGCCATTCGCCCACATGCCCCGGGCAGCGCGAGAGGAAGTAGCCGCCGCCCACGTCGGGGAACAGGCCGATCAGCGCCTCGGGCATGGCCAGCTTGGATTTTTCCGTGACGATGCGCAGGCTGGCCCCCTGGCTGATGCCCATGCCGCCGCCCATGACCACGCCGTCCATGAAGGCGATGTAGGGCTTGGGGTAGGTGAAGATGAGGTGGTTGAGGGTGTATTCCTCGGTGAAGAAATCCTCTACCTGCGGGTTGCCGTCCTGTACGGCCTGGTGCAGGAAGCGGATGTCGCCGCCCGCGCAGAAGTGGCCGAAAACGCCCTCCTTGTGGCTGCCGCGCACGGCCACGGCCAGCACGTCGGCATCGTCGCGCCATGCCAGCAGCTGGGCCAGCAGGCCGCGCACCATGCCCAGGGACAGGGCGTTCAGCGCCTTGGGGCGGTTCAGAGTGATAAATCCAACGTGGCCGCGCACTTCGCACAGCAGTTCGGGGGTCTGCGTCATGGTGTTTCGTCTCCTTGATCGGCGCAAAGCCAGCACCATACTGCAAGCGGCTGGCCGCCCCGGCGCAAAAACTGTCTGCGCAGCGGCAAATAGCGACAAAAATCCCGGAACCTGCTCACGGCCATTCATGCCCATTCACGCTGTTTCAGCACTGCGCAGGGTCTGAATCAGCAGGCGGTACAAGCTGTCCACCGCCTTGGCCCCGCGCGATGCACGGCTGCGGTAGGCCGCCACTTCCATCGGCTCCAGCGGCCCCAGGCCGTGGGCGCTGCCCAGAATGTGCAGATGCGCCGGGGCGCTGCACCGCGTGAGCGCCGCCACGGCCAGGCCGCTTTCCACGGCGGCAATCTGCCCGGCCAGGCTGGAGCTGTTGTAGACCACGCGGTAGCGCCGCCCCTGCAAGCCCAGCGATTGCACGGCGCTGGCGCGGGCCAGGCTGGTGGTTTCGTACACGGCAATGGGTAAAGGGTCGCGCCGCCAGACCTCGAACTGCGGGGAGCCGACCCAGACCATCGGCTCGGAAAACAGCCAGGTGCCACGCCGCGCGTGGTCGCGGGAGATCAGCGCCAGATCCAGATCGCCGCACTCCACGCGGGGAATCAGCGAGGTCGATTGCTCGCAGTCCAGCTCGATCTCGACCGTGCCGTGCCGGGGCGCAAAGCGCTTGAGCGCGGGGGTGAGGTAGGCGGCGGCATAGTCATCGGGCACGCCCAGGCGCACCCGGCCCGTCAGCTCTTCGCCGCGAAAGGCGGCCTGGGTTTCGGCGTGCAGGTCGAGAATGCGCCGCGCATAACCCAGCAGCAACTGCCCATCGGGCGTGAGCTGGTGCTGGCGCGGGCCGCGCAGCAGCACCTGCCGCCCCAGGGCGGCCTCCAGCTTCTTGAGCTGCATGCTCACCGCCGACTGGGAACGGTGCATCTGCGGCGCGGCGCTGGACAGTGAACCGGCATCCACCACGGTGACGAAGCATTTGAGCCAGTCCACTTGCAGGTCGGGGAAGGTCATGGCGTTCCTGTGGTGTTTATCTATTCGTTTTTCAGATGGCTATGCGCTGAATTATCCGCTTTTCATACAGAACAAAGCGGGCCATGCTCCTGCCCCAGTCCGTTCCTGTCCGTATTTTCTGAAAGCGCCCTCCCCGTGCCGCCCCTGTCCGCCCCCACCCCAACGATGACGCTGAACCGCCACGAGGTCTGGCATGGCTTTCGGCACCTGCTGCCGATTTCGCTGTTCGTCGCCGTCTTTGGCCTGGCCTTCGGGCTGGCCGCCGTACAAACCGGGCTGGGCGGCAGCGCCATCGTGCTGATGAGTACCCTGGTCTTTGCCGGGGCAGCCCAGTTCGCCACGCTGGATTTGTGGGGCACGCAGGTGCCGGTGATTGCGCTGGCAATCACGGTCTTTGCCATCAACGCCCGCCATCTGCTGATGGGCGCCACCCTTTACCCCTGGCTGCGCCATCTGCCGCCCGCGCAGCGCTACGCCGTCATGCTGGTGGCCTCGGACGCCAACTGGGCCTTGTCCATCCAGGCGCTGGGCCGCAACGAAACGGGCCGTGGCCTGGGCCTGCTGCTGGGCGGCGGGCTGGCGCTGTGGCTGTTCTGGATTCTGGGCACCTGGCTGGGCCTGTTCATGGGCAGCGCCATTGCCGACCCGGTGCGCTGGGGGCTGGACATGGTGATGGGCTGCTTTTTGCTGACCATGGTGATCGGCGGCCCGAAAAACCCGCGCATGTTGGCCATCTGGGCCGTGGCCGCCGGGGCATCGCTGCTGGCCTGGGGCTACCTGCCGGAAAACAGCCACGTCGTGGCCGGAGCCATCGCCGGCGGCCTGCTCGGTGCGTTCTGGCAGGAAGAGGCCGCCGCATGAACATCGCCACGACCGACCTGGGCACCCTGCTCATCATCCTCGTCATGGCCGTTGTCACCCTGGCGACGCGCTGGGGCGGGGTGTTCATCATGGCCTTCGTTCCCATCAGTCGCCGCGTGCAGCAGTTCATCCGCGCCATGTCCGGCTCGGTGCTGATCGCCCTGCTCGCCCCCCTGGCCGCCCAGGGCGACCACGGCGCACGGCTGGCCCTGCTGGTCACCGCCTGCACCATGCTGCTGCTGAAAAAACCCCTGCCCGCGATTACCGCCGGGATTCTGGCGGCAGCGCTGTTCCGGCACTGGGCAGCGCTGGCGGGCTAGGAACCGGTTCGCGGTCTTTTCATACAGCTCGGCTGGCCGCAAAAAACCGCAACAACCAAAAAAATAGCTGCCAGCGCTTGACTAGCAAGCGCTGGCAGCCAATTTGGCCGGGTCAATTTATCCCGCGACGAAGGGCTTAAAGCTTCCCCGCCACCCAGGCCTGCACGCTGGCCAGCGCCTGGGGCAGCGCGGCGGGCTGGGTGCCGCCGGCCATCGCCATGTCGGGCTTGCCGCCGCCTTTGCCGCCGACTTGTTGGGCGACAAAGTTCACCAGTTCCCCGGCCTTGACCTTGCCCACGGTGTCTTGCGTGACGCCTGCGGCCAGCTGGACTTTGTCGCCATCGACGGCGGCCAGGACGATGGCGGCGGTCTTGAGCTTGTCCTTGAGCTTGTCCAGGGTGTCGCGCAGGGTTTTGGCGTCGGCCCCTTCCAGTTGCGCGGCGAGGATGTTCACGCCCTGCACTTGCACGGCCTGCCCCAGCAGTTCATCGCCCTGGCTGGAGGCAAGCTTGCCCTTGAGCTGGGCGACTTCCTTCTCCAGCGCCTTGATCTGCTCCAGCGTGCCGGTGATGCGGCCGGTCAGTTCTGCCGTGGGTGCCTTCAGGGTAGCGGCGGCCGCATCGACGGTGGCTTCCAGCCCTTGCAGGTAGGCCAGCGCGTTCAGGCCGGTAACGGCTTCGACGCGGCGGATGCCGGCGGCCACGCCGCTTTCCGCCACGATCTTGAACAGGCCGATGTCGCCGGTGCGCTGCACGTGGGTGCCGCCGCACAGTTCGCGGCTGGTGCCGATGTCCAGCACGCGCACGGTTTCGCCGTATTTCTCGCCGAACAGCATCATGGCGCCGGTGGCCTTGGCGGCTTCGATGTCCATGACGCGGGCATCGGTGGCGGTGTTGGCCAGAACCTCGGCGTTCACCAGGGCTTCGATCTGCGTGATCTGCGCCGCCGTGACCGGGGCGTTGTGCGTGAAGTCGAAGCGCGTGCGCTCGGCGTTCACCAGGCTGCCTTTTTGCTGGACGTGTTCGCCCAGCACGGTGTGCAGCGCCTTGTGCATGATGTGGGTGACGGAGTGGTTGCGCATGGTGGCAGCCCGCAGGTCGGCATCGACCTGGGCCTGCACGGCATCGCCCACCTTCAGGCTGCCTGCGGCCAGCACGCCGTGGTGGCCGAAGACGTCGGACTTGATCTTCTGCGTGTCCTGCACGGCAAAACGGCTGCCATCCGCGCCGATGGCGCTGATGACGCCCTGGTCGCCTACCTGACCGCCGCTTTCTGCATAAAAAGGAGTGCTTTCCAGCACGACTACGCCGCTTTCACCGGCATTCAATACTGAAACCGGCGTCCCTTGCGCGTAAAGAGCTACGATTTTTGTAGATTCGGCCAGATGTTCGTAGCCGGTGAACCGGTTGGCTGCGCCCTGGTAGTCCAGCAGCTTGTCCATCTTGAACTTGCCTGCGGCGCGGGCAGTGTCCTTCTGGTGCTGCATGGCGGCGTTGAAACCCGCTTCATCGACGCTGACGCCGCGCTCGCGGCACACGTCGTTGGTCAAATCCAGCGGGAAGCCGTAGGTGTCGTGCAGCTTGAAGGCGACTTCGCCGGGCAGCTGCTTCTGGCCATCGGCCAGGGCGTTGTCCAGAATTTCCATGCCGTGGGCCAGCGTCTCGAAGAAGCGTTCTTCTTCCACGCGCAGCACATCGGTGATGCGCTCCTGCTGCGCGGCCAGCTTGGGATAGGCCGCGCCCATCTGCTGCACCAAATCCTTGACCAGCTTGTGGAAAAACGGCGTTTTCTGGCCCAGCTTGTAGCCGTGGCGAATCGCGCGGCGCACGATGCGGCGCTGCACGTAGCCCCGGCCTTCGTTGCTGGGAATGACGCCATCGACGATCAAAAAGCTGGTGGCGCGGATGTGGTCGGCAATCACCTTCAGCGACGGGTTGGCCAGGTCGGTGCAGCCGGTTTCGCGGGCGGCGGCCTTGATCAGGGCGTCGAACAGGTCGATCTCGTAGTTGCTGTGGACGTGTTGCAGGATGGCGGCCAGCCGCTCCAGCCCCATGCCGGTATCCACGCAGGGCGCGGGCAGCGGGGTGACGCTGCCGTCCTCGTGCATCTCGAACTGCATGAACACGTTGTTCCAGATTTCGATGAAGCGATCGCCGTCTTCATCGGGGCTGCCGGGAGGGCCGCCGGGAATGTGGTCGCCGTGGTCGTAGAAGATTTCGCTGCACGGGCCGCAGGGGCCGGTGTCGGCCATCATCCAGAAGTTGTCGCTCTTGTAGCGCCCGCCCTTGTTATCGCCGATGCGGATGACGCGCTCGGGCGGCAGGCCGATTTCCTTCGTCCAGATGTCGTATGCCTCGTCGTCCTCGGCGTAGACGGTGGCCAGCAGACGTTCCTTGGGCAGCTGGTAGACCTCGGTCAGCAGCTCCCAGGCCCACTTCAGGCTTTCACGCTTGAAGTAGTCGCCAAAGCTCCAGTTGCCCAGCATCTCGAAAAAGGTGTGGTGGCGGGCGGTGTAGCCGACGTTTTCCAGGTCGTTGTGCTTGCCGCCCGCCCGCAGGCAGGCCTGCACCGAGGTGGCACGGCTGTACGAGCGCTTGTCGGTGCCCAGGAAGACGTCCTTGAACTGCACCATGCCGCTGTTGGTGAACATCAGCGTGGGGTCGTTGCCGGGCACCAGGGGGCTGGATTCGACGATGGTGTGGCCCTTGGAGGCGAAGAAGTCGAGGAAGGTCTTCCGAATATCGGCAACGGTAAAAACAGGTTGGCTCATGGCGGGAAGGGGAAAGGATGGATCGGGAAATAAACGCCAAAGCGCCGCAAGCGGCGCTCTGTGCGTGGATCAGCATTTTAGAGCTGCCACTTTTTCAGCAGCTTTTCCGGCGTGAGGGTGTCGTAGCCCTCGAACGGCTGGTGAATCCAGGGGTTGGTGGGCAGGTCTTCCACCGAATAATCGGCGCGGAAGCTGGAGATGCCCTTCGTCCAGATCACGGCGGTGCGCAGTTCGGTGATCGGCGGGTAGCTTTCCTGCAGGCGCTTGACCACGGCGGTCAGCGTCACGCCCGAGTCGGCCAGATCGTCGACCAGCAGCACACGGCCCGCGATTTCGCCCTTGGGCGTGGCGATGAAGCGGCCGATATCGAGATGCCCGCGCTGGGTGCCCGCCTCGGCCCGGTACGAGCTGGTGGACATGATGGCCAGGGGTTTGTCGAAAATCCGGCTCAGGATGTCGCCCGGGCGCAGGCCGCCCCGGGCCAGGCACAGGATGGTGTCGAACTCCCAACCGGATTTATGGATTTGCAGGGCCAGTTTTTCGATCAGGCCGTGGTAGTCGTCGTAACTAACGTACAGGTGCTTGCCGTCTTCAGTCAGCATGGGGATCATCCTCTGGGCCTTAGTCGGCGCTGTAGGGGTTGTGGAGCAGGATGGTGTGGTCGCGGTCGGGGCTGGTGGACACCACGGCAATCGGCACGCCGGTCACTTCCTGGATGCGGTCGAGGTAGCGGCGGGCATTGACCGGCAGCTTGGCGTAGTCGGTCACGCCGACGGTGGTTTCCGTCCAGCCCGGAATGGTTTCGTAGATCGGTTTGCAGCGCTCGATATCGTCCGCGCCCAGGGGCAGGATGTCGATTTTCTCGCCGTCCAGCTCGTAGCCCACGCACAGTTGCAATTCGGTCAGGCCGTCCAGCACGTCCAGCTTGGTGATGCACAGGCCGGACAGGCCGTTGATCTGCGCCGAGCGCTTGAGCAGCGCGGCATCGAACCAGCCGCAGCGGCGGGCGCGGCCCGTGGTGACGCCTTTTTCCGCGCCCACGGTACTCATGTGGTAGCCGGGGGTGCCTTCCTTTTCCCAATCCAGCTCGGTCGGGAAGGGGCCGCTGCCCACGCGGGTGCAATAGGCCTTGGTGATGCCCAGCACGTAGTGCAACATGCCCGGGCCGACGCCGGCGCCCGCTGCGGCATTGCCGGCCACGCAGTTGCTGGAGGTGACGTAGGGATAGGTGCCGTGATCGACGTCCAGCAGCGTGCCCTGGGCGCCTTCGAACAACAGGTTGCCGCCCGCCGCGTAGGTGTCGTGCAGTTCGCGCGAAACGTCGGCAATCATGGGCTTGAGCTGTTCGGCCTGCTGCATGGCCTCCTGGTAGACGGCATCGAACTGCACCTCGCCATGAACGACGTAGGGTTTGAGCGCATCCGGAAACTCGAACGTGCGGCTGCCCAGCACTTCGACCAGGACGTGGTTGTGCAGCGTGAGCAGGTCGCGCAGCTTGGCGGCAAAGCGCTCGGGGTGCTTCAAGTCCTGCACGCGCAGGGCGCGGCGGGCGATCTTGTCCTCGTAGGCCGGGCCGATGCCCTTGCCGGTGGTGCCGATCTTTTGCTGGCCGCCCTCTTCGCGGGCAGCTTCGCGGGCCACGTCCAGCGCCTGGTGGAAGGGCAGGATCAGCGGGCAGGCTTCGGAGACGCGCAGGCGCTCGCGCACGCTGACGCCGGCTTTCTCCAGCCCGGCAATTTCCTCGAACAGCTTGCCCACGGCCAGCACCACGCCGTTGCCGATGAAGCACTTCACCCCGGGGCGCATGATGCCGCTGGGAATCAGGTGCAAGGCGGTTTTCTGACCATTGATCACCAGGGTGTGACCGGCGTTGTGGCCTCCCTGGAAGCGCACCACGGCCTGGGCGCTTTCGGTCAGCCAATCGACCAACTTGCCTTTGCCTTCGTCGCCCCACTGGGTTCCGACCACGACCACATTACGAGCTTTGTTTGCGTTCATCACGTCCACATCCATAAGAGAAGGAAAACTTACACCAGCGCCTGCACCGTCCACTGGCCATCGACCAGGGCCAGCGTGCGGTCGCAACGAAATTCATCGACCCGGTCGTCCTGCCCCGGCAGGGTGCAGACCACGGTTTCGCCCGATTGGCGCAATTGGGCAATGGCAGCCTGGAGCTGAGCATCCTGCGCCCAGGGGGCGCGAATGGCGGCCTTCAAGGGCCGTACAGGCACCACGGCAACCAGCTGCTTGATGTCCAGGCTGAAACCGGCTGCCGGGCGGTTGCGGCCAAACACGGCCCCCACCTCGTCGTACCGACCGCCGCGTACCAGGGCATCGCTGGCCTGGGGCACGTACAGGGCAAAGCGCGTGCCGCTGTAATAGGAATAACCGCGCAGGTCGGCCAGATCGAAGGTGAAGTTCACCTCGGGGAATTGCGCGGCCAGAGATTTCAGATTTTCTAGCACCTGCCGCACGGCAGGCGTAGCTTTCAAGGCTGTTTCAGCCTCTTTCAGAACCTGGACGTCCCCATAAAGCTGCAAAATTGCGAGCAAGCCTTCACGGGTGGCGGCGGGGAAGCCTCGGGTAAGACTGGACAGCTCGGTCGCATCCTTGGCCGCCAATGCGGCATGGACGCGCTGCAGCACGGCCGGATCGACCATGACCCCGGCACACAGGTGGCGCACGATGCGCACGTCCGCCAGGTCCACGCTGAAGTCACGCACGCCCGCGCCGCGCACGCAGTCCAGCGCCAGGGCCAGCGCTTCGACGTCGGCTTCCATGCCCTCGTGCCCGTAGATTTCCGCCCCGAACTGCAACGGCTCGCGCGTGGCACGGGGACGATCGGGCTGGGTGTGCAGCACCGGGCCGCAATAGCACAGCCGGGCAATCCCCGGACGATTGAGCAGGTGGGCGTCGATGCGGGCGGTTTGCTGGGTGGTGTCGGCCCGCAGGCCCAAGGTGCGCCCCGAGAGCTGGTCGACCAGTTTGAAGGTCTGCAGGTTGAGCGCTTCCCCTGCGCCGGTAAGCAGGGAATCGAGATACTCGAGCAAAGGGGGCATGACCAATTCATACCCGTAACTGCGGGCCGTATCCAGAAGACCTCGGCGCAGTTCCTCGATGTGCCGCGCCTCGGAAGGCAGGACGTCGGCAATGTGATCCGGCAGGAGCCAGGCTGACATGGAAAAAGAGGGGAGCTGTTAAAAACGTGATTCTATCGGCTCACAGGCCGCGCCCCTGGAAAAGGACGCGGCCTGTGCTGTGGTATAGGCCAGGGCCTGTGCCCCGAAGTCAGTGCAGCGGTCGCATCAATTGGCCGCCGCCGCAGCGCCACCGCTGCGGTAGGACTTGAAGAACTCGGTGCTGGCCGGATCGACCACCAGCACATCGCCCTTGTTGGCAAAGCTGGCCTTGTAGGCCTCCAGGCTGCGGTAGAACTTGGCGAACTGCGCATCCTGCCCGAACGCTTCGGCATAAGTGCGTGCCGCCCCGGCATCGCCCTCCCCCTTGACCTTTTGCGCATCGCGGTAGGCGTTGGCGACAACGATCTCGCGCTGGCGGTCGGCATCGGCACGGATTTTCTCGCCCTCGGCCGCGCCGGTGGAACGCAGCTCGTTGGCCACGCGCTTGCGCTCGGCCTCCATGCGGCGGTAGACCGATTCGGTGATCGTCTCGGCGTAATCCACACGGGTGATACGCACGTCCACCACATCCATGCCCCAGGGCTTGCCCCGGCGCACGGCTTCCAGCACTTCCTTCTTCACGTCGGCCATCAGGGTTTCACGCCGGCTGGACAGCAGCTCGCGCACCGTGCGGCGGTTGATTTCTTCCTGGAAAGCGTTGCGCACCACGCGGTTGAGCTGCATGGCGCCCGAGGTTTCGTCCAGGCCGACGTTACGGATGTATTCGGACGGGTCGGTAATGCGCCAGCGCACGTACCAGTCGATGACCACGCGCTGTTTCTCGGCAGTCAGCATGGGTTCGGTGTCGGTACTCTCCAGCGTCAGCAGACGCTTGTCGATGTAGCGCACGTTCTGGAACGGCGGCGGCAGCTTCCAGTTCAGGCCCGGTTCGGTAATCACGCTCTTGATCTGGCCCAGGGCATACACGACGCCAAACTGGCGCTGATCGACCACGAACAGCATGGAGCTGGCCAGGGCCAGGGCGATCAATACGGTGGTGGCGAAAAAAGCTAGTCGATTCACTCTTGCTACTCCTTAGCGTTTAACGCGACTCGCGCTCGCGCGAACGGCTGACATCACGGGCACGCACATCCAGGGCCGGTTCCGCCCCGCTGGCGCTGGGCACCGCTGTGCGGGGAGCGGCATCCTGAACCGCACGCGGGGCGGCGCCCGCGCTTTGCATGATCTTGTCCAGCGGCAGATACAGCAGGTTGGAACCCTGGCGCGAATCGACCAGAACCTTGGTGACGTTGCTGTAGACCTCTTCCAGCGCCTCGGTGTAGAGGCGGTCACGCGTGACCTGCGGGGCCTTCTTGTATTCCGTCAGCAAATAGCTGAAGCGCTGCGCATCCCCTTCGGCCTGGGCCATGATGCGGGCCTTGTAGCCTTCGGCCTCCTGCGCCAGCCGCGCTGCCGTACCGGTGGCGCGGGGAATCACGTCGTTGGCATAGGCCTGGGCTTCGTTCTTGGCGCGTTCACGCTCCTGTCCGGCCTTGAGCACATCGTCGAATGCCGCCTGCACCTGCTCGGGCGGACGCACCCCGCCCTGCTGCAGGTTGATGCCGACGATTTCCACGCCGACCTTGTAGCGATCCAGGATGGTCTGCATCAGCTCGCGCACACGCGGGGCGATCTGGTCACGTTCCTCGGCCAGGGCCGAGTCCATCCGCATCTTGCCGACCACTTCGCGCACGGCCGATTCCGCCGCTTGCACCACGGCAATATCGGGGTTCTTGCTCTCGAACAGCCAGGCACGGGCGTCGCTCAGACGGTATTGCACGGCGAACTTGATCTCGACGATGTTCTCGTCCTCGGTCAGCATGGCCGATTCGCGCAGGCCGGTACTCTTGATGATCATGTCGCGGCCAATATCCACCGAGCGGATCTGCGTGACGAACACCAGCTCGTGGCTCTGGATGGGGTATGGCATGCGCCAGTTGATACCCGCGCCCACCGTCGAGTGGTAACGGCCAAACTGCGTGACGACGGCCTGCTGACCTTCCTGCACGATGAAAAAGCCCGTACCCAGCCAGATCAGCCCGGCCAGTCCGGCAATCAGTCCGATGCCGATGCCCGTGCCTTTCATGTCCGGCTCGGGGCTGTTGCCGCGCACGCCGCCACCGCCGCCCTTGTTGCCCAGCAGGCCCGTAAGCTTGCGGTTCAAATCGCGCCACAGTTCATCCAGATCGGGCGGCTGCCCGCCCCCGGAGCCTTGCGGGCCACGGCCACGCGGCGGCGGAGGAGGCGGAGGTGGGCGGTCGGCAGGGTCGGGATCGGAAGCACGGTCATCGTCTTTCCCCTCCCCCCGGCCCCAGCGGGGATCATTCAAATTGAACATGCCGCGCAAGCCTGGCAGAAGTGCGACCCAACGAGGGAGGCGATGGTGAAAATTCATGCGCAAAGTCTCAATCAAAGAAGGCGGTGCAGCCGCCGTTATCAAAGTAAGCTTTCGTCCCTATCGGATGCCGTATCGGACTGACGGATAGAGATAGGGTTGGCATCAAAAAATTCCAGCGAAGCAGAAGCCGCCTGCGCCTGCAATACCGTTTCAGCCAGCCACTGGCGCAAAACATCCAGGCCCTGGTTGGCCGCAGCGCTGACGAAGATACGCGGCAACATTTGGCCATCGACCTCGTATTCGTCCTGCATCCGCAGCGGGCGCTGCCCGGCGGGAATGGCATCGAGCTTGTTGAACACCAGCACCTGCGGAATATCGGCAGCGCCGATTTCCGCCAGCACCTGGCGCACCTGCTGGATTTGCTCGGGATAATTGGGATTGGCGCCATCCACGACGTGCAGCAGCAGGTCGGCATCCACCGCTTCCTGCAAAGTCGCCTGAAAAGCCTCGACCAGACCGTGCGGCAGATCCCGGATGAAACCCACCGTGTCGGACAAGGACACCGAAGTCTGTGCCTGCCCCAGGTACATCTGGCGCGTGGTGGTATCCAGCGTGGCAAACAACTGGTCGGCGGCATACGCCCGGGCTTTCACCAAGGCGTTGAACAGCGTGGATTTGCCCGCGTTGGTATAGCCCACCAGGGAAATGGTGAACACGCCCTGGCGCTGGCGCTGCCTGCGCTGGGTGCCTCGCTGCTTTTTTACCTTGAGCAGCTTTTCCTTGGTGCGCTTGATGGCCTCGCCGATCATGCGCTTGTCCAGCTCGATCTGCGTCTCGCCGGGACCGCCGCGCTGACCGATACCGCCTTGCTGGCGTTCCAGGTGGCTCCAGCGGCGCACCAGCCGGGTACTCAGGTACTGCAAGCGTGCCAGCTCGACCTGCAACTTGCCTTCGTGGCTGCGGGCCCGCTGGGCAAAAATTTCCAGAATGAGCAAGGTGCGGTCATTGACCGGGCGCTGCAGATAGCGCTCCAGGTTGCGCTGCTGCGCCGGGCCCAGGGCCTGGTCGAACAACACCTCCTCGGCACCGTGCATATCGGCCAGGAGTTTGAGTTCCTCGGCCTTGCCGCTGCCGACGAACAGGGCCGCATCGGGCGCCTTGCGCTTGCACACCAGACTGGCCACCGGAACCAGGCCGGCGGTTTGCGCCAGCAGGCCCAGTTCCTGCAGCTCGGCATCGAAATGGGGCAAACCGAAATCCACCCCGACGAGGATCACCGGAGTGGCAGAAGCTTGGGAGGATGTGGGTGCAGTCATGCGGCGCTGGCCTGCTGAAATTCAGGCGCCCGCGCACCGAAATGCTGCGGCCTCAAGCGGCAGCGCTGTCGCCAGTTTCAGTGATACTGAAATTGACCGGGCGACCGGGAACGATGGTCGAGATGGCGTGCTTGTAAACCATTTGCGTAACGGTGTTGCGCAGCAGCACGACGTATTGGTCGAACGATTCGATCTGTCCTTGCAGCTTGATGCCATTGACCAGATAAATGGAAACGGGCACATGCTCACGGCGCAGGGCATTCAGAAAAGGATCCTGCAAAAGTTGGCCTTTATTGCTCACGATATAACTCCGTGTTGAGATATGTTGTTGTAAACCGACACCTTAACACAGCCAAACAAAGCTTACGTGCTTGCGCAAGCGTGCTGCCCGGCTGTGCAGGGATTTTATTTCTTGTTTTTGTCTGCGTAAGGGTTGTCCGCGGTTTTCAGCTCGATGCGCAGCGGTGTGCCCACCAGATTGAATTCCTTGCGGAAACGCCCTTCCAGAAAACGTTTATAGGCATCCGTGACCAGATTCAGCGAATTGCCGTGAATCACGATAACCGGCGGGTTCATGCCGCCTTGGTGGGCGTAGCGCATTTTCGGGCGGTAGGCGCCGACTTTCTTGGGCGTCTGGAATTGCAGGGATTCCTGCAGCACGCGGGTCAGCACCGGCGTGGGCATCTTGCAGGTGGCCGCCTTGTGCGCCTGGGCAATGGAACTCCACAGCGGCCCCAGCCCCTGGCGCTTGGTGGCCGAGATGAAATGCAGATTGGCAAACTTCAGGAAACCCAGCCGGGTTTCGATGGAGCGCTGCACCAGCTCGCGCTGGTACTCGTCCAGCGCATCCCACTTGTTCACGGCCAGCACCACGGCACGGCCACTGTCGAGGATGTAGCCGGCAATGTGCGCGTCCTGGTCGGTCACACCCTCGGTGGCGTCGATCAGCAGCAGCACCACGTTGGCCGATTCGATCGCCTGCAAGGTCTTGACGACCGAGAACTTCTCGATGGCCTGGAACACCTTGCCCTTGCGGCGCAGGCCCGCCGTGTCGATCAGCTCGAACTTCTGCCCGTTGCGCTCGAACGGCACGCTGATGGCATCGCGCGTCGTGCCCGGCAAGTCGAAGGCGACCAGCCGTTCCTCGCCCAGCCAGGTGTTGATCAGTGTCGATTTGCCTGCATTGGGCCGCCCGGCCAAAGCCAGCTTGATGGGCCGCAGCTCGCCGTCTTCCAGCTCCGGCAGCTCTTCTTCCTCGGGCAGCTGCAAGGGGGCCAGGGCCAACTCCACCAGACCGCGCACGCCCTGGCCGTGGGCGGCCGAGACGGGGTACACCTCGCCCAGGCCGAGTTCATAGAACTCCGTGAGCTGGGCGCCGGCCTGCATGCCTTCGGCCTTGTTGGCCACCAGCAGGCAGGGCTTGCCCAGGCGGCGCAGGTAGTTGGCGATTTCATGATCCTGGGCCGAGAGACCATCGCGGGCATCGACGACGAACACCACCACATCCGCCTCGGTCACGGCCTGGCGGGTCTGCTTGGCCATTTCCCGGAAGATGCCCTGGGAGGCGTCCGGCTCGAAGCCACCGGTATCGATGACGATGTATTCCAGCTTGCCCTGGCGGCCCTGCCCGTAGTGGCGGTCGCGTGTCAGCCCGGCAAAGTCCGAGACGATCGCATCGCGCGACTTGGTCAGCCGATTGAACAGGGTGGATTTGCCCACGTTGGGCCGCCCTACCAGGGCAATCACAGGTTTCATGCAAACAATCTTAAAAACGCTTTAGTCCGGGCGGAAGCCGTACACCCCGCCGTTGCGGGTCACCACCACCAAGGTATCGGCCACCACCACCGGGGCAACAGCGATGCCGCTGCTGTCGGTGCTGAGGCGGTTCAGCGGGCTGCCATCGTCCTTGGACAACAGATGCACCAGCCCGGTGCTGTCGCCCACGACAACCGAGCGCCCCAGCGCCAGCGGTGCGGTCAATTGGCGCAGCTGCAGGCGCTCGGTACTCCATTGCTTGGCACCGTCGCGCCGGCTCCAGGCCTGCACCGTGCCATTGCTTTCGGCGCCGAAGACCTGTTCGCTGTTGCTGCCGATGCCGACCGAGCCTTTGGCCTGCGCCGTCCACATCAGGCGGGCCTGGCCGACATCCACACAGCCGACGCTGGCCTGGAAGGCGCGGGCGCACACCACGTCGTTGTTGCGGGCATAGGGGCCGACCAGATCGACCAGCCGCTCCACATCGTTGGTGCCGCGCGGGGTGGCCAGGGGCGCTTCCCACAATACGACACCGTTGTCCGGATTCAAGGCCACCAGACGGCCCGACAGCCCCGCCAGCAACGTATTGCCATGCGCTGCCAGCACGCCTTGCTGGCGCAGCACCAGCGGCTCGCCATCGCGCTGCAACGTCCACAACTGGGTGCCGTCCTGGGCATCGTAGGCAGTCAGATGGCGGTCGGCCGTCAGCACGAAAACCCGCCCGCCCGCCACCAGCGGGGCGGTGTACGAGGCAGCACTCAGCGGCTTGCTCCACAGAGTACCGCCCTGGCCCAGCACCACCAGATCATTGGCGACGGTAACGACAGCGGCATGACTGCCGTCACTGCCCACCCCGGTTTGCAGGGCCTTGCCGACCTGGCTGCGCCATTGCTCGCGGCCCGTTGCGCCATCCAGGCTGACCACGGTGCCATCGGCAGCGGCCAGCACCAGATTCTGGCCGACCACCTGCGGTGCGATGCTGGCGTTTTTCAGGGCGGGAATGCTGCTGTGCCACGCCTGGCGCACCGGCAGCACAGGCACGTTGGGGCCAAGATCGGCAGGCTTGGGCGCCTTGGAGCCGCAGGCGGCCAAGCCGGCCACAACGGCCAGCGCCAGGGCGCTGCGACGCGCCCACAGGGGAAGGGAAGATGGCTTCATCACGATGCGGACTCCGTCGTCGGTGCAGTAGTTGCCGTGGTTGCAATCCCCAGGGC
Source organism: Comamonas nitrativorans (assembly GCF_042654765.1). Classification (NCBI taxonomy): domain Bacteria; kingdom Pseudomonadati; phylum Pseudomonadota; class Betaproteobacteria; order Burkholderiales; family Comamonadaceae; genus Comamonas; species Comamonas nitrativorans. Next base: position 238,033 of record NZ_JBHSEW010000002.1, on the reverse strand, counting down.
ATTGAGTTTGTAGGCGACCAGGGCGCGGTATTCCAGCCGCTCATCGAGCTGGTGCCAGGCTTGCTGGTAAGCGGCGATGGCTTCCTGGGTTTTGCCTTGCAGTTGCAGCACATCGCCCAGGCGGTCTTGCGCCAGGGCCTTGAATTCGGGGGCGAAATCGCCTTGCAGCAGAGCTGCGGCGGCATCCAGCTCCTGGGCCTGGATGTGCAGGGCGGCCAGACGCAGCTTGGCCGTGGAGCGGTAGCCCGCATCCTCGGCGTGGTCGGCGGCCCATTGCAAGGCGGCCTTGGCGGCATCGGTTTTGCCGGCATCCTGGGCTGCCTTGGCGACCTGCAAGGCGGCCTGGCTGGCCTGGACGGTGGCGCCGTATTCCTTCTTCAATTCTTCAAAGGCCAGGGCCACGCGGCCCTGGTCCTGGCTTTGCACGGCGACGGTCACCGCATCGGCCAGCGCCGCGGCCTGCGTGGCCTGGCGCTGCTGCCACAACTGCCAGCCGTTCCAGGCGGCAAAGCCCCCCAGGACGACGACCAGCACGGTGGTGATCGGGGTGCCCCATTGGTTCCAGAAATGCTTGAATTGGTCAAGCTGCTCTTGTTCTTCCAGGTCCAGATGCGTTGCCATAGTGCCCTAGTAATGCTTCAGCGGTAAAAAATCAGGAGTGTGATTGTAGGCTGGCCGCCCAGGTGGCCGCCTCGGCCAGCGGCTGGGTGGTTTGGGCGCCTTGTCCGTCGCGCAGCGCCTTGACGGTGACCTCGCCCCGCGCCAGCTCGTCGCTGCCGAAAATCAGCGCAAAGCGGGCACCGCTGCCATCGGCCTTCTTGAATTGCGATTTCATGCTGCCCATGCCCTGCTCGGTGGCGGCGTGCATCTGCACGCGCACGCCCGCTTCGCGCAAGGCCGTCAGCGTTTGCAGTACCTGGGGCATGGCGGCGGCATCGGGGACGATGGCATAGGCATCGGGCTGCGGCGTGGGGATGTCAGTGCCCAGTTCCTTGACCAGCTCCAGCACGCGCTCCACGCCCAGCGCCCAGCCCACCGCCGGGGCAGGCTTGCCGCCGACCTGTTCGATCAGGTAGTCGTAACGCCCGCCTGCGCAAATGGTGCCCTGGGCGCCCAGCAGGTCGGTGACGAACTCGAACACGGTGAGGTTGTAGTAATCCAGGCCGCGCACCAGACGGGGGTTGAGCGTCCAGGGCACGCCGTTGGCGTCCAGGATGGCCTGCACGCCGCGCAGGTGCGCCAGCGAGGCCTCGCCCAGATAGTCGATCAGCCTGGGGGCGTTGTTCACCATGTCCTGCATGGCGGGGTTTTTCGTGTCCAGCACACGCAGCGGGTTGGCGTACATGCGGCGTTGGGCTTCTTCGTCCAGCACGTCCTGGTGCTGCTCCAGGTAGGCAATCAACGCGGCGCGGTGCGCCTGGCGCTCCTCGGGCTGGCCCAGGCTGTTGATTTCCAGCCGCCACTGGGACAGGCCCAGGCGCTTCCACAGGGCCACGGCCAGCAGGATCAGCTCGGCATCCACGTCCGGCCCGGCAAAGCCCAGGGCCTCGGCACCGATCTGGTGGAACTGGCGGTAGCGGCCGCGCTGCGGGCGCTCGTGGCGGAACATGGGGCCGATGTACCACATGCGCTTGCCGCCGTCGTAGAGCAGATTGTTCTCGATCGTGGCCCGCACCAGGCTGGCCGTGCCTTCGGGGCGCAGGGTGAGGTGTTCGCCGTTGAGCTTGTCCTCGAACGAATACATCTCTTTTTCGACGATGTCGGTCACTTCGCCGATGCCGCGCACGAACAACTGGGTGTGTTCCACGATGGGTGTGCGCACGTTGCGGTAGGCGAAGCTGTCCATCAGGTCGCGCACCTGCGCTTCCAGCCACTGCCAGCGCTCGGACTGGCCGGGCAGGATGTCGTTCATGCCTTTGACGGCGCTGAGTTTTTCGGGTTTTGCCATGTTGTTCTGGATTATTAAAAAAAGGAGCTTTTACCGCTGGATATACAAGGATTTCAGGTAATTTTAGCTTTGAAACCGTTTATGCACCTGCGGAAACAGCTATTGCTTTATTCGCGTACCGCTGCTGGACGTAATCCAGCACGATGCGCTGGAACTCCCGGGCGATATGCTCGCCGCGCAGGGTCATGGCCTTTTCGCCGTCGATGTAGACCGGGGCGGTGGGCGCTTCGCCGGTGCCGGGCAGGCTGATGCCGATGTCGGCATGTTTGCTCTCGCCCGGGCCGTTGACGATGCAGCCCATGACGGCCACTTTCATGCTTTCCACGCCAGGGTATTGCGCACGCCAGACGGGCATTTGCGCCCGCAGGAAGTCGTCGATTTCCTTGGCCAGCTCCTGGAACACCGTGCTGGTGGTGCGCCCGCAACCGGGGCAGGCGGTGACGCTGGGCACGAAGGAACGCATCCCCAGCGCCTGCAGGATTTCCGCCGCCACCACCACTTCCTGCGTGCGGGCCTCGCCCGGCTGGGGCGTGAGCGAGACGCGGATGGTGTCGCCAATGCCCTCCTGCAGCAGGATGCCCAGGGCCACGCTGGAGGACACCGTGCCGCGCGTGCCCATGCCTGCTTCGGTCAGGCCCAGGTGCAGGGCGTAGTCGCAGCGCCGCGCCAGTTCACGGTACACGGCAATCAAATCCTGCACGCCGCTGACCTTGCACGACAGGATGATGTTGTTGCCGTTCAGCCCCAGCTCCTCGGCCCGCCGCGCCGAGGTGATGGCCGAGGTGATCAGCGCCTCGTACATCACCTGCCGCGCATCCCAGGGCTGGGGGCGCCGGCCGTTGGCATCCATCAGCTGCGCCAGCAGTTCCTGGTCCAGGCTGCCCCAGTTCACGCCGATGCGCACCGCCTTGTCGTGGCGGGCGGCGATCTCGATCATCTGGGCGAACTGCTTGTCCTTCTTGTCGCCCTTGCCCACGTTGCCGGGGTTGATGCGGTACTTGGACAGCGCCTGGGCGCAGTCCGGGAAATCGCTCAAAAGCCGGTGGCCGTTGTAGTGGAAATCGCCCACCAGCGGCACGTTGCAGCCCATGCGGTCGAGCTGCTCGCGGATGTAGGGGACGGCCTGGGCCGCTTCCGGGGTATTGACCGTAATGCGCACCAGTTCCGAACCGGCCTGGGCCAGATCACGCACCTGGATGGCGGTTTCCACCGCCTCCACGGTGTCGGTATTGGTCATGGACTGCAGGCGCACGGGGGCATCGCCGCCCACCGTCACCACGTTTTCCCCGCACACCACGCGGGCCTGGCGGCTGCGGCGCGGTAGGGGCGCGGCCAGCGCGATGGGGCTGGCGGCCCAGATCGAATCGGACACTTGTTACTTCACCTCAAAACGTGCCACGTTGTCGCGGGCCTTGGCCCGGGGGTCGAACGGGACACCATTAATTTCCACGGTCGTCTGGTCGGCCTTGCCGATGGCCACCGTCAGCGGCCTGGGGGCCGAGGTGGTGAACACCTCCCCCTCCTGCAGAATTTTTTCCACCAGCAGACGCTGCTGGGCATCGACGACCTGCACCCAGGTCGCGCCCTTGGCCTGCAGGCGCAGCACCGGCACGGCGGCATCGGCAGACGCCGGCTCGGCAGGTGCGGGCGCAGACGCCACAGGGTCAGCGGCCTCGGCCGGGGCGGCGCTTTCTTCCGATGACGGTTGCGGCTGCGCCAGCGCCAGGGACACGGCGGAGGGTTCATCGCCCTCCTCGTCCGACGGCGGGAACAGCGGCGCATCCTCATCGGCCTGCGCGTGGGCCGCCGGGGCGTCGTCGTCTTGCAGCAGGTCTTTCTGCCAGAGCAGGCCGCCATACACCACGCCCCCCAGAACGATCAGGAGCAGCAGCACCCACAGCCAGCGCCCGCCCCCGCCCGCCGAGGCAGTCGGGAAAATCGACGGCACGGCGCGTTCGCGCATGGGTTCGTTGATGCCCAGCCGGGGCTGCAGGGCCGCGACCTTCTGCTGGGGCAGCAGGGCCAGGATGGCCCCGGCGTCGATCTGCAGCGTGCGGCAGACGCTTTGCGCCAGCGCCCGGGCGAACACCATGTCGGGCAGGCGCTGCCAGTCCTCGTCTTCCAGTGCCTGGAGCTTGCCGACCGGCACTTTCAATGTCGCCGCCAGGGTGGCCAATGCCACGCCCCGGCTTTCGCGGGCCTGGCGCAAGGCCGCACCGGCCTGGATGGGCGCGGCAGCCGGTTGCACCGCCTCGCTGGTGGACTCACTCATCAAACGCTCCCCGGTCAAATTTTTCGCGTTCCTTGGAGGTAGGGAAGCGCTGGATCAGCTGATCGGCCAACTGCCGCACGGCAATGGCGTCGCCCTGCTGGCGCTCGATCTTCATGCCCAGCCACAGGGAAGCGGCGCTGGCACGATCGCTGTTATTGAGCCGCTGCGCGTAGAACCGCGCCTTGCGGGCCTCGCCCCGGTCGAACAGCGCCTGGGCGTAATTGAGTTCGATGGTCGGATTGCCCGGGTCCAGTTCATACGCCTGGGCCAGCAGGGTCAGAGTGTCCGCACGGCTGTCGGCTTCGCGCAGGCAGACGGCCTTGGCCAGCAGGGTGCGGGCCCGGCCCTGATCGGCAAACCGGGTGGCGGCCAGAGCTGCATCGAAGTGCAGCTGGGCCATGTCGAATTTCTTTTGCTGGCACTGCGACCAGCCCTGGTTGTAGCGAATGTCCGGATCGCCCGGGCGCAGGCCCAGGGCCCGGTCGAAGCTGGCATCGGCCTTCAGGTAGTCGCGCTCGGCCAGATAAATCCAGCCTTGCAGGTTGTAGGCATCGACATAGCCGGGATAGGCCTGCAGGGCGCGGGCCACTTCGCCCAGGGCGATCTCGTTGCGCCCTTCGCTGAAGTGCATGGCCCCCAGTTGCAGCCGGGTGTGCGCCAGGCGATGGGCCTCGTCCTCGGAGGCCGAACCAGGCTCCTGCCCCGGATTGGACACCGCGCCGGTGGCGGCGCACCCGGCCAGCGCCGCCAGCAACACCCCGGCCCCCAAGGCCCGATGCCATCGGCGCACCATGGCAAGGGCAGGAGGCGAAATCCGGATTGGGGTGTGCATGAAGATCCTTTCAACCAGCAACAGAACAAGACACGACCACCGCGCCCCTAGCGGGCGCGGTGAATGCTAATGGTACGTTGCTTTGCCATGCGGTCTGCCGCTCGCGTGCGATCTTTTACGTCGCCCGCCAGCTGCCCGCAGGCCGCATCGATGTCGTCCCCGCGCGTCTTGCGCACGGTGGTGACGATGCCCGCATCGCTCAATTGCTGGGCAAAGCGCTGCACTGCTGCGTTGCTGGAGCGCAGCAGCCCCGATTGCGGAAAGGGGTTGAACGGGATGAGGTTGAACTTGCACCACGCCTTGCCATTGCCGTGGCGGCGCACCAGGGCGATGAGCTGCTGGGCATGTTCGGGCTGGTCATTGACGCCGTCCAGCATGCAGTATTCGAACGTCACGAAGTCGCGCGGGGCAAATTCCAGGTAGTCCACGCAGGCCTGGAGCAGCTCGTCCAGCGGGTACTTCTTGTTCAGCGGCACCAGATGGTCGCGCAGCGCGTCGTTGGGGGCGTGCAGCGAGACGGCCAGGGCCACCGGACAGTCCTGGCTCAGGCGCTGCATCATCGGCACCACGCCGGAGGTGGAGACGGTCACGCGCCGGCGCGACAAGCCGTAGCCGTGGTCGTCCAGCATGATTTTCAGGGCGGGCACCAGGGCGGAATAATTTTGCAGCGGCTCGCCCATGCCCATCATCACGACGTTGGTGATGACGCGCTCGGACGTGTTCAGGTGCTTGCGCAGGAAGTGTTCGGCAAACCACAGCTGGGCGATGATTTCGCCGGTGGTCAGGTTGCGGCTGAAGCCCTGGTGGCCGGTGGAGCAGAAGCGGCAGCCGACGGCACAACCGGCCTGGGAGGAGACGCACAGCGTGCCCCGATCGTCTTCGGGGATGAACACGGACTCGATCGCGTTGCCATCGCCCACGTCGAACAGCCACTTGATGGTGCCGTCGCGCGATTCCTGCTGGGTGAGGATTTTCAGGCCTTCGATGCGGGCCTGGACGCTCAGTTTCTCGCGCAGCGACTTGGCCAGATCGGTCATCTGGGCGAAGTCGGTGGCGCCGCGCTGGTGCATCCAGCGGAACAACTGGGTGGCGCGAAACGGTTTTTCTCCCAGCGCCTGGCAATAGGCGATCAGGCCGGGGAGGTCAAAATTCAGAAGATTGGTGGCGGTCATGGAGGGGTCTGCCCGCACCGGGCAGCGCCCCATGCAGCGCGGGCTGCACGGGGTTCAGGGGCGATCAACGTGCGTAGACGTTCATGCCGGGGAAGAAGAAGGCGATTTCGACGGCGGCGGTTTCCGCTGCGTCGGAGCCGTGTACGGCGTTGGCGTCGATGCTGTCGGCAAAGTCGGCGCGGATGGTGCCGGCTTCGGCTTTCTTGGGATCGGTGGCGCCCATCAGTTCACGGTTTTTCAGGATGGCGCCTTCGCCTTCCAGCACCTGGATCATGACGGGGCCGGAGACCATGAAGTCCACCAGATCCTTGAAGAAGGGGCGCTCTTTATGCACGGCGTAGAACTGCTCGGCTTCGCCGCGCGACAGGTGGGCCATCTTGGCGGCAGCGATCTTCAGGCCGGCGCCTTCGAAGCGGGCGTAGATCTGGCCGATCACGTTCTTGGCAACGGCATCGGGTTTGATGATGGAGAGGGTACGTTCGAGAGCCATGAGAAGTTTTCCTTGGAAATAAAAAATCTTTTTTGCCGCGACCGGGCAAAACCCGGCATTCTAATCGTGCCGAGGATTCCTGGCAGGGGCTGCGGTCAGAATTTTATATTTTTAATAGCTTCTTCCGCTGGCTCTACAAGGTTTTCAGCATCATTCATACCTGAAATTCTTGTATAGACAGCGCAAGCAGCTATTTTTTTCTTATCAGCGCTTGCCGCCTGCGGGTTTGCGTTTTTGCGCCACCCGCGCTCGCAGCAGGCTGTCCTGGCCGATGCGGTCGGGGGCCACTTCCGGGGTGCTGATCCGGCGCGGCTTGCTGGCACGGCGGGCGCGAAGCTGGCGGGCTTCCTCGGCCTCGTGCACCCGGGTTTTGGCCCGCGAACCGGCACGGTCGGACTGACGGCGCACATTGGGCTGAGCCTGGGGCTTTTTGCGCAGCAGCGCCTGATCGGCGCCGCTGGCCAGGGCCAGGGCCTTGATGTCTTTCTCGTCCAGCTCCATCCAGGCGCCCCGGCGCAGGCCGCGCGGCAACTGCATGGCACCGTAGCGGATGCGGATGAGGCGACTGACGGCGCGGCCCAGGGCTTCAAAAATGCGGCGCACTTCGCGGTTGCGCCCTTCGCTGATGGTGACGCGGTACCAGACGTTGGCGCCCTCCCCGCCGCCCTCGTCGATGCTGCCGAAGGCAGCCGGGCCGTCCTCCAGCATCACGCCGTCGAGAAGCTGCTGTTTTTCCTCGGGCGTCAGCGCCCCCAGCACGCGCACGGCGTATTCGCGCTCCAGGCCGAAGCGCGGGTGCATCAGGTTGTTGGCCAGATCGCCGGAGTTGGTCAGCAGCAGCAGCCCTTCGGTATTCAGATCCAGGCGGCCCACGGACTGCCATTTGCCCTGCCCCAGATACGGCAGGCGGCGGAACACCGTGGGGCGGTTCTGCGGGTCGTCGTGGGTGACGACTTCGCCGGCGGGCTTGTGGTAGGCCAGCACCCGCACGCTGGGCGGTTCGATGCGGATGCGCACGGGCTTGCCGTCGAGCTTGATGATGTCGCCGGGCTGCACGCGCTGGCCGACGTGGGCCACCTCGTTGTTCACCGTCAGGCGGCCTGCGGCGATGGTGCGCTCCATCTCCAGGCGCGAACCCAGGCCGGCCTGGGCCAGCACTTTGTGCAGCTTGGGCGCTTCGGCCAGCGGCTGCAGCACGCGCTTGTGCGGCTGTTGCGCCGCGTGCGCCGACTCGGTTTGCAGTTCCTGGGCGTCCAGGGCGCCGCCGACGATGTCGGCAAAGTCATAACCTACCGCAGCGGCGGCTTCGTTCTTGGGATGGTGTGGCATGGGGTTCTCACTGCCCCTGGGCAGGGGGGATGTTGGTGGGGGTGGCGGGGGATGCTGCTGGCGCGGGCGCATCCGCGGCGGCAGGGTCAGGGGCGGCATCGGGCGCCGTTACCAGCGCCATGCCATCCTCGGCAAACAGATCGGGGGTAAAGGCGGCACGGTCTTCGTCCTGACCGGATTGCAATGCCGCCACCAGGGCGTCCTGGGCATCGCGCTCGTCTTCGCCGCCCAGCAGCGGCAGGTCGGCCAGGGATTGCAGGCCCAGGTCGTCCAGAAACTGGCGCGTGGTTGCCAGCAATGCCGGACGGCCCACGGTTTCGCGGTAGCCGATTTCCTCGATCCAGCCCCGGTCTTCCAGCTGCTTGATGATCTGGCTGCCGACCGTGACGCCCCGGATGTCTTCGATGTCGCCGCGCGTCACCGGCTGGCGGTAGGCGATGATGGCCAGAGTTTCGAGTACGGCACGGCTGTAGCGCGGCGGCTTTTCCGGGTTCAGGCGATCGAGAAAAACACGCATTTCCGGACGGGTCTGAAAGCGCCAGCCGGAAGCAACCTGCACCAGCTCCACCCCCCGGCCCTGCCAGTCGTGCTGCAATTCCTGCAAGAGAGTGCGCAAGCCGGCGGTATCGACGGCGCCGTCGAACAAAATACGCAAATCGCGCTCGGGCAACGGCCCGGCGGCGCATAAAAGGGCGGCTTCAAGCACCTTTTTCGCGTCCATATCCATCCTTGGGAAAAATAAAAAGATCCGACCCTCCCGGGCGGGCGATTGCAGCGATGGCTGCCTTACGAACAAGTTCTAAGGCGGGCAATTGTACTGGAGGCCCAGTTTTTCGGCTGCCGTCAAAAAATCCCGGGGCGGCTCGGCCCGCAAATGCAAGTCTTCTCCGGTCACAGGATGGATGAATTGCAACCGAAAGGCGTGCAGCGCCTGGCGTTGCAGATCGCCCGCCGCTGCGCCGCCATACACCGCATCGGCCACCAGGGGATGGTGCAAATGCTGCATGTGGACACGAATCTGGTGCGTGCGCCCGGTATGCAGCTTGCAATGCACCAGGCAGTGGGCGTCGGTGCTGCTCAGGCAGGTGATGTCCGTCCGCGCCTCTTTGCCGGGGCTGTGCTGCAAATCGACCACCGCCATGCGCAGGCGGTTGCGCGGGTCGCGGCCAATGGCGGCCGCCACCGTCTGCATCGACTCGCCCTGCCACGCGCCATGGGCCAGGGCCAGATAACGGCGGCCAACGTCGCGCCGGGCGATCAGCGCCACCAGTGCATCCATGACAGCGCGGGTTTTCGCCACCACCATCAGGCCGCTGGTGTCCTTGTCCAGCCGATGCACGATACCCGCCCGGGGCACTTGCACGGCCCCAGCATGGTGGGCCAGCAAGCCGTTGAGCAAGGTGCCGCTCCAGTTTCCGGGTGCAGGGTGGACGACCAGGCCCGCCGGCTTGTTCACCACCAGCAGGTGTGCATCTTCAAACACGACGTCCAGGACCATGGCCTCGGGCTTGAACGCCTGGCTTTGCGCCGTGGGGCGCATGGTCACGGCCAGGTGGTCGCCCAACCGGACTTTGGTGGCCGGTTTTTGCGCCTCGCGGCCATTGAGCTGCACGGCCCCGTGCGCCAGCAATTGCTGCAGGTAGCTGCGGGAAAATTCCGGCACCAGCTCGGCCAGGGCTTTGTCCAGACGGTTGCCGTGCAAGGCCGCAGGCAGCGCAAGCTGACGCACCTCGACGGCCTGGGCGTCGTCCTCCCCGGTTTCCGGCAACTCGGCCATTTCCGCATCCTGATTCATGGATTTTCCTGCCACGCCAACCCGTCCTGAAAAATAAAAGCCCGGCACTATGCCGGGCTGAAAAGCGCCATTCACGCACCTTGCCACATGGGCAAAACGGTTTTATCGCGCTGGCAAATAGCGCACGGGGTCGATCGGCTTGCCCTGGCGGCGCAATTCAAAATGCAGCTTTACGCGATCGGTATCGCTGCTGCCCATTTGGGCGATGTGCTGACCTTTTTTGACGGTTTGCTCTTCCTTGACCAGCATTTTCTGGTTGTGCGCATAGGCCGTCAGGTAGTCCTTGGAGTGCTGGATGATGATCAATTGGCCATAGCCACGCATTTCACCGACGTAAATCACTTTCCCTGCCGCAGCGGCCACGATCGGATCACCGGCCTTGCCGGCAATATCCACGCCTTTATTGGTCGTTTCATTGAAACCGCTGATGATGTTCCCGGCAGCCGGCCAGATCAGCCCCAGGCTGGCCACATCGGCGCTGGGTGCTGTCGGGGCGCTGCCGGTACTGGTATTGGTGCTGCTGGCGGCAGGAGCGCTGGCCGTCCCGCCCGCAGGCGGCAATGGCGTGGCCTGCACGGGCGCCGTGGCGGTCGGGGTTGCCCGTCCTTCGCCAGGGGCCGTGCCGGGCGGCACGACCCGGACGACCTGCCCGACTTCGATCACATTGGGATTGGCAAGCTGGCTCCACTGCGCAATATCTTTCCAGCTTTGGCCATGTTCCAGGCCGATGCGGATCAACGTATCCCCAGGCTTGACGGTGTAATACCCCGGCTTCCCGGCATTCTCTGCCCCGGGCAAAGTGGCGGGGTCCACCGTTGTTGCCGTGCGGCCAAAGCCCCCACGGGTTTCAACGGGCGCTTCATTGGTTTGCGCACAACCGGCCAAAAAACCGGCCACCAATAAAGCACAGAACCCGAGACTGAATTTTTTTTGCTTGCACATAGACCTTTTCCTGATTCAGGCAACCCCCGATTTTAAGGGGACGAAATGCACGGCTTCCAGAACCGATTCGGTAAAACCTTGTTCATGGCGCTCCACCACCAGCAGCATTTGCTGCCCGTTTTCCTGCACCATCGGGGCCACCAGTCGCCCCCCGACGGCCAATTGCTCCAGCCAGGCCGTTGGCAGCGCCTGCCCCCCGGCCGCAGAAATAATCCCGGCATACGGCCCGCCCCGGGGGTAGCCCAGCATCCCGTCGCCCAGCAGCAAATGCACGTTGGCCAGACGCAGCGGCCGCAGATTGCTGCGGGCTTTTTCATGCAGGTTGCGCAAACGCTCGATGGAATACACCTCCCGCGCCACCATGGACAGCACTGCCGCCTGGTAGCCGCAGCCGGTGCCGATTTCCAGCACCCGCCCCAGTCCCTGCGCCTTCGCTGCCGGGGCGCCGAGAAGCAGTTCGACCATCCGGGCAACGACACTGGGCTTGGAAATCGTCTGCTGCCAGCCAATGGGCAAGCTGGTGTCTTCATACGCCTGGGTGACCAGGGCGCTGTCGACGAATCCATGGCGTTGCACCTGTCCCATGGCCTGCAGCACCAGGGGCGATTGAATCCCGCCAGCGGCCAGCCGCTGCACCATGCGCTGGCGCACCGCCGCCGAATCCAGCCCCCAGCCCGAGGCAGTGACCGAACCCGGCGCCGTGGCCGGCCGCACCGGGGCTGGCTGGGCATTGGCCAGCGAAGGCAGGCGGGCCGGGAAACCGGGCCGGCGCGGTGGGTTGCCCTGGCTCATGCCTGCCCCATCGCCGTCTGCAGCCGCGCTGCGGTCTGCCCCCAGTACCCCAGATGCTGGTGATCGGTCAGGTCGACTTTCAAGGGCGTGATGGCGATATGCCCCTGGGCGGTGGCATGGAAGTCGGTCCCTTCCGACTCGTCCTTGGCGGCACCGGCACTGCCGATCCAGTACATCGTTTCGCCACGGGGGCTGGTCTGGGTAATCACCGGCTCGGCCGCATGGCGGCGCCCCAGGCGGCACAGCTTGAGCGCTCCCAGCGCATCCAGGGGAAGGTTCGGAATATTCACGTTCAGCAGCCAGGGGGCCGCCCCCACCAGTTGCTGCTGGCGCAGTTGCGCCACCATGGCCCGGGCTTTCTGCGCTGCCGCCTCCAGGTGCTCCCAGCCGCGCTCGACCTGCGAGAAGGCGATCGCCGGTATGCCGAACAGAAAGCCCTCCATGGCCGCGCCCACCGTGCCCGAATACACCGTATCGTCCCCCATGTTGGCGCCGTTGTTGATTCCGGACAGCACCAGGTCGGGCCGGTACCCCAGCAGCCCGGTCAGGGCGATATGCACGCAATCGGCCGGCGTGCCGTTGACATAGCGAAACCCGTTGGCCGCACGATGGACGTACAGGGGGGCGTGCAATGTCAGGGCATTGGACTTGGCGCTGTTGTTGTGTTCCGGAGCAACGACCTCGACTTCAACGCCCTCGATCGCAGCGATGGCTTGGTGCAGGGCCACAATACCGGGGGCCTGGAAGCCGTCATCATTGGAAATAAGTATTTTCATGTCTACCTGGGGTTCTACCGGCTGCCGATTGTAGGTCTGTGCCGGCCGGTTCCCGGCGCTTTGCAGCCCCGCAAAATCCATCATCCCGTTATCCGTTTATGCGCCCCCGCTCTCCCGCCGATATTGCCCGCCAAAGCCTGCAGGTTCTGGCACGCCGCCGCCTGCCGCCCACGCCCGAAAACTACCAGGCGGTGTACGAAGAAGTTGCCGGGCTGCTTCCCCATGAAGCCTTCCCCCAGCGGCGCCTGCGCCACATCGGCACCCTGCTGCCATCGCAAACACCCCGGCAAAAGCAGCTGACCCAATCGTTCCTGCAGGCCGTCGAAGCCAAGGACTGGCAGCAGTTGCAAACCGCCATCGTCGAGTACGCCCAGCTGGAGCTGACCGGCAACGCCCAGGCCACCGCCCTGTCCTGCCCGAGTACGCCGCTGGAAGTGCTGCCCGAAAGCCTGGCCGAACAGCTGGCCCGCCTCATCGAAAACACCGTCGGCGCCCTGGGTCCGGAAGATTTGCGTACCCGGGAAATCTCCATGCAACTGGTGGAATTCCTGCGGCAAGCCCCTCCGCCCCCCCGGACGCTGGAGCAGATGCTGCACAATTACAGCTACCGCCTGTCCTTCCTCAGCCAGGAACAAGCCCAACGCGCCCGCACGATTGCCCAGTTATTGGCGATGGCGGTGGAACACTTGCGCACCATTGCCACGCAAGACCCGCCCCTGCAAGGCCTGGCGGAAAAACTGCAGACAGCCATGGAGCCCGCATGGACGACGCCGCAGTTGCAGCACATCCAGTTGCACCTGAAGAACCTGCTGTTTCGCCACCTTGAACTGCACAACAGCCAGCAGGAGGCCCATGACCGCATCAAGGGCCTTTTGGCCCAATACGCCAGCCACATGGCCGACCTGAGCAGCCACAGCAGCCAGCACCAGGATCAATTGTCCGACTACGCCCAGCGCATCCAGCAAGCCCAGCACCTGGGCGACCTGGCCCCGCTGCTGGAAGCGGTGGTGGCCTCCGGCAACCGCCTGGCCCGCGAAAGCCACCATGCCATGAGCGCCATGCGCGACCTGCAAGAGCAGGCCCAGGCGCAGGAACAGCAAATCCACCAACTGAGCAGCCGCCTGCAACGCATGGAGGACACCAGCCGGCACGACCCCAGCACGGGCGCCCTGAACGGCCAGGGGCTGCAGGAAGCCTTTCTGGCCGAGTCGGTGCGCAGCGAGCGCCTGCAATCGCCCTTGAGCGTAGCCGTCATGCAGGCACAGCTTCCCGCCACGGCCTTGGCCGGCCCGGATGCGGCGCAAGCGCCATCGGCCTTGCCGGAACTGGCGCTGTGCCACCTGGTGCAGATTGCCCGCAACACCCTGCGCCCCCAGGACGACATTGGCCGCACCAGCGACCAGCACCTGGTCCTGGTCTTGCCCGATAGCCCGTCCGACCAGGCGGCCCAGGCCCTGGCACGGCTGCAAAGCGAACTGGCGCAATCCCCACTGCTGCATGCGCAGGATTGCATTACCGTGGAACTGAGCGTCGGCCTCGTGCAAAAGCATCCCCAGGAAACACCACAGCAAACCCTTGAACGGGCCGCCCGCGCATTGCACCAGGCCGTGCGCATGGGCGGGGGTCGTGTCGTTCTTAGCTAGTGAAAAAATAGCTTTTACCGCTTTGATTTACTATATTTCAATATCATTTATATCTGAAATCGTTCAACAACAAGCGCAAGCAGCTATAAAAATAATATGAAACTACCGCGCCATATCAACCATCTTTCCGCCGACTTTCAAATGATTTCTATAACCAGCAATGCCTACGATGGTGGACAGCAATAAGCCTATGCAGAGTTTTAAATATCGCGTGAAGTTCTCATAAGACCGATACTCTGCCGCCTGATTTGCGGACATGAGCAATCGCCCCTCGCTGGCGTCATGGACTTGCCAGATATAGCCTCGGCCACCATAAGCAGAATCATCGCTTTGAGAGACCAAGACATCCAGCACCTGATCTTTGCGCAAATTATTGACAAGAGATTCGACAGGAGCGAAGTACCACCATCCAGATTTTCCGCCCTCTTCTGCTCCTTGTACTTCTAAAAGCCCATTTTCTTTAACAACGACAGGGTCAGAAGTAAGAGTTACCCGGATGATAGAAGCAAGCTCCTTCGGCGGCAGCCTGATCTCTGCTTTAGGCCATCCAAAATACAGAGCAAATAAAGCAATGCCTAGTGATATAGTTACCAAGGAACGCGTTATTTCAGAGCCGTGAATAAACTTACTTTTCCTCATGATTTATAAACAGCTGTCACAATAGTAATTATCTTTATGAGCCAATGTCTTCATGCCATGCGCCATTCCGTTTGCATATATGCCCAAAAATTTATTTCCAGGCACATGAAGCATCTTTGATGTGCTTCCATATCTCTTGAATGGCACGCCATTGAGCGCAACGGCTCTGGCAGCAAGCTCCCCACAGAAAAAATGCCAGTCAGCGCTTAACTGACTGGCATTGCCCGCAGAGACGGTCTTTATCGCGCGAAGGAGCAAACCGCTCAGGCACGCACCACCAGCACCGGCACGTGCGCGGCCTGCAGAACACGCTGCGCCACGCTGCCCAGCACCAGTTTTTCCAGCCCACGGCGGCCATGCGAGCCCATCACGATCAGATCGGCCCCGACGTTTTCCGCTACCCGCACGATGCCTTCGTGAATGGCGTGGCCCTCGCCCACCAGGGTCTTGACCGAAATACCGGCTTCCTCCAGCAGCTTCTTCACGTCTTCCAGGGCCTTGTTGGCTTCTGCCGTAGCGGCACTCAGGTACTGCGCCTGACCATAGGCAAAGTCAGCCCCCACCCCGGTGAAGGGATAGGGATCAAGCACGTAGACCGCAGTGACCTCGCTGCCGAACGCCTTGGCCAGGCCAGCGGCCTTGCTCACGGCCTGCATCGATGTCGAAGAACCATCCACAGGAACCAAAATATGCTTAAACATGCGCACCTCCTTTACAAGTAAAACCTACGCCTTGAGCATAGGCCAAACGGCAGCCCGTTTTGCTCAAAACGCTCTGGTTTTCTGAAAACGTGTTTGTCCTGTGCATCAGGCGCTGCGCACCCGGGCCAACACTTGCCCAACGCTCAAGGCCTGCCCGGCCTCGGCCAGACATTCCAGGATGCCGGACTGCGGCGCGGCGATGCTGGTTTCCATCTTCATGGCTTCCATCAAGGCAATCACCTCGCCGGCCTGTACCTCGTCGCCATGCTGGCGGTGCCAGGCGACCAGGCTGCCGGTCAAGGGGGCCGTCACATCTCCCGGCTGCCCGGCCTGGGGAGCCGCGGCGGGCAGCGGCAGGGTTGCGTGGCCCTGAGCACGCAGCCCCAGGCTGGCTGGCAGGCCCAGGCTGACGCGCTTGCCATCCAGTTCGATGAAGGCTCGCACCAGCGGCTCGGCACCCTGCTCCAGCGGGCGCTGGGCACTCTCGAATTGCGTGCCCATTTCGGTTTCTATCCAGCGGGTGTGAACGCCAAAGCCCTGTTCTGCGGTAAAGGCCGGATCGCTGGCCACGGCGCGATGGAAGGGCAGCACGCTGGCCACGCCTTCGATCCGGAACTCCGCCAGGGCGCGGCGGGCGCGGGCCAGGGCCAATGCGCGGGTGGGGCCGGTGACGATGAGCTTGCCCATCAGCGAATCGAAACTGCCGGGCACGCTGCTGCCTGCGGCCACGCCCGCATCCACGCGCACGCCCGGGCCGCCGGGGGCGTCGAAGCGGGTAATCCAGCCGGGGGTGGGCAAATAGCCCCGACCCGGGTCTTCGGCGTTGATGCGGAACTCGAAGCTGTGGCCGCGCACGGGCGGCGTGGTGGTGAACGACAGGGGATGGCCATCGGCAATCCGCAACTGCTCCAGCACCAGATCAACGCCCGTGGTTTCTTCGGTCACGGGATGCTCCACCTGCAGGCGGGTATTGACCTCCAGGAAGGAAATCTGTCCGCTGCGACTCAACAGAAACTCCACCGTGCCTGCGCTGACGTAGCCTGCCGCCTGGCAGATGGCACGGGCCGCTTCGTGGATGTGTTGGCTTTGCTCCGCGCTCAGGAAAGGCGCGGGCGCTTCCTCGACCAGTTTTTGATTGCGCCGCTGCAAGGAGCAGTCGCGCGTGCCGACCACGACCACCTGGCCGTGCTGGTCGGCCAGGATTTGCGCCTCGATGTGGCGCGGACGGTCCAGGAACTGCTCCAGAAAGCATTCGCCCCGGCCAAAGGCGGCCGTCGCCTCGCGCACGGCCGATTCATACAGCTCGGCGATTTCCTCCATGTGCCACGCCACTTTCAGCCCCCGCCCGCCGCCGCCGTAGGCGGCCTTGATGGCCACCGGCAAACCATGCTGGCGGGCAAAGGCCAGCACTTCGTCGCTGCTGCCGACCGGCTCTGCCGTGCCGGCCACCAGGGGAGCGCCCACTTTCAGGGCGATCTTGCGGGCGGCCACTTTGTCGCCCAGGGCTTCGATGGTTTCCGGGCGCGGGCCGATCCAGGTCAGCCCTGCCGCGATGACGGCGCGGGCAAAGTCAGCCCGCTCGGACAAGAAGCCATAACCGGGGTGTACGGCATCGGCCCCGCTGCGGCGGGCGATGTCCAGCAACTTGTCCACGCGCAGATAGGTCTCTGCCGGGCGTGTGCCTTCCAGGGCCCAGGCTTCGTCGGCAGCACGCACATGCAGGGCGTCGGCATCCGGATCGGCATAGACGGCGACGGATTGCACCCCGTAGTCGCGGCAGGCACGGGCGATGCGGATGGCGATTTCGCCACGGTTGGCGATCAGAACTTTGGAAATCATGGGCTTGCTCCTTCAATAAACGGCGCGGTCACGCGAAAGCGCAGCCAGCACCCCACCGGAATTTGTCCGGCCAGGTCCAGGTGGTGGCTGGCCACGGCCCCAATCACGGGATAACCGCCGGTCAGCGGATGGTCTGCCAAAAACAGCACCGGCTGGCCGTTGACAGGCACCTGGATGGCCCCGGCCACCGTGCCCTCGCTGGGCAGTTCGTCATGGCGGCTGCGGGCCAGGGGCTGCGCCCCGAGCAGGCGCATCCCGATGCGGTTGGACTGGGGGGTGACCTGCCAGGACTGCGCTTGCAGCAAGGCCACCGCCTCGGCGGTAAACCAATCGGTACGCGGGCCAAGCACCACATCCAGGGTCACGGTCTGGCCTGGCCGGGGCAGGGCTTCGCGCATCTCGGGCAGATGTACCGCCTGCAAAGCGGCAGGCTCCACGCCCCCGACCGGCAGGCAATCGCCCGCCTGCACGGCAGCAGGGCCTACGTGGGCCAGCGTATCGGTGGCGCAGCTGCCCAGCACGGGGGCCACCTGCCAGCCGCCGCGCAGGGCGACATAGGCCCGCACGCCGGCACCGGGGCTGGCCAGGGTCAGGGTGTCGCCATCGTTCAGCGCCACCGTGGCCGGGCTATGGCTGGTCCACTCCTGGCCTTCGGCAGTGCGTCCGTGCAGTTCCAGGCTGGCCCCGGCCACGGCCAGCGTGGTGTGGCCCCGGCTGCGCAATTGCAGGCCGCCCAACAGGTTTTCCAGCACCGGGGTGCCGACCGGGTTGCCGACCATACGGTTGGCCTGGCGCATGGCCGTTTGGTCCAGCGCCCCGGAGGGCGAAACCCCCAGGCCGGACAGGCCGTTGCGGCCCGCATCCTGCACCAGGGTTTGCAGGCCAGCGCTAACAATTTCTATAGCTTTTTCCGCTTTACCACAAACGGTTTCAGGCCGATTTTGCTGATTTTTTTCTGCCACCCGTACCTGCTGCGGCAGACTGACCAGCGCCACCGCCTCGGCCACATCGCGGAACTGCACGCCAAAGCCCGGCTGCACATACGCAGGCTCGGGCCGCTGCAAGTCCCACATGGCGATGGGCGTGGTGCCGATCAGTTGCCAGCCGCCAGGGCTGACATTCGGGTACACCGCGCTGAATGCCCCCCCCAGCGCCACCGAGCCAGCAGGCACCCTGGTGCGCGGCGTACTGCGCCGGGGTATCTGAAAGCAAGGATGCCCCCCCGCCAGATAGACAAAACCCGGGGCAAAGCCCGCAAAAGCCGCCTGCCAGAGCTGGCCGGTATGGCGGGCAATCACCTCCCGGGGGCTGATGCCCAGCCGCTCGGCCACTTCCGCCAGGTCTTCGCCGTCGTAACGCACGGGAATTTCCACCGTCCGCCCGGCAGCGGCCTGCAACCCGGCGCGTTCGGCCTGCGCCCAGGATTGCAGCAACCGGGCTTGCAGGACGGCGGGGCTGGTCAGCCCGCGCTGGTAGAAGACCAGCAGCGTGCGGGCCGCAGGCACCAGCTCCAGCACCCCTTCCACAGGGTGGGCCATGAGCTGGCGGTACAGGGCCATGGTCTGGGCCAGATCGTCCAGCTCCACCAGCAAGGCCTGATCGTTTACGGGTAAGAAACGCATCGCGCTCCACCCTTACACGGCAAAAGGCCGCAAAGCCACACCCGCACCGCTCAGGGTGGCGTGGATGCGCTGCGCCATCTCCACCGCACCGGGGCTG
Organism: Comamonas nitrativorans; assembly: GCF_042654765.1. Taxonomy (NCBI): domain Bacteria; kingdom Pseudomonadati; phylum Pseudomonadota; class Betaproteobacteria; order Burkholderiales; family Comamonadaceae; genus Comamonas; species Comamonas nitrativorans. The sequence goes on along the minus strand of NZ_JBHSEW010000002.1, from coordinate 219,144 downwards.
TCGCCATGCACGCAGATCGAATCGGCCTCGATACGCACACGGCGGCCGCTGATGGATGGCAGCTCCCCGGTCTGCACCAGTTGCAACATGCGCCGGGCCACCTGTTCGGCATCGTGCAGCACGGCACCGGGCAGGCGGCGCGACACCAGAGAACCATCGTCGTTGTAGGCGCGGTCGGCAAAGGCCTCGGCCATCACGGACAGGCCACGGGCACGCGCCCAGCCAACCAGGGGCGAACCGGCCAGCGCCAGCAGCGTCAACCCGGGGTCGACGGCCAGGATGGCGGTAATCACATCCTGGGCCTGACGTTCGTCCTGGGCAATGGTGTTGTACAGCGCTCCGTGGGGCTTGACGTAGCGCACCCGCGTACCTGCCGCAGCGGCCAGCCCTTGCAAGGCGCCGATCTGGTAGATCACATCGGCCACCAGTTCATGGCTGGCGGGGTCCATGTTGCGGCGGCCAAACCCCACCAGATCGGGATAGGCCACATGCGCCCCCACCACCACGCCACGCTCTGCCGCGCCGCGCAGGGTTTGCAAAATGCCTGCCGGATCGCCCGCATGAAAGCCGCACGCCACGTTGGCGCTGGTCACTACGCGCAGCATGGCGGCATCGTCGCCCATGCGCCATGCGCCGAAGCTCTCGCCCAGATCGCTGTTGATGTCCATCATGTATCCTTTATGCGTCAAAAATCTTTACGGATTGTTCAACAATCCGACATTCAAAAAACGGAGACACCACCATGCCCCCCCGATTTCCTGCCACCCCCCACAGCCTGGCCGACACCGTGGCCCACGCCATCCGCCAGCAACTCATCCACGGCGAACTGCGTGCGGGCCAGCACCTGTCGGAAAACACGCTGAGCCAGCAGCTCGATATCTCGCGCAACACCTTGCGCGAAGCGTTTCGCATCCTGATGAAAGAGGGCCTGCTGCGCCACGAACCCAACCGGGGCGTGTCGGTGGCCGTGCCCTCGATGGCCGACATCATTGACATCTACCGCGTGCGCCGCCTGATCGAATGCCAGGCGCTGGAAAAAGCCTGGCCCCTGCACCCGGCGCACAAGGCCATGCAGCAGGCCGTCGCCCAGGGCCAGGCCGCCACCCAGGCCAAAGACTGGCGCAGCGTAGGCTCGGCCAACATGGCCTTTCACGCCGCCATCGTGGCCCTGAGCGACAGTCCGCGCCTGTCGGTCATGTTCGAGCATCTGGCTGCCGAACTGCGCCTGGCTTTCAGCCTGCTGGACGATCCCGAATACCTTCATGCTCCGTATGTAGAACTCAACACCCGCCTGCTGCAACTTTTCATGGACGGCCAGGCCAGCGCCGCAGCCCAGAACCTGGAGTCCTATCTGGTGCAGTCCGAGCGCATGGTGCTGGCGGTGTACGCACGCCAAATCAACTAACAAACCATTTTTGTTGAACAATTCAAACCATATCAACCAACAAACATAAGATAAAAGATCAACGAAAATTCAGAATTGTTGAAAACCCTAATAGGAACGGCCCAACAGTTTTGCTAACTTCCTTCTCCGAGAAAGCTGGCCCGCACCGGTGCCTGCCGCATCTTTCCTACCGCACCCGCAACCGTTCCACTTTCAAGGAGAACTCTCATGCAGCGTCGTACTTTCTGCGCAACCGCCGCTTTGGCAGCCAGCCTTTGCCTCAGCACCGGTCTGCACGCCCAGACCAAATGGGACATGGCCACGCCCTATCCGGCCTTCAACTTCCATTCCAAGAACATCGAACAGTTCATCAAGGACGTGGACACCGCCACGAACGGCTCGCTCAAGATCACGCCGCACTTCGGCGCATCCCTGTTCAAGATGCCTGAAATCAAGCGTGCCGTGCAAACCGGCAACGCGCAGATGGGAGAGTTCTTTCTGGTCAGCTTCCAGAACGAATCGCAAATTTTCGGCGTCGATGGCCTGCCTTTCCTGGTGAAAGACTATGACCAGGCTTTCAAGCTCTACCAGGCGCAAAAGCCTCTGCTGGAAAAGCAGCTGGACCGGCAAGGCCAAATCCTGCTGTATTCGGTAGCCTGGCCTCCGCAAAGCATCTTCAGCAACAAACCCATCACCTCCGGCGCTGACCTGAAAGGGCTGAAATGGCGCGTCTACTCCCCCACCACTGCCCGCATCGGCGAGCTGGTGGGCGCACAGCCGACCACCATTCAAGAAGCCGAACTGTCGCAAGCCCTGGCGACCGGCGTGATCGAGGGGCTCATCACCTCCAGCGCCACCGGAGCCGACAACAAGCTGTTCGAGCATCTGAAGTACTTCTACAAGGTGCAGGCCTGGATTCCGAAAAACGCCGTCACCGTCAGCAAGAAGGCCTTCAACGCACTGACCAAGGAGCAGCAGGATGCCCTGCGCAAAGCCGCAGCCGCAGCCGAAGAACGTGGCTGGAAGACTTCGCGCGAAGTGGACGAGCATTCGCTGAAAGTGCTGCGCGATGGCGGCATGAAGGTGGAGGAACCCTCTGCCCAGCTCATGACCGATCTGGGCAAGGTCGGGGAAATCGTGGTCAAGGAATGGCTGGAAAAGGCCGGGGCCGACGGCAAGACCGTGCTGGATGCTTACGCCGCCAGCGTGAAGTAAGCCAACCGCCCTCCTGCTCGGACCCTTCCCAGTCCCCGCCTCGGCGGGGGGTTTGCATGGCTGCGGCACCTTTTACCCCCTACGTATATGCGAAAACTGCTTGATCTTCTCTACGCTGGCAGCGCCTGGCTGGCCAGCCTCAGCATGATCGGCGTACTGCTGATGGTGCTGCTGACCATTGCCAGCCGCTTCTTCGGATTTTCGGCCCCCGGCACCGATGCCTACGCCGGCTATGCCATGGCAGGCGCCGGCTTCATGGCACTGGCCAGCACGCTCAAGGCCAGGGAACACATCCGCGTGACGCTGTTCGCGGGAATGCTCAAAGGGCGTGCCCACAAGGTGGCGGAAGTCCTGGCCCTGCTGATCGCCACCCTCCTGGCAGCCTTCCTGGCGTATTACTCGGCACAACTGGCCTACCAGTCCTGGGAGATTGAAGACGTCTCCGTCGGCATCGACGCCACCCCCCTGTGGATTCCGCAACTGTTCATGGTGGCGGGCACGCTGGTGTTCTTCATTGCCTTTTGCGACGAGTTGATCCTGGAACTGCTGGGCAAACGCTCGCACGCCGAATTAGAGGATGCCCACCATGAATGAGATTTTTGCCAGTGTGATGCTGATGGTTGTGCTGCTGGTTCTGCTGAGCGGCGGCGTCTGGGTGGGCCTGACCCTGGCGGGCGTGGCCTGGTTCGGCATGGAGTTTTTCACGGCCCGCGCCGCCGGCGACGCCATGGCCATGACGATCTGGAGTTCAGCCAGCAGCTGGACACTGACCGCCCTGCCATTGTTCGTGTGGATGGGGGAAATCCTGTACCGCACCAACCTGTCGGAAAGCATGTTCCGTGGCCTTGCGCCCTGGGTCAACGCCCTGCCGGGACGGCTGCTGCACACCAACGTGATCGGCTGCACCATCTTTGCTTCGGTATCGGGTTCTTCGGCGGCCACCTGTGCCACCGTGGGCAAGATGAACATTCCGGAGCTGAAAAAGCGCGGCTACACCGACGCGCAGATCATCGGTTCGCTGGGTGGCCCGGCCACGCTCGGGCTGCTGATTCCGCCCTCCATCATCCTGATCGTCTACGGCGTATCGGCAGAGCAGTCCATCTCCAAGCTATTCATGGCCGGGGTGCTGCCGGGCCTGATGCTGGCCGCGCTGTTCAGCGGCTGGATCGCAGTCTGGGCCTTGCTCAACCCGGACAAGGTGCCCAAGGCGGATACGTCCATGAGCTTCAAACAAAAGCTCTATGAAGCCCGCAACCTGATCCCCGTCGTCCTGCTGATCGCCAGCGTGGTGGCCAGCATTTACACCGGCATTGCCACCGCCACCGAAGCCGCCGCCATCGGCGTGGCCGGGGCGCTGGTGCTGTCGGCCTCGCAGGGGGCGCTGACCTGGAAGAGCTTCCAGGCCTCGCTGTTCGGCGCAACGCGGCTGTATTGCATGATTGCGCTGATCCTGTCCGGCGCGGCCTTCATGACGCTGTCGATGGGCTACATCGGCCTGCCGCGCCAGCTGGCCGAATTTGTCGGCAGCCTGAACCTGTCGCCCGCCATGCTGATCCTGGTGCTGGGCATTTTCTACATCCTGATCGGCTGTTTTCTGGACGGCATTTCCACCATCGTTCTGACCATGAGCGTGGTGCTGCCCATCGTCCAGGCCGCAGGCATCGACCTGCTGTGGTTCGGCATCTTCCTGGTGATCACGGTGGAAACCGCGCAGATCACGCCGCCCGTGGGCTTCAACCTGTTTGTCCTGCAAAGCATGACGGGCAAGCAAATCACCTACATCGCCCGTGTCTGCGCACCCTACTTCTTGCTGATGGTGCTGGCATTGGCCATTCTGTGGGTCTTCCCGGAAATCGTGACCGCCCTCCCCGCCCGGATGTAACCCGACCCAGGCTTTTCACCCGCCAGCGCCTGCATTTGCAGGCGCTGTTTTTTTTATGCAGAAACACGTTCTTAGAGCCTATTGTTTGAGGGTACTTTCCATATCCAGAAATAGATACACCTTATCTGCTTTTAAAATGAGCGGTTTAGCTAAATCTTGAAAAGCAGTGCCATTGCCACTGACGGCTTTGGTGTGAATCTCCATAAACAAAGTACGGACTCCCTGTAGCTTTGCGCCGGACATGGCAAAGATACATACGATATCCATGTTTATTCCACACAGTACAACTCCATGGCATCTTCTCCAGACATGACCCTCCCCATCAGCCCGGACAAGCCCCAGGAAGAAGCCCTGAACCAGGCTTTGCAGCGCCCCTACCAGCATGGCTTTGTGACCGATATCGAGTCCGAAAGCCTGCCCCCGGGCCTGGATGAAAGCACCATTCGCGCCATTTCGCGCATCAAGAAGGAGCCGGAGTTCCTGCTCAACTGGCGCCTGGCGGCCCTCAAACGCTGGCAAGGCATGGCACTGCCCGAATGGGCACGCCTGCAAATTGCCCCCATCGACTTGCAGGCCCTGTCCTACTACTCCGCACCCAAGTCGCTCAAGGACAAGCCCAAGAGCCTGGACGAAGTCGATCCCAAGCTGCTGGAAACCTACGAAAAGCTGGGCGTGCCCCTGCACGAACGCGCCAAGCTGGCCGGCGTGGCGGTGGATGCGGTGTTCGATTCGGTGTCCGTGGGCACCACCTTCCGCCAGCAACTGGCCGACGTGGGGGTGATCTTCTGCTCCTTCTCGCACGCCGTGCAGAACCATCCCGAGCTGGTCGAGAAATACCTCGGCTCGGTCGTGCCGCAAAGCGACAACTACTACGCGGCGCTGAACTCCGCCGTGTTCTCGGACGGCTCCTTCGTCTACATCCCCAAGGGCGTGAAGTGCCCGATGGAGCTGTCTTCCTACTTCCGCATCAACGCCCAGGGCACGGGCCAGTTCGAGCGCACGCTGATCATTGCCGAGGAAGGCAGCGAGGTCAGCTACCTGGAAGGCTGTACCGCCCCTCAGCGCGACGAAAACCAGTTGCACGCCGCCGTGGTCGAGCTGATCGCCCATGACGATGCCTACATCAAATACTCCACCGTGCAGAACTGGTACCCCGGCGATGAAAACGGCGTGGGCGGTATCTACAACTTCGTGACCAAGCGCGGCCTGGCCGCAGGCAAACGTTCGCGCATCGCCTGGACGCAGATCGAAACCGGATCGGCCATCACCTGGAAATACCCCTCCTGCGTGCTGCGCGGCGACGACTCCAGCGGCGAGTTCTACTCCATCGCCGTGTCCAACCACCGCCAGCAGGCCGATACGGGCACCAAGATGATCCATATCGGCAAGAACACCACCAGCCGCATCGTCTCCAAGGGCATCAGCGCAGGCCACGCCCAGAACAGCTACCGGGGACTGGTGCGCATCAACGCCGGGGCCGAAGGAGCGCAGAACCATACGCAATGCGATTCACTGCTGATCGGCGGCCATTGCGGTGCCCACACCTTCCCGTATGTCGATACCGCCCGCAGCGACGCCATGGTCGAACACGAGGCCACGACGACCCGCATCTCCGAAGAGCGTCTGTTCTATTGCCAGCAGCGCGGCATCGACCCGGAAGAGGCCACCTCCCTCATCGTCGGCGGTTTCTGTCAGGCCGTACTCGAAGAACTGCCGATGGAATTTGCCCTGGAGGCCAAGGCCCTGCTGGCCGTCTCGCTGGAAGGCGCGGTCGGTTAAATACGCACAAAATTGCACTCAAACGCTTGCCAGGCAAGCAGTTAAAGCTATCAAATTCAAGATTCAAGGAAGTTTCATGACCACAACCACCCCCGTCCTACAAGTGCGTGACCTGCGCGTGGAAATTGGCGAGCGCACCGTGCTGCAATCGGTATCGCTGGATGTGCAGCCCGGCAGCCTGATCGTGCTGATGGGGGCCAACGGCAGCGGCAAAAGCACCCTGGGCATGGCCCTGGCAGGCCACCCCAGCTACCACGTCACCGCCGGACAGGCGCTGTTGAACGGCAAGGACCTGGTGCAACTGCCTGCGCACGAACGCGCCCGGGCCGGCTTTTTCCTGTCCTTCCAATCGCCTCCGGACATCCCCGGCGTCAAGAACAACCTATTCATCCGCACCGCCCTGAACGCCGTGCGCGAATCGCGCGGTGAAACGCCGCTGGATGCCTTCGACTTCCTGAACAGCGCCAAACAAGGCGCGAAGGGGCTGGGCATGCCCGCCGCCATGCTGGGCCGCCCGGTGAATGAAGGCTTCTCCGGCGGCGAGCGCAAGCGCAACGAGCTGCTGCAACTGACCCTGCTCCAGCCCCGCGTGGCCCTGCTGGACGAAATCGACTCCGGCCTGGACGTGGACGGCGTGCGGGCCGTGGTCGAACTGGTGCAACGGATGCGTGCCCAGGGCACGGCGTTCATCGTCGTCTCGCACTACCTGCAAATGATCGAATCCCTGCAGCCCGACCAGGTGCTGCGCCTGGACCAAGGCCGCATCGCCGAAAGCGGCGACCTGGCCCTGGCTCGCAGCATCGCGGAAACCGGCTTTGCCCGCGCCAACGCTTGAGGTGGCCGGTATGAGCGACATCCTCGATATCCCCCACGCCCAGGAGCGCCTGCAAACGCTCGGCTGGATCGCCCGCCACAGCGAAGCCTTCCACCACCTGCCCCCGCCGGCACTGGAAGCATGGCTGGGCAACCCGGCCGCCGCCCCTGCAACACAACAGGACTGGCAAGTGACCGTGCAAAGCGGTGCGGCAAGCGTCAAAGTGCAGCAACTCAGCGCCCTGGACGCCACCGAGCGCCAGGCTCTGTTTGCCGGCCTGCCTGCCCCCAGCGGCGAAGCGGCCCCCTTCGCCTGGGCGCACCGCGCCCTGTGCCGCCAGGGCGTGCGCGTGCAGGTGGCGGCCAGCGCCGATGCAACGCCCGTGCGCCTGCACATTCATCACACCGCCCACAACGCCGTGGACGCGCCCCTGCTGGTGCTGGACGTGGCCCCCGGTGCCCGCTGCCTGCTGCTGCACACCCACAGCCGTGGGGCCGATCTGGCACAAATCACCCAAAACCTGCACATGCACATTGGCCTGGGGGAAGGTGCCGTGCTGCAACACCTGCGCATTGCCGACGTCCACGCGGACGACCACCTCGCGCATACGCAGAACGTGTCCATCCAAGGCCACGCCCGCTACCACCAGGCGCTATGCACCAGCGGCTGCGCCTACCAGCTGCAGCGCAGCGACGTCGATCTGCACGGCCCCGGCGCCCAGGTGCGCCATGCGGGCCTGCTAATCACCGGCAGCCTGAACGTGGATCAGCAGGTCTACACCCGCCACAACGCGCCCGGTACCGACAGCCACGTGCAAATGCTGGCCCTGGCCAGCGGCAAGTCCCGCAGCGTGGCGAATGCCTTTACCTATATCGCCCCTGGTGCGCAAGACGCCAACGTCCACCAGCGCCTGTGGGGCATCGCGCTGGACGGCCAGCCGCGCCTGATCCTGCGCCCGCACCTGGAAATCCTGCACGATCAGGTCGCCGCCGTTCACGGCGCCACCTGGGGCGCCTTGCCGGAAGATGCCCTGTTCTACGCCCAGCAGCGCGGCCTCGATCCGGCCACGGCGCGGCGCCTGATCATCGAAGGCAAGGCCCGCGCCCTGCTGGAACGCGCCCTGCCCGGCATCGAAGGCGACGAAGACAGCGCCAGCGCCCTGCTCACCCAGTGGCTGGAAGGCGACTGGCTGGCCCAGGCCATCACCGCCCACTTGACCAAGGACGAGGTATGACCGCCGCAGAGTCCCCCCTGCTCCAGCCTGCATTGCTGCGCAGCCTGTTTCCCGTGCTGCAACAGCAGGTCAAGGGCCAGCCCCTGGCCTACCTGGACAACGCCGCCACCACGCAAACCCCGCTGCCGGTACAGCAGGCCATGCTCGACTTCGAGCAGCACGACCGCGCCAACATCCACCGGGGCGTGCACACCCTGAGCCAACGCGCCACCGACGCCTTCGAGGCAGCCCGCACCACGCTGAAAACCTTCATCGGTGCCGGCAAGGAGCATGAGCTGGCCTTCACCAGCGGCACCACCGAAGCGCTGAACACCGTCGCCCAGGGGCTGTGGGCCGCCGGCCCGGACAAAGCCTGGCTGCGCCCGGGCGATGAAATCATCGTCAGCGGCCTGGAACACCACGCCAACCTGGTGCCCTGGCAACAGGCTGCCCGCATGACCGGCGCAAAACTGCGCGTGCTGATGCCCGATGCCCAGGGCTGCCTGCACATCGAGGACTTGCAAGCCCTCGTCGGCGACAAAACCCGCGTGTTGGCCCTGACCGCCGGGGCCAACGCCACCGGTGAACGCCCGCCGTATGAGGCCATGCTCACCCTGGCCAAGCAGGCCGGGGCGCTGACGGTGCTGGACGCCGCCCAGGCCGTGGGCCACACCATGCCGGCCATGGCCGATCTGGACTGCGATTACCTGGCCTTTTCCGGCCACAAGATGTACGGCCCGATGGGCACCGGCGCCTTGGCAGGCAAGCGCAAGGCGCTGGAGCTTTTGTATCCGCTGCGCCTGGGTGGCGATATGGTCGAATGGGTCGAGTACGACCGCGCAGGCTACGCCGCCATCCCCACCCGCCTGGAAGGCGGCACGCCCAACGTGACCGGTGCCGTCGGCCTGGCTGCCGCAGCCCGCTTCATCGAGCAGGTGGGCCGCAGCCGTATCGATGCCCATCTCCACCATCTGCGTGCCCAGGCCGTGGCGGGGCTGCAGGCGCTGGACGGCGTCACCGTCTTTGCGGCCCAGTCCCCACAGGCAGCGTTGGTTTCCTTTGTTGTGCAGGATGTGCATCCGCACGACATCGGCACCCTGCTGGACGAGCGCGGCATCGCCGTGCGCACCGGCCACCACTGCGCCGAGCCGCTGCACAACCATTTAGGGCTGGGGCCGACCACCCGTGCCTCGTTTGCCCTGTACAACACCGAAGCAGAGGTGGCCCGCCTGATCGACGGCGTCGCCCGTGCACTGAAAGTTTTGCGATGAGTTCTGTAGAAAACGATCTCTACCAGGAAGTCGTGCTGGAGCACAAACGTGCGCCACGCAATTTCGGCCACCTGGAACACCCCAGCCACCAGGCCCAGGGCACCAATCCGTCCTGCGGCGACCGCGTGGCCGTCGAACTGCTGCTGGACGGCAGCACCGTGCAGGACATCCGCTTCAGCGGCCAGGGTTGCGCCATCTGCATGGCCTCCACCTCGATGATGACCGAGGCCGTCAAAGGCCGGGACGTGGCCGTCGCCCAGGAACTGCAAAAGCACTTCCGCGCCGTGCTGACCGGCGAGGAAGATCCGGAAGAAGCCCCCCTGGGCAAACTGGTCAGCCTGTCGGGCGTGCGCCAATACCCCAGCCGCATCAAATGCGCCCTGCTCGGCTGGCACGCCCTGATGCACGCCATTGCAGGCAACCAGGACGCCGCCAGCACCGAAGACGGCATCCCCGCAACCGAAGGGGGTGCCGCATGATGAACCGCCGCCAACGCGAGGACGTGCTGGTACGCCGCAGCGTCACCGTCGAAACCATTCCCAGCGGTCAGCCCTTCGAACTGCACGAAGGACAGCTGGCACAGATCACCCAGGCGCTGGGCAGCTCCTTCACCCTGGTCGTGGAAGGCCAGCTGGTGCGCCTGCGCGGCGAAGACGCCGATGCCATCGGCAAGGAGCCGCCCGAAAGCATCGTCGTGCCGGAAAACATTTCCACGGCAGAAGTGGAGCCGCTGATCTGGGAAACCCTGCGCACCTGCTACGACCCGGAAATCCCGGTGAACATCGTCGACCTGGGGCTGGTCTACCGCTGCGAAGTCGAACCCATCGACGCCCACGGCGACGTGCGCGTGACCATCGACATGACCCTCACCGCCCCCGGCTGCGGCATGGGCGAAGCCATTGCCAACGAGGTCTGCGACAAGGTGCTGGCCCTGCCCAAGATCGAAGACATTACCGTGAACCTGGTCTTTGATCCGCCCTGGACGCGCTCCATGATGAGCGAAGAAGCCCAGCTCACCCTCGGCCTGTAAGAATCTGTTCACCCAAAAAATGCGCCTCCCGCAGCCAGTGCAAAGGAGGCGCATACCTATTTTCCCGGCAGACTTTCAGCACGTTTCAGGCAAAGCGGTTTTGCCAGCGCCGGGCTGACACAAGGGAATGCGGCTGCTATCGTTATTGCCTCCTGGGTATTGCAGGCATTGCACAACCCAGGCACCGATAGCCAAAACGAACGGAGCGCCGCATGTCCAACCCCATTACAGGCCGCATGGCACGGGCCACGCTGGGCAACCAGCTCTTCGTTGCCGCCACCCTGATCACCGTGATCGTCATGGCCATTCTGGCCAGCACCATCACCTGGCAAAACAGGCAAACCGCCATCAGCAACGTGCGCGATGCCAACCGGGCCGGATTGGTCGGCTACGAGCGCACCCTGCTGCTGGTCTACCGCATCGCCCGCGAGCGCGGCCTGTCCCTGTACCCCGTGCTGCAGCGCTACATGGGCGGCGTGCCGCAAGCCACCGGGCAAACCGACGAAGGCTGGCCGCTGCTGACCACCCCGCAAGCCACCATCAACGCCAACCAGGACTTGATGCGCAGCGTCACCGGCGTCGTCTCCGAGGTGTACGCCCAGGCCCAGGGCCGGTGGCTGCGCATTGCCAGCGCCTACCAGGATCAGGACGCGTACCGCCTGGGGCAGGCTTTACCGGCCGACAGCCCGATCGCCCAGGCGCTGGAGCAAGGCAAAACGGCGGACTTTCCCGATCTGGTCGGCGGCAAGTGGCACCTGGCCACCGTCCTGCCGCTCAAGGATGCGCAAGGGCAGGTCTACGCCGGCATCGTCAGCCGCCTGGACATCAGCGCCCAGATCGACCCCGTGCTGCAGGATCTGGCCCAGGTCAAGCTGGCCGAGCATGGCCAGCTCTTCGTGCTGCGCCCGACCGCAGCGGGGCAGGACTGGCTGCGTGTTGCCGGCAGCTTTGGCCAGCCGGGCGACCTGCTGAGCGCCGGCAACTCCCCGGAAGCCTTCGCCGCCCTGCGCAGCAGGTTTACCTCTGCCCCCGAAGGGGTGGAGCGCATCGCCATCGACGGGGCGGAAAAGTTCATCAGCTGGAAAACCATCCCCGGCTGGAACTGGGTGGTCTACGGCTACGGCGACGTGCGGGATTACCTGGGCGCCAGCACCCGCCAGATGCAATTGCAACTGGTGCTGATGCTGGCGGGCACCCTGCTCATTGCCCTGCTGATCCGCTGGCTGGCCCGCAGCACCCTGGCGCCGGTGCAAAGCGTGGTCCACGGCCTGCAGGCCTTGGGGGCCGGCAACCTCAGCAATACCCTACCCACCTGCCCGCCCGATAGTCGCAACGAAGTGCATCTGCTGCTGCACAGCCTGCACAGCACCCAGCAGACGCTGCGCACCACCATTGGCCAGGTACGTGACAGCGTGGAGCAGATCCGCACCGGCGCCCACGAAATCGCCACGGGCAACAACGACCTGTCCGCCCGCACCGAGCAGCAGGCCGCCGCGCTGGAAGAAACCGCCGCAAGCATGGAAGAGCTGTCTTCCACCGTGCAGCAAAACGCCGCCAGCGCCCGCCATGCGCATACGCTGGCCACCAGCGCCTCGGGCGCTGCGCATCAAAGCCAGCAGGCCGTTACCGCCATGGCGCAGACCATGGAGCAAATCGCCCAGCGTTCGGCCCGCATCACCGACATCATCGGCGTCATCAACGGCATTGCCTTCCAGACCAACATCCTGGCCCTGAACGCTGCGGTGGAAGCGGCCCGCGCCGGCGAACAGGGCCGGGGCTTTGCCGTGGTGGCCGGCGAAGTGCGTGCCCTGGCCGGGCGCAGCGCCGAGGCCGCCCGCGAAATCAAGGCCCTGATCGAAGCCGCCACCAGCGAAATCGGCGCCGGCTCCACCCAGGCCGGCACCGTCGGCGAAGGGATGCAGGGCGTACTGCACAACGTCGATCAGGTCATGCACCTGATGCAGGAGATTGCCCAGGCCTCCGGCGAGCAATCCAGCGGCATTGCCCAGGTCAATCAGGCCGTGGCCCAGATGGACCAGGCCACGCAGCAAAACGCCGCGCTGGTCGAGCAGGCGGCTGCCGCCTCGGATGCCCTGCGCGAGCAGGCCAACCGCCTGACGCTCAGCGTGGAAGTGTTTCGCATCGACGCCGGGGCAACCGTTCCCCGCCTGGACGGCTGACACAAGCCGGCAAACCGCTGGCGGCCAAAACGAGGCACTTTTCAAAGGATGCGCCAGCTGCTCTGAGAACCTGTTCACGATCTCGGCGCGAAGGGGTGCAGGATGCGGATCGGGATGATCTGCCAGGCGCAGACCGCAGCCATAGCGGTGCTATGGCGAGGATTTGCAACGCCGCAGAGCGCCCGAGACCGCGACTGCACACCCGCGCCGAGATCGTGAACAGGTTCTTATTACAAGAGCAGTCCCTTTCCCGCTTCGATCCACAGCCCACCCAGGCCTGCAACAGGCTATGCTGCGCATCTTTTATGGAGACCACCATGCGCATCGAAACCCTGGCCGTCCATGCCGGCTACCAGTCCGACCCCACCACCCGCTCGGCTGCCGTACCGCTGTACCAGACCACCTCGTACACCTTCGACAACGCCCAGCACGGCGCCGACCTGTTCGACCTGAAAGTGGCCGGCAACATCTACACCCGCATCATGAACCCCACCACCGACGTGCTGGAGCAGCGCGTGGCCGCGCTGGAAGGCGGCATCGGCGCCCTGGCCATGGCCTCGGGCATGGCCGCGATCACCGCCGCCATCCAGACCATTGCCGAAACCGGGGACAACATCATCAGCGCCAGCACCCTGTACGGCGGCACTTACAACCTGTTTGCCCACACCTTCCCGCAGCAAGGCATCGAAGTGCGCTTTGCCGACCCGCGCGACCCGGCCAGCTTCGCCCAGCTGATCGACGGGCGCACCAAGGCCGTGTTCTGCGAATCCATCGGCAACCCCCTGGGTAACGTGACCGACATCCGCGCCCTGGCCGACGTGGCCCACGCCGCCGGGGTGCCGCTGATCGTGGACAACACCGTGCCCAGCCCCTACCTGTGCCGCCCGTTCGAGCATGGCGCGGACATCGTCGTCCACGCCCTGACCAAATACATGAACGGCCACGGCAACAGCATCGGCGGCGTCATCGTCGATAGCGGCAAGTTTCCCTGGGCGGAACATAAGGAACGCTTCAAGCGCCTGAACGAGCCGGACGTGAGCTACCACGGCGTGGTCTACACCGAAGCCCTGGGCGCCGCCGCCTTCATCGCCCGCGCCCGCGTGGTGCCGCTGCGCAACATGGGCGCGGCGCTGTCGCCGTTCAACGCCTGGGCCACGCTGCAAGGCATCGAAACCCTGCCCCTGCGCATGGATCGCATCTGCGCCAACGCGCAAAAAATTGCCGAAACCCTGCAAAGCCACCCCAAGGTGGAATGGGTGCGCTATGCCGGCCTGCCCGACCACGCCGACCACGCCCTGGTGCAGCGCCAGATGGGCGGGAAGGCCTCGGGCATCCTGTCGTTCAGCCTGAAAACCGCCCCCGGCGAAGATGCCCGCGCAGCAGGCGCCCGCTTCCTGGATGCGCTGCAACTGTTCCTGCGCCTGGTGAATATCGGCGACGCCAAGTCGCTGGCCACGCACCCGGCCTCGACCACGCACCGCCAGCTCAACCCCGAGGAACTGGCCAAGGCCGGCGTCACCGAGGGCATGGTGCGCCTGTCCATCGGCATCGAACACATCGACGACCTGCTGGAAGACCTGAACCGCGCCCTGGAAGCTGTTTAAAAAAGAGAGCTGTTTTCTCTTGAAAATAAAGGATTTTAGATAGAGAACAATCTGAAATTCAATAATGATAAGCGGTAACAGCTATAAAAAAAGCGCCACTTAAACGGTGGCGCTTTTCCCTGAAACCTTGGAGTCATCACGCAGCCAGACTGCGTTTCAAGAGGCCAGCTTTAGAAGCGGTAGCCCAGGCCCACACCGACCAGCACGGGATCGACCTTGAACTTGCCGATGCCGCCACTCACCTTGGTGTCGATATACACCTTCTTCACGTCGAAGTTGATCGACCAGTTCTTGTCCAGAGCGTAGTCGAAACCCACTTGCAGGGCCGGGCCCCAGCTGTTTTTCTTGACGCTCAAAGCGCCATTCAGGATATCCACGCTGGAGAAGCGGGTGTAGTTGATACCAGCGCCCACGTAGGGCTTGAAAGCGCCCAGGTTGGTGAAGTGGTATTGCGCCGTCAGCGTGGGAGGCAGGTGCTTCAGGGTGCCGATCTTGGCACCGTTCAACCGCACGTCGTGCTTTTGCGGATAGGTCAGGATCAGCTCGGCCGCAAAATTGGGCGTGAAGAAGTAGGAGATGTCCAGCTCGGGGATGACCTTGTCGTTGATGCTGACGCCTTTGTCGCCAGCGGCACCGCCGTTGTGGCTGTCCAGATGCACAGCGCGGACACGCACCATCCACTTGCCGTCTTGTTGGTGTTGTTGCGCCATGGCAGCGCCGGAGGTCAGGGCACACAGGGCAGCAGCTGCCAGCAGAGTTTTCTTCATCATGGTGAAAAGTTTGTTGTCCGGGGACGACCCCCGTGCTGTGTATTAAGCCCATGAGCAAAATGGTCAAATTTGCTTTACGTCAAAAATTGGTAATTTCCCCTACGCACCGTGGATTTTTCTCCACGCACTTTGCCGCCACCTGACGCCCCCATCGAAAGCGCACAAAAAAATAGCTTCCAACACTTGCCGGCAAGGCGTTGGAAGCCGATTTCACCAATACCGGAAGAATTTGCTTCAACCGCCCCAGCGCTGCGCCCGTGCCACCGGATCAGGCGTGTTGATCGGTGTCAAGGCGGCTTGCCCTTGCAGCACGGCAACCAGGTTATCGGCTGCCAACTGGCACATCCTGCGCCGCGTGGCTTCGGTGGCACTGGCGATATGCGGCGTCAGCACCACATTGGGCACGGTCAGCAGATCGGGATGTACCTGGGGCTCCCCCTCGAACACATCCAGGCCCGCCGCGGCAATCTGCCCGGTGCGCAAAGCCCGGGCCAGCGCGGCATCGTCCACGATGCCGCCCCGGGCAATGTTCACCAGGGTGGCACCCGGGCGCATCAGCGCCAGCTCGGGGGCGCCGATGGCGTGGTGGTTCTCCGGCGTAAACGGCAGTACCAGCATGACGTGGTCCGACTCGCGCAGCAGCGTCTCCTTGTCCACATACCGGGCGCAGCAGTCGACCTCCAACGCTGGCGCCAGCTGCGAGCGGTTGTGGTACAGCACCCGCATCCCAAAACCCTTGGCCGCCCGCCGGGCAATCGCCTGGCCGATGCGCCCCATGCCGAGGATGCCCAGGGTGCTGCCATGCACCTCGGCGCCCAGCAGCATGTCATAGCGCCATTCGCGCCACTTGCCGGCCCGCAGGAAGTGTTCCCCTTCCGTAATGCGCCGGGCCGTCGCCATGAGCAGGGCAAAGCCAAAATCGGCCGTGGTTTCCGTCAGCACATCCGGGGTATTGCTGCCCTGTACCCCGGCCGCCGTCAGCGCGGCCACATCGAAGTTGTTGTAGCCCACCGTCATGTTCGCCACAGCCTTGAGCCGGGGGCAGGCTGCCAGCAAAACAGCATCCACGCGCTGGATACCCGTCGCCAAAAGGCCATCCTTGCCCTGCAGCTGGGCTATCAGGGCTTCGGCGTCCCAGGCAACGTCAGCCTGGTTGTCCTGCACCTCGAAGTGCTCGCGCAAGAAATCCACCACCTGCGGCGCAATCGCCCGGGCAATCAAGATATGGGGGCGGGGCATCGCTCACCTTTCCATCAACGGAAAAAAATGAAAGTCATCACAACAAACAACGGAATCAAAATGCACCCCGACCAGAGCATGTAGCCAAAGAAACTTGGCATCCGCACGCCACGATCTTCCGCAATCGCCTTGACCATCATGTTCGGGGCATTGCCAATATAGGTATTCGCCCCCATGAATACCGCCCCGGCCGAGATGGCAGCCAAGGTCGTG
This sequence comes from Comamonas nitrativorans, assembly GCF_042654765.1. Classification (NCBI taxonomy): domain Bacteria; kingdom Pseudomonadati; phylum Pseudomonadota; class Betaproteobacteria; order Burkholderiales; family Comamonadaceae; genus Comamonas; species Comamonas nitrativorans. Next base: position 202,550 of record NZ_JBHSEW010000002.1, on the reverse strand, counting down.
GCCATTTCCGTGGTCAAGTGGGCCACATCGCCGCCCGCCGTATTGAAAAACACCAGGTAGGTCGGCGCGTTATCCAGAAATGACGACAACACCCCCGTCGCCCAGAAATACATCGCCGGATTGGGTGAACCGTCAGGATTCGTGACGGCCCGCACAATGGTGCCAAACGGCCCTTCGGTACCCGCCTTGAGCATGGCGATCACCGGAATGATGGTCAGGAAAATCCCGGCAAACAATTTGGCCACTTCGAACATCGGATCCCAGCCGAACTGATTGGCTTCATGCACCCGGCGGGCCGTCATGGACAAAGACACCACCGTCACCAGCACCAGCCCCAGATCACGCACCAGCCCCGGCAGTCCGACCTCGGTTCCGGCAATATCAAAAACCACCAGGCTTTGCCACATCCCGCTCATCAGCACCAGGCCCACAACCGCCGCCAGCAGGACGAAGTTGAATTTGCCGTCAAAGCCCAGGCGTTCCCGTGCGCTGGTATCGACCGGCGCAGGCTGACCGTAGCTTTGCTCCTGGCGCAGCATCCAGTGGTCAAGCAGGAAGAACGCCAGCAGCAGAATCCCGACCAGAAACAGCGTATCTGGCCAGATGTGCTGCAGCGTCCAGGCAAACGGCACACCCTTCAAAAAACCGAGGAACAAAGGCGGATCCCCCAGCGGCGTCAGCGACCCACCGGCGTTGGACACAATGAAAATAAAAAACACAATGACGTGGACGACCCGTGAGCGCTGGGCATTCGCCCGAATCAAGGGCCGAATCAGCAGCATGGACGCACCTGTCGTCCCCATGAAACTGGCCAATACCGCACCAATCGCCAAAATGGCCGTGTTCAACCCCGGCGTGCCTTGCAAGCTGCCCCGAATATAGATACCGCCCGCCACGACATACAGCGCCGTCAGCAAAATGACGAAAGGCACATATTCCGCCAATAGCGCATGGACGAGATTTACCCAGGCTGCATGCATGCCGAAGTACGCCGCAAACGGGATGAGAAACGCCAACGCCCAGCCTGCGGTAATCTTGCCAAAATGGTGATGCCATACATTGGGCAAGACCAGGGGCATCACGGCAATCGAGAGCAGCACACCGGCAAACGGTACACCCCAGGCCAGAGACAGACTCGCACCATCGATTTCGGCGGCACTGGCCACACCGGGCAATAAACAGCACCCGATAAAAAGCGCCAGCCATTGATTTTTTCTGAGCAAAGTAGTTCTCCTTACGTTTTTTTCAATCCAGGGGGCCTGGGCCACCCACTTTGGCTCCATTGTTCCCACCCCAGAGGCCGCAAGCCCTCATCGCAGAAACACCCGCAAGTGTATCGAATTTTGATGCAAAAAGCTTGAATAAACCTTTGTCAATCGGCCTTTTATGCTCCTATTTTTAGAAAATTTCACAGCACCCATGAGGCATCCGACAAAGTGCGGTACCAAAAGAAACACTTCATTTTGTTGCACCGCAACAAAAAAGCTTGCACCCAGCGACAGCTTGGCTACAATACGCCCCATGCTGCACCGCAACATAATTGGTCCCCATGAGTTGCAGCATCCTTTTGACCCCCTTACTTTTGAAGGAAACACACCATGGCACTGACCCCCGAACAAATCCTGAGCGCCCACAAAGCCAACATCGAAACCGTTTTCGGCCTGACCGCCAAAGCCTTTGAAGGCGTGGAAAAGCTGATCGAACTGAACGTGAACGCTTCGCGTGCCGCCCTGGCCGAAGCCGCCGCCCACAGCCAGGCCCTGGCTGCCGCCAAGGATGTGCAAGAACTGGTGAACCTGCAGACTGCCTACTTCCAGCCCCTGGCCGAGAAGGCTACTGCCTACAACCGCCACATCTTCAACATCGCCAGCAACACCAGCGCTGAACTGCAAAAGGCCCTGGAAGACAAGGCCGGCCAATACCAGCAAAGCTTCAATGGCCTGGTCGAAGCCACCGCCAAGAACGCCCCTGCCGGTTCGGAAACCGCTGTGGCCATGATGAAAAGCGCCGTCTCGGCTGCCAACAACGCTTTTGAATCGGTACAAAAAGCCGTGAAGCAAGCTTCGGACATGGCAGAAGCCAACATCAAGGCCGTCACCACCGCCGCTCCGGCACCCAAAGGCAAGGCCTAAATCCCTTGGCAGCTGAGGGGGAATGACAGATAAAAGGGTTTACCCTATAATTCCTCCCACTGCTTGCTGATGCAAGTTTTCGGTTGTCTCCTTGGATCCTCTTGAAACCCAGTTTCTGGATCCCTTCAAGCCCAGTTTTTTAGCTGGGCTTTTTTTTGCCCGCAAATTTTCCACAGGCACGGCCCTCCTCCAAGCCTGACGTGGTCACCCTGGTATTCCTGCGGATAGGCAGCACACGCAAACTTTCGCATAATTGACGTTTACGTTAACGACACATCAAGGAATACCATGGAGATACAAGGCAAGGTCTTTATCGTCACAGGAGGTGCATCCGGCTTGGGCGAAGGCGCCGCCCGGATGCTGGCTGCCGCAGGCGGTACGGTGGTGATCGCCGACATGCAGGACGAAAAAGGGCAGGCAGTGGCACAAGCCATCGGCGGTGCATTCGTCCACTGCGATGTCACCAACGAGGCCGATGGGCAAGCCGTCATCGCTAAGGCAACCGCCTTGGGCAAACTGATGGGACTGGTGAACTGCGCCGGCATTGCTCCGGCGGAGAAAATCGTCGGCAAAAACGGGGCGCACAGCCTGGCCAATTTCAGCAAAACCATCACCATCAACCTGATCGGCAGCTTCAACATGCTGCGCCTGGCTGCCGAGGCCATGTGCAAGAACGACCCCGAAGCCACCGGCGAACGCGGCGTACTGATCTCCACCGCCAGCGTGGCCGCCTACGACGGGCAAATCGGCCAGGCGGCCTATGCTGCATCCAAAGGCGGCGTGGTCGGGATGACGCTGCCGATTGCCCGCGATCTGGCCCGCAACGGCATCCGCAACATGACGATTGCCCCCGGCATCTTCGGCACGCCAATGCTGTTCGGCATGCCCCAGGAAGTGCAGGACGCGCTGGCGGCGGGCGTGCCCTTCCCCAGCCGCCTGGGCAGGCCCGAGGATTTCGCCAAGCTGGTGCGTCACATCTTCGAGAACGACATGCTCAACGGCGAAGTCATCCGCCTGGATGGTGCGATTCGCCTCGCACCGAAATAATCCATAGCACCCAGCGCCTGCTACGCCTGCATTGCAGGCGTTTTTTATGCTTTTTCACTACCGGACAAGCGCTGCGCCAAAGCCACGATGTGCGCCACCTGCCGGGCTATCGCCTGGGGTACCGGCAACTGCCCGTCCAGCACGGCGCGGGTGTATTCCGCCGTCGTCTGCGCATCGATCGCCCCCGGCAGGCCCGGCACCTCGGCCAGCGTGCCTGCCTGCTGTTCGGCCACGCAATATGCCTGACCTTGAAATACGGCGTCGTAACGCGGCTGGCGGCGCGGGTCGCAGACCACTTCGCCCTCCAGCCCACGCGAAATCAAGCCCGCCATGCTGCGGCGGGCCAGCACTTCGCACATCAGGGTGCTGTATTCGGGGTGGGTATAGCTGCCGACCAGCACCGCCGCGCCCTGGCAAGGCGCAAGCAGCTTGACCAGACTATGCCCTGGCGTGCGCAGACCCAGGGTTTCACGCACGGCCAGCAGACGGGCCAAACCGGGATGCAGCACTTCGGTAGCAACGTGGGCCACCTGCCCGGCGGTCAGGGGCTGCATCGCCGTCCAGCCTGGTACGCCCAGAAGCTGCAACACATCGCCGGCCAGCACCCGTCGCGCTTCGGTGCGCATACCGTGCAGCAGCACTGGGTAGCCCTCCCGTGCCAGCAGCAGGGCCAACAAAGGGGTCAGCACCGGCAGTTTGCGGGCGCCGTTGTAGCTGGGCAGCACCAGCACCGGACGCTCCGTGGCAGGCAACAACTGGCAACGCGCCTGGACGGCATCCAGGAAGCCGCACATTTCTTCCACGGTTTCGCCCTTGATGCGCATAGCGACACAAAATGCGCCGATTTCCAGATCGTTCAAACGACCATCGAGCAACTGCCCCATCAGGTCGGCAGCCTCGTCACGCTCCAATGCCTTGGCGCCTCGGGCACCCCGGCCAATTTCCTTGATGTAATGTGCAATTGCCATCGCAGCGTCTCCAGAAAACGGGCAATAAAAAAGGGATTGCAAAAAATGCAATCCCTTGGATCTGGCGGAGTGGACGGGACTCGAACCCGCGACCCCCGGCGTGACAGGCCGGTATTCTAACCAACTGAACTACCACTCCTGGCAGACAGCTTTTGCGCTCTTGCGAGCCAAGTGCTGCAAACTTGGCGACCCTACGGGGATTCGAACCCCGGTACTCACCGTGAAAGGGTGATGTCCTAGGCCTCTAGACGATAGGGTCAAAACCTAAGAACCGATTTCTCGTTTCCAAAAAATCTTGGTGGAGGTAAACGGGATCGAACCGATGACCTCTTGCATGCCATGCAAGCGCTCTCCCAACTGAGCTATACCCCCAAACTGGCGGAGTGGACGGGACTCGAACCCGCGACCCCCGGCGTGACAGGCCGGTATTCTAACCAACTGAACTACCACTCCTGGCAGACAGCTTTTGCGCTCTTGCGAGCCAAGTGCTGCAAACTTGGCGACCCTACGGGGATTCGAACCCCGGTACTCACCGTGAAAGGGTGATGTCCTAGGCCTCTAGACGATAGGGTCAAAACCTAAGAACCGATTTCTCGTTTCCAAAAAATCTTGGTGGAGGTAAACGGGATCGAACCGATGACCTCTTGCATGCCATGCAAGCGCTCTCCCAACTGAGCTATACCCCCTTGCTTTCAACTTCAAACTAATTTGTCGTTGTCTGCGAAGACTCGAATTATAGACAGATTTTTACCGGTTCTGCAAATTCGCCAAAACTTTTTGCTTTCCGAGCAAATACAGCACGGCATCGACCGAAGGCGTCTGTGCCGTCCCCAGGGTCAGGACGCGCACCGGCATGGCCAGTTGCGGCATTTTCACGCCCTGGTCTTTCAGCACTTGCTTGATGGCGGCGGCGATGGCTTCCTTGCTCCACTCCACGGTTTGCAGGGCGGCGGCAAAGGCGTCCAGCAGCGGGGCGGCTTCTGCCGTGACGTGCTTGGCGTAGTCATCGGCATTGCGCTCGATGCTGTCCAGATAGAAGCGGCGCACCCAGGCCGCCAGATCGACCAGGGTTTCGCAACGGTCCTTGAACAGGGCGCAAATTTGCGGCAGGCGTTCGTCCAGCGTCTCGGCGGATACGCCGGCCTTGACGACAAAGGGCGTGACCAGCGCGGCCAGCTGGGCGTCGTCGGTCAGCTTCATGTGCTGGGCATTGACCCAGCGCAGCTTGGCTTCGTCGAACTGGCCGGCGCTGCGGCCCAGGTGATCCAGGTTGAACCACTCCAGGAACTGCTGGCGACTGAAGATTTCGTCGTCGCCGTGGCTCCAGCCCAGGCGGGCGAGGTAGTTCACCATGGCATCGGGCAGGTAGCCTTCGTCGCGATATTGCGTGACGGCCTTGGCGCCGTTCCTCTTGCTCATCTTCTCGCCCTGCTCGTTGAGTACGGTGGGCAGGTGGGCAAAGACCGGCACGGCAGCGCCCAGGGCTTCAAAGATGTGAATCTGGCGCGGCGTGTTGTTCACGTGGTCGTCGCCGCGAATCACATGGGTGATCTGCATGTCCATGTCGTCCACGCAGACGCAGAAGTTGTAGGTGGGCGTGCCGTCCGGACGGGCGATGACGAGGTCGTCCAGCTCGCTGTTCTGAAATTCGATGCGGCCCTTGCACTTGTCGTCCCAGGCGACGACGCCGTCCTTGGGCGTCTTGAAGCGCAGCACCGGCTGCACGCCTTCGGGGACGGGCGGCAAGGTTTTGCCCGGTTCGGGACGCCAGGTGCCGTCGTAGCGGGGCTTTTCCTTGTTGGCCATCTGGCGCTCGCGCAGGGCGTCCAGCTCGGCCATGCTCATATAGCAGGGGTAAACGTGGCCGCTTTCCTGCAACTGGGCCAGCACTTGCTTGTAGCGCTCCATGCGCTGCATTTGGTAGAACGGGCCTTCGTCGTGCGTCAGTTGCAGCCAGGCCATGCCTTCCAGAATCACGTCCACGCTGGCCTGGGTGGAGCGCTCCAGATCGGTGTCTTCGATGCGCAGGATGAAGTCGCCGCCGTTGGCGCGGGCAAAGGCCCAGGGGTACAGGGCCGAGCGGATGTTGCCCAGGTGGATGAAACCGGTGGGCGACGGGGCGAAGCGAGTGCGTATTTTTTGGGTCATAAATCGTTGTCGTTGTGGTTATTGCAGGCTGTCCAGGCCGCGCAGCAGGTCGGCCTTGAGGTCGTCGAGGTGTTCCAGGCCGACGCTGATGCGGATCAGGCCCTGCTGGATACCGGCAGCCTGGCGCTGCTCTTCGGTCAGGCGGCCATGCGAGGTGGTGGGGGGATGGACGATGGTGGTTTTCACGTCGCCCAGGTTGGCGGTCAGCGAACACACCTGGGTACTGTCGATGACGTGAAAGGCACGCGCACGCAGTTGCTCTGCGCCCTGCCCCACCACGTCGAAAGCCAGCACTGCGCCGCCCATGCCGCTTTGCTGGCGCATGGCCAACTGGTGCTGCGGATGGCTGGCGAGGCCTGGGTAATAGACGCGGGCCACCTTGGGATGACCTTCCAGCCACGCGGCCAGTTCCAGTGCGGCAGCGCTTTGGGCCTTGACGCGCAGGGCCAGGGTTTCCAGCCCCTTCATCGCCGTCCAGGCGTTGTACGGCGCGGCGTTCAGGCCGCCGCTGCGCAAGAAGGTGCCCATGACCTTGTCGACCAGGGCGGTGGTGCCGCACACCGCGCCGATCATGACGCGGCCCTGGCCGTCGAGGAACTTGGTGCCGGAATGCACGACGATGTCCGCACCGAACGCCACCGGGCGTTGCAGCACCGGGGTGGCGAAGCTGTTGTCCACCACCAGCAGGGCGCCGTGGTTGTGGGCGATGTCGGCCAGGGCCTGGATGTCGCACAGGTCGGTGAGCGGGTTGGTCGGCGTCTCGGCAAACAGCAGCTTGGTGTTGGGGCGGATGGCGGCGGCCCAGGCTTTGGCATCGGTCTGCGGCACGAAGGTGCTTTCCACGCCGAAGCGGGACATTTCACCGCCCAGCAGCTTCATGGTGGAGCCGAACATGGATTGCGAGGCGACGATGTGGTCGCCCGCCTGCAAGGCAGTGAGCGCCACCAGCAGGATGGCGCTCATGCCGGTGCTGGTGGCCACGGCGCATTCGGTGCCTTCCATCGCGGCCAGGCGCTCTTCAAAGCTGGCCACCGTGGGGTTGCCGGTGCGGCTGTAGGTAAAGCCTTCCTGCGGATTGGCGAAACGCGCGGCGGCGGTGGCGCAATCGGGCTGGACGAAGCTGCTGGTCATGAACAGCGCTTCGCAATGCTCGCCCCAGGGGCTGCGCGGCTGGGCCTGGCGCACGGCCAGGGTTTCGGGATGCAGGCCGGGTGGCAGAGGTTTATAGGTCACGGCAGTTCCTTGGATTCTCAAAAATAGGAGCTTACACCGCTTGTATTTAAATAATTTCAGAAGCTTATAACTTTGAAATCTTTATATTTCAAGCGGGACAAGCTCACTTTTTTAGCATATGCAGCGCAGGGCAAGCTTCACAGCGACAGGCGCGAGTTGCCTTCGCCATCGTCCTCGCCATCGGCACTGACCGGCTTCAGGGGATGGGCGGGCGGTTCGTCGGAGATATCGCCGGTGATGTACTGCGCATCGAAGCACGAGGCCTCGAACCCCGCCACGGCCGGATTGACCTGGGCGACGGCCACCTTCATGGCCTCCAGGTCCTGGTAGATCAGCGCATCGCAGCCGATCCACTGGCGGATTTCCTCTTCCGTGCGGTTGTGCGCGATCAGCTCCTCGCTGGTCGGCATGTCGATGCCGTAGACGTTGGGGTAGCGCACCGGCGGCGCGGCGGATGCCAGGTAGACCTTGGCCGCGCCGGCATCGCGGGCCATCTGCACGATTTCCTTGGAGGTGGTGCCGCGCACGATGGAATCGTCCACCAGCAGCACGCTCTTGCCCTTGAACTCGCTACCGATGGCGTTGAGCTTCTGGCGCACCGATTTCTTGCGCGTGGCCTGCCCCGGCATGATGAAGGTGCGGCCCACGTAGCGGTTCTTCACGAAGCCTTCGCGGTAGGGAATGCCCAGGCGCTGCGCCAGCTGCATGGCGCTGGGGCGGCTGGATTCGGGGATGGGGATGATGGCGTCGATCTGGTTGGGCGGCACGGTGGAGATCACGCGCTTGGCCAGCGTCTCGCCCATGTTCAGGCGGGCCTGGTAGACGGAGATGCCGTCCATCACCGAGTCGGGGCGGGCCAGGTAGATGTATTCAAAAATGCAGGGATGCAGCTGGCTATGCTCGGCACACTGCTCGCGCTCGATGCGGCCGTCGAGGTGGATGAACACCGCCTCGCCCGGCGCCACGTCGCTGTCGAGCTGGTGCAGCGTGCCTTCCAGCGCCACCGATTCGCTGGCCACCATGACGGTGCCGTCCGGGCCTTTGCCCAGGCACAGCGGGCGGATGCCGTAGGGGTCGCGGAAAGCCAGCAGTCCATAACCGGCAATCAGCGCCACCACGGCATACGAGCCTTTGATGCGCCGATGCACGGCCCGCACGGCCGTGAAGATGTCCTGCGTTCTCAGGGGCGTGCCGCTGTTGGCGCGGGCCAGCTCGTGCGCCAGCACGTTGAGCAGCACTTCCGAATCGCTTTCGGTATTGGTGTGGCGGTGGTCGGTATCGAACAGCTCGCGGCGCAGGCGGCGGGCATTGGTCAGGTTGCCGTTGTGCGCCATGACGATGCCGAACGGCGCATTCACGTAGAACGGCTGGGCTTCTTCCTCGCTGGCGGCATTGCCCGCCGTGGGGTAGCGCACCTGGCCCAGGCCGACCGTGCCCGGCAGCGCCCGCATGTTGCGCGTGCGAAAGATGTCCTTGACCATGCCCTTGGCCTTGTGCATGAAGAACTTGCGCTCTTGCTGCGTGACGATGCCGGCGGCATCCTGGCCCCGGTGCTGCAACAGCAGCAAGGCGTCATAAATCAGCTGATTGACAGGAGTGGTGCTAACGACACCGACGATTCCACACATAGGAAGTTTCCATCATTGGCGGGGCTACCCCCGCGTTGGGTTGTCAGGCTGACGCACGGCATCGGAAAGAACGCCGCCAGCCCGGAATCTTTTTTCACTCAGGGCGAGGCGACGCCCAGCTCCGGCAAGAAGCGCCGCCAGTCCGACGCCGGCCAGCTCGGCAGCACATACGCCAGCGTCTGCTGCAACCATGGCCCGGCGTAGGACTGGCCCCACCAGCTCTGCCGATGCCAAAGCCCGGCTTGCACCACCATGGTCAGCACCAGCAGCAGCACCAAGGCACGCACGACGCCAAAGCAGCCGCCCAGCACCCGGTCTACCGGGCGCAGGCCCGCGATCTGCACCAGCTTTTTGGCCAGACTGGCCAGCAGCCCCCAGATAAAGACCAGGGCGATGAACACCGCCACGAACACCAGGGCGTAGACCAGCGTCGGCTCCAGGCCATCGACATAGGGTCGGACAAAGGTCAGCAACTGCGGCGCCAGCAGGCGGGTGACGAAAAACGCCACCACCCAGCCGACGAGAAAAAACAGCTCGTACACCAGACCGCGCCACGCCCCCAGGGCGAGCGACAGCAGCAGCACGGCCAGTACCAGAAAATCCAGGGTCGCCAGGGAAAGCATCGTGTCTGCGCAGCGTGTTGAGAAAGGTTACAGGGTCAGCACCGCCCCTGGCAGCCCCAGCCCCTTGGCCCGGTCGGCGGCCTGCTGGGCCTCGTCACGGTTGGCAAAGGGCCCCAGGCGCACGCGGATGCGGCGCCCGTCCTTGGTGTCGATGGCCTGGGTGTAGGTCTTCAGCCCTGCGCCTTCGAGCTTGCGGCGCACCTCGTTGGCCGCAAACACGTCGGCAAACGCCCCCACCTGCACGATGAAGCGCCCGTTCTGGGCCGCCGCCGGCGCAGGGGCCGGGGTGGCGGCGGCAGGCGGCGTGCGCCCTTCCAGCAAGGCACGGGCGCGGGCGCTTTCCTGCTCGGCAGTCCGAACCGCAGGCTTGGCCTCCACCTTGGGGGCAGGTTCCGGCTTGGGTTCCGGTTTCGGCTCGGGCTTAGGCTCTGGTTTGGGTTCCGGCTTGGGCGCAGGCGCAGGCGGCTCCGGCTTGGCCGGGGCGGGCACCAGGCGCGGCGGCTGGGGAATGGGGGCCGCAGGGGGAACCCACTCTTCGCCATCGTCCAGCTCATCCTGCGGGGACGGCGCCTTGGCGGTGCGCTGCATGTCCGGGGTATTGCCCTGGGTCTGCGCCTGCTCGCCGGGCACGACCAAGGGCGCTACCTGGTTACGGTCAGGAATTTCGATCGGGATATCGACAGGAATGGGCCGAGGCTGCGAGTCGAACAGCAGCGGAAAGCCAATCACCCCCAGACCGATCAGGACAGCAGCCCCCATCAGGCGATGGCGGGCCCGCTGGCGCAGTTGCTCCACGCTTTGGGCTTGTGCGGCCCGGGAGGAATGGCGCAGGGGCGCTGGTTCAGCCGCTTGGCTGCGCTTGCCGAACCAGGGAAACTTGAAAAATGCCATGAAATGCAGAGTAGCAAGGGCCTTAGCCCAGGTGTTTGGCATGAAGGCGCGGCGGCCCGTCTTTGACCACCTCGCCCACTGTGTAGAACGAGCCAAAAACGACAATTCTATCAGCCGGGCCTGCCGCAGCCAGGGCCGCTTGCAATGCCTGCTCGGGTCGGGCAAAGGTCTGGCTGAACTTTTGCGCAGCGACGGCCAACGCCTGCGGCGTCTCGGCCTGCTTGTTGCGATGCACGCTCAGACGCACGCCGGCGCCGGGGGCCGCCGGCAGCACGGCCTCGGGCGGCTGGGCGTCTTGCGGGGCGGCGTTTTTCTCCAGGCTGCGCCATTGCTGCTGCAAATCGGCGGCGCGAGCGGCGCGGGCGATGGGCAGATCGGTGAAGTACCAGCGGTCGATCAGCGGGCTGATGGTGGCGAACATCGGCGCAAGGTCTTTGTCTGCCATCGCGCCGAATACGGCATGGGTCGTCGGGAAGGTGGCCCCCATCGACCCCAGGTTGGCCGCCAGCGCCGCCACCGAATGCGGATTGTGCGCCACGTCCAGCACCAGCACCGGTTCGCCGGGCAGCACCTGGAAGCGCCCGGGCAATTCGACCATGGCCAACCCGGTGCGCACTGCCTGGGCGGTAACGGGCACCTTGTCACGCAGCGCCTCGAACGCCGCCAGCACGCCTGCCGCATTTACCAATTGGTTGGCCCCGCGCAAGGCGGGATAGGACAACCCGGCATAGCGCCGCCCGCGCCCGGCCCAGGCCCATTGCTGCGGATCGCCGTTGTAGTTGAAATCCTCGCCAAAACGCCACAGATCGGCACCGATGGCCTGCGCATGGTCGATCACGCTTTGCGGTGGCACCGGATCGCTGACCACCACGGGACGACCGGGGCGCATGATGCCCGCCTTCTCGCGGCCGATGGTTTCGCGGTCGGAACCCAAGAATGCCGTGTGATCGACATCGACGCTGGTAATGATGGCGCAGTCGGCATCGATGATGTTGGTGGCATCCAGCCGCCCGCCCAGGCCCACTTCCAGAATGGCGACGTCCAGTTTCGCCTGACTCAACAGCCGCAGGATGGCCAGGGTGGTGAACTCAAAATAGGTCAGCAACACTTCCTCGCCCTCCAGGCGGGCCGCTTCCACGGCGGCGAAGTGCGGCAGCAGGTCATCGGGCGCGACGATCTCGCCATGCACGCGGCAGCGCTCCTCGAAATGCACCAGGTGCGGCGAGGTATAGACTCCAGGCCGATACCCCGCTTGCAGGGCCACGGCCTCCAGCATGGCGCAGGTGGAGCCTTTGCCGTTGGTGCCTGCCACCGTGATCACCGGGCACGGCATGGTCAGTTGCAGGCGCTGGGCCACTTCGCGCACGCGCTCCAGCCCCAGGCTGATGTTTTCCGGATGAATGCGCTCGCAGTGTTCCAGCCACTGCGCCAGGGTAGAAAAAGTAGTGCTTTGCATAAGGGCTGCGATTGTCACCCAGCAAAGCATGACATCATCCCGAACATGACTACCAGTACAAGCATTCACGTTTTCGGCATTCCCAATTGCACCACGGTGAAAAAGGCCCGCCAGTGGCTGGCGGACCAGGGGCTGGACTACCAGTTTCACGATTTCAAGAAGGAAGCGCCCAGCGCCACCGACATCGCCCGCTGGCAGCAGGCCGTCGGCTGGGAGAAGCTGCTCAACCGCCAGGGCACTACCTGGCGCAAGTTGGACGCTGCCGACCAGGCGGCCATCACCGACGCTGCCAGCGCCGCCGCCTTCCTGCAAACCCAGCCCAGCGCCATCAAACGCCCCGTGGTGCAGTGGCCCAATGGCCGCATCACCATTGGCTTTGCCCCGCAAGACTGGCAAGCCCTGCTGGATTAAACCGGCGACATCCCCCGGAGAGTGCCATGCGCCTATTGCCTCCCGCCACCCTGTGCAGCCTCTGCCTTGTAACCGCCTCGCCCTGGGCGCAACCGGTACAGACCGAGCTGGCCGAAGTCATCTCCGTCGCCCCGATCCTGGTGCAGGAAAACGTGCCGCTGGAGGATTGCCTCGACCTGCCCCAGCAACGCCAGCGCTGCCGCACCACGACCGTGCAGCAAGAGGTACCGCAGGGCTACGAAGTGATCTACGAATACCGGGGACGGCGCTTTACCACCGAACTGCCCTACGACCCCGGCCCGACGGTGGTCGTGCAGCCGCCACGGGCCAGCCACCAATACGGCTCGGTCCCAACCTCCGGCAACGTGCAGCCGGGGCGCAAAAGCTACGGCTCGGCCCCGGCTGCGGGCAGCACCGAGAGCATCGAATACCGCAGCACGCAGCCGGACATCCCCATCGTGGTCGATGTCCGCACCCGGCCCATTGCCGTGCCGGGCGTACCGGCAGACCGGCCACCGCACCCCGGCCCACGCCCGCGGCCTTGACGGCCAGCCTGGAGAACAGGCTCTAAAATGCCCGGTTTGCCCGCCGGGCATCTTCGTATCCACCGCAGCAAATTTAAACAAAATCACCGTCAAACGCTTATCCATAAAGCGCTAATAGCTATATATTCAATAGCAAGAAAGTTGAGATCATGCAAACCATTCTGCAATCCGTCCCCGTCGGCCAGAAAGTCGGCATCGCCTTCTCCGGCGGCCTGGACACCTCCGCCGCCCTGCGCTGGATGAAGAACAAGGGCGCCCTACCCTACGCCTACACTGCCAACCTGGGCCAGCCCGACGAGGCCGATTACGACGAAATCCCGCGCAAGGCCATGGAATACGGCGCAGAAAAGGCCCGCCTGATCGACTGCCGCCCGCAACTGGCCAACGAAGGCATCGCCGCCATCCAGGCCGGCGCCTTTCACGTCAGCACCGGCGGCATCACCTACTTCAACACCACCCCCCTGGGCCGTGCCGTGACCGGCACCATGCTGGTGGCTGCCATGAAGGAGGACGACGTCCACATCTGGGGCGACGGCTCCACCTTCAAGGGCAACGACATCGAGCGCTTCTACCGCTACGGCCTGCTGACCAACCCGCAACTGAAAATCTACAAGCCCTGGCTGGACAACACCTTCATCGACGAACTGGGTGGCCGTGCCGAAATGTCGGCCTTCATGACCAAGGAAGGTTTCGGCTACAAGATGAGCGCCGAAAAGGCGTACTCCACCGACAGCAACATGCTGGGCGCAACCCATGAAGCGAAAGACCTGGAGTTTTTGAACAGCGGCATCCGCATCGTCAATCCCATCATGGGCGTGGCGTTCTGGAAGCCGGAAGTCGAAGTGAAGGCCGAGGAAGTCTCCGTCACCTTTGAAGAAGGCCGCCCGGTTGCACTGAACGGCAAAGCGATTGCCGATCCGGTGGAACTGTTCCTGGAAGCCAACCGCATCGGTGGCCGCCACGGCCTGGGCATGAGCGACCAGATCGAAAACCGCATCATCGAAGCCAAGAGCCGTGGCATCTACGAAGCCCCCGGCATGGCCCTGCTGCACATTGCCTACGAACGCCTGGTCACCGGCATTCACAACGAAGACACCATCGAGCAGTACCGCATGAATGGCCTGAAGCTGGGCCGCCTGCTGTACCAAGGCCGCTGGTTCGACCCCCAGGCCATCATGCTGCGCGAAAGCGCCCAGCGCTGGGTGGCCCGCGCCGTCACCGGCACCGTGACGCTGGAGCTGCGCCGGGGCAACGATTACTCCATCCTGAACACCGAATCGCCCAATCTGACCTATGCACCCGAGCGCCTGTCCATGGAAAAGGTCGAAGACGCACCGTTCAGCCCCATCGACCGCATCGGCCAACTGACCATGCGCAACCTGGACCTGATGGACACGCGCGACAAACTGGCCATCTACGCCAAGGCCGGTCTGCTGTCGCTGAACAGCACCACCGCCCTGGCCCAGCTTGAAAGCGAAGGCACGAGCAAATCTTGAGCCTGAAAATAGGCTACAATCCGCCTCTTGCTTGATTTGGCGCCAGGGATAGGAACATTCCACCGCCAGATCAAAAATACACAAGGTTACCGCGAGGTGGAGCAGCTTGGTAGCTCGTTGGGCTCATAACCCAAAGGTCGGTGGTTCAAATCCATCCCTCGCAACCAATAGAATCAAGGGGTTACGACGTTGTCGTAACCCCTTTTGGTTTTTCTTGGAATTATCGCTGCACTTTTGCTGCACTTTTCCCTATACCTTGTCCCGGTAGGGACGTCCCCTTCCGGCAAACCAACCGGAGACAAGGGATGGCAACTTTCACCAAACGCGGCCCGCATCAGTATCAAGCAACCATTCGTAGAGTAGGGTTCCCAACGCAGGCCAGAACTTTTGAGACCATGCGCGATGCTCGTGATTGGGCCGCGACAGTTGAGTCTGAGATGCGCCGAGGCATCTTCGCTGATCGTTCTGAAGTAGAGCGCACGACTCTAGGACAACTTCTAGAACGCTACGGCAAAGAGGTGACTCCAACAAAACGAGGCCAAGGACCAGAGCGCTCTCGTCTCAAACGGCTCATTGCTCACCCTATCGCACTTCAACGCCTTGCCGCCCTGCAATCCGCCGACTTCTCCGATTACAGAGAGGAGCGCCTTGGCGAAGAAGTGTCAGGCAAGACCGTTAGGGAAGAATTGATCTTGCTGTCTGCCGTTCTCGCTACAGCTCGTGAAGAATGGTCGATTCCCGTGGAGAACTGGGCCAGGCATGTACGCAAGCCCTCCCCAGGAAAACACAGGGAACGTAGGCTTGTTTCAGATGAAGAAGCTAAGCTGATGGCTGCGTGCCGAAAGAGTAAAAACGTTGGCTTGGCCTGTGCTGTTGTGCTGGCGATCGAAACTGGTATGCGGCGAGGTGAGATTGCGCAGCTAACCTGGGAGCATGTAGATTTTTACACCCACATCATCACCCTTGAACTGACGAAGAACGGAGATAAACGCATCGTTCCACTCTCCGAGCGTGCAGAACTAGCATTGCGCCAACTGCCGCGAAATATTGATGGGCGCGTATTCACTTTTCACGATTCGAACGGCCTCGGCGCGTCATTTGCTTGTGCATGCGAGAGAGCTGGCATTAAAAACCTGCGCTTTCACGATCTACGCCACGAAGCTGCCTCACGCTATGCCCCACGGATGCCTGCCACAGCTCTCGCAAAGCTCATGGGCTGGAGGTCGTTGCAGATGACGCTGCGCTATTACAACCCGCACCCACACGAGCTTGTTGCTCTTGTGCGTTCAGCTTGAACCTGCACCCAACCACAGGATGCGTGCCTCAAAACTGACCGGAGTTGCAGTCTTGCGTGAGACCCACGCCAGCGACGCGGGGATTGCCAACGTCTGCCGAGACGTTTGCTTCCTGACGTGCTGGTGAAGTTGCAGTCTCGGCCATGAGCTTTCGTCTGGTGCGCTGCCACGGACGGCTGGTTAAGGCTGATCTGCGACATTCGAGATCCAATGTCTGAGTGGCAGCAATCGCCAGCACCGGTCATTGAGCTCCGCCTGTTCTGAGCGTTCACTTGATCCTCGGAACCGACCATTCGGCTGCTCGGTTCATCACGCTTGATTTGGCACATCCGCTGGTTAGCTTCTTGTTCAGGCTGCTTTTCTGGCGCCTCGAACACTGGCAGGATCTGAAACTTTGCAGCGGTCATGCAGGTAGGCAGCAGCGGATGCGCGTCCTATGAGGGAGATTGGACCGCTTGGTCGTAAGGCCGGGCAATCGCACCTAACCTGCGATGAGCTAGAGCTGTTTCATCGCGCCCAGCGCATCGCCTCCTGAGTAATGCCACTCTGAAGTTTCTGCAGCAGTTCCCAAAGCATGCTGATCTGCCTATGAGTCGTTTTCCCCAGCACCTGCGATGCCTGGGGAGTTTGTTGGGAGTAGAGGTACTTTCCATGGTGCGTAACTGCATTGGCTCGCAGCCAGTCCAATTGCGGCAACATCACCTGCTCCAAGCGCTGTGTTGGCAGTGCGTTGGCGATCACAAGACCAGCGGGATCAAAGTCCACCATGGCCCAGATTGGCTCGCGACGTTTGTTGATCAATGCCGCCGCCTGGGAGATTGGTAGCCGCTGGTCTCCCCTGTAGACCACCAATACACGCAAAGCCTGCAAGTCTAGCCAAGAATACTCATTCAGGCGCCGGAAGGTCTCGAAATTCTCAACCAAGAGGATACGATCGCATCCAATGCGCAGCCCCTGCTCCTGACGCACCACCAAGTATGCGCCCGGCGGCGAACGCATCTCCTGGCCATCCAGGGAGCATCCACCTAGGCATTGGATCGCCACAGAATCATCATGCGGCCGCGCACTCAGCGCTTTCTCTGACAGGCCACCAAAAGCGGCCACATCGGCGCGCGTGGGGCGCTGGTTCCCCTTCCCCAACGCAGCCACCGGCAGGTCACTAGTGCTGAGCAATTGCTGCGCTAGCGACCAATGCTCAGCGCGATAGAAGACTTCCCGCCCCACTATGGTGCCTAGGTAATGGTGCTCGCTCAGATAGCGTGCCGCGTCGCCGGCGCGGCGCCGGCCGGGCTTGTCGGCCACCAGGCGTTGCAGGAACTGGATCTGCTGGATGTTGAAGGCCATGGGTGCGAGGAAGGATCGATTGAGTGTTCAGCCCGCTCTCTGTGCTCAGGCCCGCTTACGCGCCACCCACTGCACCTGGATGTCGTGGAAGGGTTCATTGATCGGGAAGGGATCGGGATCAGGCGGCCACACGTAGGTGAGCTCCATGCCAACCTTGCGCAGCGGCTGAATCAGGAACATGAGGAAGGCACCGTCCGTGAACTGTGCCAAGTCCGGGCGGCCGCGCTTCCACTCACGCAGCGACAAAGGCTGCTGCGCGAGCTCAATGCTCTCGATCAGCTCCCGGAACATAACCTTCAGCGGGTTCAACTCCACCACCGGCTCGCTCTTCTCATCCTCGATGATCATCTGCGGTGGGGGCGGCTCGCGCGGGGGCTCCAGCCGCTTGGCCAGCGGCATCTTGGTCACGATACCAACGAGTGCATCCTGGATGCTCTGATCCACGTCCTGCACATCCGGCTGCGGCCGCACCTCAATCGTGTCGGGCCGCAGCATAGCGAGGTCGGTGCTCTCGTCCACGGGAACTTCCCAGCCATCTTCGGTCTTGTGCTGGGACAGCCACATGGAAAAGCGCGCCAGGCGAGAGAGGCGCAGCTCCATCAGCTTGGCCTCGAAAAGGCGGCTACTGATTTGGGTCTGGGCGTCCTTGATCTGGGAAGTCCACTGCAACTGTCGTGAGGCAAGCCGCTTGATGACCATATGGCGGTATTCGAGCAAGCTGTAGGCCACCGCATCCGCGCTCACTGTCTCCACCAGCGTGTCAATGCGCTGCACATGCTGCAGGAAGCTCCTAACTTGACCGGCGTAGTAGCGGTTCTGACGCACCTTGGCGTGCAGGTCCTCGACATTGCCGTACTGAGTGGATAGCAAGTTGTGCAGCCGCTCCAGGTTGTGCTCAATCGCGTGTGCGATGTCCACCGTCGCGAAGTCAAAGGCCTTGGCCATGCGTGCGAAGTCGCGCATGGAGCCGCTTCGCCTCAGCTGGAGCATTTCCTGCCAGCGTGCTCCAGCCTCCTGGATCGGGCCGATGACGTTGCGCAGCGCCTGCAGCGCATGGTAGTTGCTCAGGTTCTCGGCGAGGAAGTCGCGAAGCAGGGGGTTGAGGCGGTACTCGCCCTCTTCGTAGGGCTTGAGCACCCCCATGCGGTACAGCGCTTCAATGCCGGCGTCGCGCTGCTTGTCACCGCCCAGCACCGCCCCCTCAAAGCCCTCGGCGATGAGCTCGGCGTGCTTGGACAGGGCATCGAGGACCTTACGAACCTGTTCGCCGCGCTCGCTCAAGATAGCTCCTCGGCGCCGTCCTGCGCAGTCGCAGCGGGTCCTGCGTCAGCATCCAGCTCGGCATCGGTGCGTGCTGTGTCCACCAGATCGCCGGCGACCGCGCCATCATGGTCATCTTCCCGATCATCGACATCGGTGTCAGGGATCACCTTGTTCTCGTCCAGGAACTGTAGCACCGCATAGAGCTGGTCGATCTTGCCCGTGACCTGGTAGATGCCCGCATCCTTGTTGGTCAGCAACACGTAGCCATCCTTGGCCAAGTGCTCCATCATGCGCTTGAGGTTGTCGTGGTTGCTCAGGTGCATCGAGGCACCGCTGATCAGGCGCCCCAGCGCCTTGAGCTGGTTCTCCAGCATCGTGGACTGGGCGACAGCCGTTTGAAGCTCGTACAGGGCAATGATCTCGCCCGGGGAAAGATAGGCAAAGCCCGAGGCGCTTTGACGGATGAAGTCAAGCATCTGCACCGCCGGGCCGTAGACATCCCGGAAGGCGAGCAGCTCAGCGCGAATGCGCGCCTGATCGCCGCTACCCAGGAACGTCGGCGCCATGAAGAAGGCGCCCTCGCGGCCCAGACGGGCCAGACGCTTGTCCATCTGCTCCAGCCAGGCCTCGGTGCACTCGCGCTCTTGCTGGTCCTCCAGGAAGTTGAACTCGCTGGGATAGCGGATATGGCAGATGTATTCGCCGGCCAGCAGGCGGTTGTAGACCTGTGCTCTCATGCCTGTACCTCCAGTTCGACGTCGACGTCACCATCGATGCACTCGCGGATCACCCCGCGATCCTCAATGGCGTAGCGGCGAGAGAATTCTTCGTTCTGGGTCATGCCCAGATCCGGCGAGCCTGTGACCACATCGATGCGGTTGTCGCGCAGCAGCTGCATCAGGGCCGAGAAGTTATTCGCATCGAAGGTCGCCACCTCATCAGTCACCCAGGGCACGAAAACCGGCTCGTTGCCTCGGATCATGTCCAGCATGCCGATCAGCAGGGTAATCAGCACCAGGGTGGATAGGCCGTTGGAGGAAACGCCTTGCAGTTCCTCGGTGCGGTGGAAAGCCTTGGGCATACCGTTTTCCACCACATGGCCCTCCAACGTGATGTAGCTGGACAAGTTCACTTCCAAGCTGCCGTCCGAGCCCAAAACGCTCTTGAAGTCCTCAATGGCCTGCTTGATTTCCTTGGCTGGCAACACGCCCACCGTGGGGGCCGCAAAAGCCTGCTTCTTCTGGATCTCGTCCAGCGCCTTGAGCTTCTTGTAGATGTCTAAATTCCCGAAATCGGTGCTGATCAGCAGCCGCAAGCCTCGGAAGCGCTCAAAGCACGTCACATCCTGCAGATTGTTCTGCAGGCGCTTGTTGAAGGTATCGACTCCACTTTCGAAATCGGAGATCGTCTTCCTGAACTTGCCCGCGTAGAGCATGATGGTGTCCAGCATATTGCGGATGTTGTCCACAACAGCCCCCTGGATCTGCCGTTCGCAAAGAAGCAAAGCAGCCGCTCTTGCAGTCACCGTCTCTGCGCCATTGAGGCTTTGCGATACGAGCTCGGCCACAGAGCTTTTGTGGGCCAGCAATGAAGAACGCAAGGACACGACCTTGGTGGACATGACGCCGTCGTGCTTATCTCGCTTGGTGATCATCTCGTTCACTTGAACGCTTAGGTTCTTCACGGACATCGTGTCGTCGATGACAGATGCTTCGAGAGGAGCGGCAGCGCCCGCCCTGTAGCTCGACAGCTTTTCGTCCAACGCCGCGAGCTCGTTGACATCACTAGTCCACTTGCTGATCTGGACCGAGTCCTCGCCCTGGCGCTTCTCGAAACTGTTTTTCGCCTCTTTGGCCTTCAGCTCAAATGCAGTGACCACTTCCGCAGCCGCCGTCACGGCCGCGGCTGCATCCTGTGCCTTGCGCTGCACCGTGATGACCAAGCTCTGGCCACCCGCCTCGCGCCATACTTTCCAGCGCTTGACTAGTGGCTCCTTTTCGCTGATCTCGCTGATCTGATTGTCGATGCCCTGGCGCTCACCCTCCAGCTTGGCAATGAAGTCGGTGTCCACCCCCTTCTCGCGCAACCTATCGTCACGCTGCTTCTCCAGGCTGGTGATCCGCGCTTTCAGTTGCCCTTCCAGTTCGCTGATCCCCTTCGTCAGGGCCAGGATGGCTTCATCACGCTGGCGCATGGACATCTCGATTTGCTTGTCAAAGTCAGCATTGACGGCATGCAGTTCACGCTCGTGCTTGCTCCCTTGATCGCGAATCTGAGTGGTCAGGCTGCCGATCAGGGCATTGACCTCTGAAAGCTTTTTCTCTGCATTTTCCTTGGCCTTCTTGCGCTCGCTCTTCACGCGATCGTCGGCCGCAGCCAGTTGCCGCTCCAACTCGGGCACCTGATTTCTGCGCTGGCTCAGCGTCGCGCTAGCCACATTCACAGAAAAATCTGCATCCTCGACCGCCTTGTTTTTGATGCCCAACACCCGCCGCGCTTCGGCCAGAGCTTCGTCAGCCCCCTTCATGCGGGCTTGGGCATCCTCGACCGCCTTTTGGGCCAAGCCATCGTCCGCCCATTCCGGTGCGGCAATCGCCTGGGTGTCCACGGTCCAGCCATAGAGCGTGCCCAGAGTTGCGGCCGCTTCATCCACCAGCTGCGGGCTCAGGTCAGCCCGGCTGAGCAACGCCGGATTTATGATCCGCGCCAGCGTTGGCTTCCAGGTTTCGTCCGGGCTTTGCCGAAGTGCCGCCAGCAAGGTGCCTTTGGCCGGAGTGGCGCGCTCTTGCGCGGCCTGCTGCAGTGCCTGGGCCGTCTCCAGCGCCTTGCGCGCTTCATCTACCAATCGCTCTTGCCTCTCGAACTCGTGCATAGCGGTGTTCTGAGCGCTCTTTGCGCGCAACTCAGCGCCTTCCAGTTCCGCAATGCCCTGCTCATGCTTGCGGTGCTTTTCCTGCACTTCGCTCTGCGCACGCAGGGCGTCCTCGGAGGCTTGTGCCGCGTTGGTGAGCTGCTGCAACTGCCCGCGCAAGCCCAGCTGATCGTCCTTGCGACCGCTCAGTTCATCCAGGATGGCCTTGTTCTCCGAGCGAGCCGACACAAGCGCCTCATCGCGCGCCTTGTTGATCGACTTGGAGGCTGTCTCGTGCTGATCGCGATGGGGCTGCTTGTCTTGCTCCATCGTAAAGCGACGCTTGGTGTTCGTCTCTTTCTCGCCCTCAATCTGAGCTTGGAACTCGGCAACGATGCCCTCCATGCCTGCGCGCGCCAGACGGATCTGGGCCGCCTTGCTGGCACTATCCTCGCGCAGAATAGGCAGTGACTGCAAGGCGATCTGCAGCTTGGCAAAGTCCACGTCCTTGAATTCGGCTGCCACGTTCAGCGCGAAAGCGTATGCGTTCGCAGCCACCACACTCGCCTCGCTCAACTTCGAAGCGGATTCCTGCAGGCGCGCGAGTTCAGCATCTTCGCGCTTGACAGTACCCTCCCACTCGGCGTCGAGTCGTTCGCGCTCGGCCTGACGATTCTTCACCTGATTTTGGCGCATAGTGCCAAGCGCCAGCACATCACCGCGCAGCTCGCGCAGGCGGCTCTCGGCCTTGTAAAAGTCCTCCTGCGCCTCACGCAGCAACTGGAACTCTGGCTTCAGCTTCAGCGCCTGCTCACA
The DNA here is from genome assembly GCF_042654765.1 of Comamonas nitrativorans. Taxonomy (NCBI): domain Bacteria; kingdom Pseudomonadati; phylum Pseudomonadota; class Betaproteobacteria; order Burkholderiales; family Comamonadaceae; genus Comamonas; species Comamonas nitrativorans. Next base: position 180,403 of record NZ_JBHSEW010000002.1, on the reverse strand, counting down.
CGCCTTGTGATCGATCAGCCACTGGTCGATGGTCTTAGCGCTTTGCTTGAACATGAGCTTAGAGCGATCACCGCTCATGCCCATGTCGTTTTGCACTTGGCTCACCACGACCTGCACGAAGTCGTTGAAGTTCACCGACTGCTTGACCATCGTGGCCACCAGCCTATCCATGCTGTCCAGTTGCTTGGGGCCGAACGAGAAGGTATGGCTCCAGCGTATAAGTTTGTCCCGGTTCTTGGACACCGACGGCGTCTTCAGCACCACCGTTCGGTATTCGCTGGAGTTGAGTTTGCCGGTGGTCTCCACACCCAGGCTGGATATCTGCAACTGAGTTTCTGCGTCGCTGAGGAAGCGCCCCTCGTTGACGAAGAATTCCTTACGAAACCCGCTTTTGTAGATCCGGTAGAAGGGAACATTGGAATCGGTGGGCTCACGCCGCATCACGGCCAGCCGCAGATCTTCGTCGCTGTTTGAGCCACGCTGGTATTCGAAGGCAATAGCGCTTACGTCAGTAGGCAGCACAAACTGCACCATGGCGTCCTGGCCACTGGTGGAGGAGATGAGCTGGCTGGGCTGATAACCGAAGAAGAGTGGGATCAGCCGCAGCGTCGTGGTCTTACCCACTCCGTTGGGGCCCACCACCGACGCTCCGCCGCGCGGGTCAATCTGCGTAATGCGGTTGCTAGGCACCTTCTTGTTCGTGCCTACATTGATCAGAATCATTCGGCGCAACTGGTACTTCTTGCCCGGAGCTGTGTCTTGCATGAGATACGGTGTCTTCGAATCGAGGTATGTCATTTGCGAATATTCAGTACTTGCTTTACTGCTTAGGCACACAAACTCGGCCACACCGATTCCATCGGATCCGGCGGATACTGTAGCGCAAGCATCGAGCACCCCGGGCCTGCCAATCTTTGTGAAGGCCTGGGGTAGGCGCTGGGAACCGTCCTCCGGCACTTAGGTCGACTTGGCAGCGAAAGCTGACCTTCTTCATCACTCATAGAAACGTCTGCTTCGACGCATTGCTGCCCCATAGCGAGCAGGTCGAATCTTGAAAGACCTGAATATGACTAACTGCCAAGGGAGGCTAGGTTCATGGCAGTCCGGATAGGCCTCACCCCTTACTCCTTAAGCCAAGCCTTCTTGATCCCCTCGAAGTTAAGCTGCCTCCACTCTTCCTTCCAGAGCTGGTAGTACGGGATGTCGGTTGACGAGGGCGACGGGTCACAGCGCTGGACCTTGACCAACGACGGCATCACCACAGACTCACCGATCAGCAGAGCCTCCCCGGCGCCCAAGGTTGGCAGCTTGTCGCACAGATTGCCGAGCGTGTCAGGCAGCAGGCGCGCGACGTAGCTTTGGTCACTTGGGTTGGTCAACCGCATTGCCAGGAAGTTGCTGCACTGGGAGAAAATCGTTTCGGAGATTTCCGAGGGGCGCTGACTCGACAGGAGCAGCGTCACACCGTACTTGCGCCCCTCCTTAGCGATGCGTTCGATCGAGAACCTAGATGCACGGAAGCGCGCCAAGTCGCTGTTGGGCACGTACTTGTGAGCCTCCTCGTACACAAGCAGAAGCGGTGCATCGGTGTTGATCTTCTCCTTTGCAGCAGTCCGCATCACCTTGTAGTGGTACCCGTACTCGAAAAGGATCCGCGAAATCAACGACACGGTGATGCTCAAGACCTCGAATGGGACGCCGCTCAGATCGACGATCGTGACGTTGGATTTCTTTTCCCCGTAACCAATCAGGCTCTTAAGAGTTCCCTCAAGCGTCGCTGTGTCTGCAGAGGGGCCGAAGAGGAACTGTAGGCGGTCCTGCTCCACTTTGCCCTCGAATCGCGTGAAGAACTTGTCCAACGATTTGTCGGCATAGCTTCCTGCGGTGATGCTCTCTCGCTTCGTTGGATGAAAATCGAGCCGGTTCGCAAAGTACTTATCTAGCCGCTGGTCAGTATTTAGTTTGAGGCCATCCCCTTGTCCCGTCTTGCCATCAGAGGGCAGCGTGTAGCTTGCGTCTACCACCATGTACCGCGCCTCATTCTTCGAGTTCACGGTCTCGTTCTTGATGTTGTACAGCGCGTTCAGCACCTCATGGATGTTGAACTTGAGCGGGCTGTCGTAGAAGACGTTCTTCGCCCCTTTGTTGTGGCGCTTCTTGTTCTCCGTTACCAAGTAACGGAACACGGCCGACTGGTTGTAGTTGTCGCGCTCCCCCGTATCCAACAGCACCTCTTCCAGCTCCTCGCTGTTGAGTAGCCAATAGGGTAAGGTCAACGTGCTCGCATCGAGGAAGTTCGCGTCAGGGAACGCCGTTCGGTACTCGGAGTGAATGTCGAAGATGACGACGTGCGAGTTATTCAGTGCGTACTGACCGTTCTTCGCGCTCACCGCCGTCTGGATGATCTTGGCAATTGTGTGGGATTTTCCGGCACCGGTGGATCCAACTACGGCTAGGTGCTTGTTGAAGAACCGATCGCCGTCCACCGGCACGGCTATCTTCTCGTTGGACACCAGCGCGCTGAAGGCGAACTTTTTGGCCGGCTCGACGGAGTCTTCGAATATCTTCTTGATGTCGTCTTCCGTCGCCGGGGTCACGCCCGTGGGCGGAATGGTCAGCGTATCGCCGCCGCGGATGAACTTGCCGTCGGCGATGATTCCCAGCGGCAGCGCCTCGATGATGTGGCGGCGTTCAGCCTTGTCATTCACCTCAATGCAGAAGTTCTCGATGATGGCGATGAGCGCGCAGTCCTCACTGTCAGTGATGCGCAAGTACGATCCCACCTTGAGGCTATTGTCATTGGCGAACGCCGAGATATTGCCAACCGAGATCTTGACCTTGTCGGGGAAGACCGCTATCACTTCGGCTTTGATGTCTTGAGAATCGCTCATGCCTGCATGACCTCCTGAAGTAGATAGGCACTGTTACTCTTTATCGAATGACACCCTGCGGACTTAGGCACGAGGGCTCCGTCGAGCGGCGTGCCCTTGTGGAAATCGTAGACCTCGACGACCGATCCAGTGCAAGCTGTGATGGTCGGAGCCAGCTGCTGCTCACCTGGCACGAACTTGATAGTCCAAAGGTTGTCCTTGGTGGGGGCCGCTGCCAGCATGGCGGGCGAGAATTCGGCACCTTGGAAAGGATAGCCATCATTGAAGGCCACGCCCTGTGTCCACAGGCTGAGCTTGAGCTCGATCAACTGCTCGAGCGTCACGCCTCGCAGTAGCACGTAGGGGCAGAACCGGTCGGCCGCAGGCGTTCGCAGGAGCTCCTTGTGAGAGAAGACCTGGCCGATTCGAACGAGCATACGGGTCGCCTTGTCCACCTCGTACTCCCCGGCCATGTCGATCAAGAAGAACCGCGAGGCCTTAGGCATCTTTGTTTTGCCGAAGTAGAAGTATTTGCGGCGGATCATCCGCGCGAAGTACTCGCGCCCCAGGTGTTCACGCAGCCAGGCGTTGAATACAACCTCCTTGCGATTGATGGCCCTCAAGAACTGATCCTTGGTGATCTTCCGCTTGGCCTCGTCCGCCTCGATGGCCAACCCCTGAATAACGTTGATCGCCACTGGGTAGAAAAAGCTCAGCGCGTCGCCGGCCTTGCACTCTGGGACCTCGGACATAAGGAGCTGGAGCACCTTGTCCTGCTGTTCATCGTAGGACAGCGCGTTTACGTCGATGTCTAGCAGACCGCGAAAGTTGACAAGCTGCACATCGGTAATTGCCAGTTCCTCGTGCACCTTGTGGGCCTGCTTGTCCTTCGTATAGGTCAGGAAGTGTTCTTTCAGAAACTCATCTGTCAGTGGAAGCACTAGCTTGTGTTGACCGCCTTTGTAATGGCCGCGCAGTCGGTACTTGAATAATTGTCCGGCGGGACAGCCTACGGCATGGAAATGCCGCAGCATATGGATGACAGCCTCTTTGATCACCGAGTGGTTGTACTCCGTGCCTTCGTAGTATTTGCACTGTACGAAGGCACTGTCATCGCCATCATCCAGATCGATGTCTTCTACTCCTTCGACCGTGATGCTCCCATGCTTGGTCGCTTGGAGCAATTCCACGATTGTTTGGTCGAATTGGTAGAAGTAGCCTTTGATAGTTGCGGTTGCGCTGCGGTCGGTCACGATCTCTCCTCGGATTTGACTTGGCGATCGTTGGCCGTCATTCGGAAGCTGCTCCGCCACCGGTGGCTGCGCTAGGCTTGGTCGTGTGAGACAGCTCGCGCGGGGTAACCCCCAAATCCTGCCAGGCTTGCGGGTGGCAGCTGAAGACGAGAATCTGATGCCTGCTAGCGGCGTCGTAGAGCACGCGTTTCATCTGATCTAGGCGATCCTTGTCGGTGTGGACTAGCGCATCGTCGAGAATAAGCAAGGTGGGTTTGGCGGCCTCCCGTAGTAGATCCGCGTACGCAAGCCGTGCGACGACGCCCATCTGCTCACGAGCCCCGACGCTGAGTTCCTCGAACTCACCAGTCTCGGCGCCGTTGGTGCCTATCCGGGTGATGCGCCCAGGTGATAGGTCCTCGCTTACCTCGATACTCGAGCCCGGAAACAGGATCTGCAGGTAGTGGTTCAGGTGCCGTTGAAGCGGCGCACGCAAGCGCCTCGCCAGTGCGGAGCGCTTCTCGGTGAGCAGTTTCCACAGGTGGCTTAGCGCCTTGGCCCGGCGCTCCAGCTCGGCGCACCGCCGCCGCACTTGGTCGAGTTCGCGCTGCTTGTCGGCTGCCACTTCTTCCAGCCCCAAAGCACCTTTAGCCTCGAGCTCGGCCTCGAGCCGGTTGATCTCGCCCGCGCGCAGGCCATGCGCGGCCTCCAGCTGCTTGGCGCTGCGCTCGAACCGCTCGACATCCTGCTGCAGGATCGAGACGTTGAGCGTGCGCAGCTGCTCGGCGAGCGCGTCCACATCTGCCCGGGTCGTGGTTTCGTGCGCGAGCGCATCGGTCAGCGCGTGGCTGGCGGCCGCCTTTTTGTCCGCACGCAGCGGGTCGTTGAGTGTGGCTCTGGCTGCGGCCAGCTCATCTTGCGCGGCACTGACCAGTGCATTCGCTTCGCTGACGGCGAGCTTGGCCTCGTTCAACTGGGCCGACGCGTCATCCAGGGCCGTCCTCGCCGAAGATTCGTCCGATTCCGCTTGCGACACGGGCACGCTGGCAGTCTCAGCCCCGACCGCTAGCACCATGGTCTCCTGCGTCTGCTTAGCCTCGGTCAGCTTGATCGACAGCGCAGCCACGTCCGCTTCCAAGGCTGCCAGCCCCTTCGGGGCATGCGCGGCGAGCACAGATGTGGCCGCCTTGGCCTCGGCCACACGCTGCGCGTGCAGCCGCTCACGCGCTTCTGCGGCAGCCAGGTTCGCAACGCCCAGGCTCTGCAGCAGCACGGCCAGCTCATCGCGTTGACGATCGCGGTCACCGATCAGGCTCTGGAGATCTTCACCGCCCGGCAGCACCGTGATGCGACCCACACCCTCGATGTCGATGCCCGTGCGCGTCACGACGGTCAGGCGTTCGGCGCCATTCATCTCGGCACCAGCCACCCGCACCTTCGCGCCAGGCTGGAGTTCGAACTCCAGTGCGGTGGACACCGCGTCCAGCTTCGCTTGAGCGGTTCGCAGGTGCTCGGTGCCCTCGCGCAGCCGCTTGAGTTCGACACTGGGCATTGCGAGCGACAGCGCCTCGGCTTGCAACTGCGTCAGCTCTTCCTGCTTGAGCTGCGCCTGACTCTGGCTCCGCTGCAGAGCCTGCACCCGTGTCATGAGGTCGGCGACGGATTTCTCCTGGGCCTGCCACGCGGCCACTTGGCGTGCTGCCACCAACCGCTCGCGTGCCTTCGTGCTCGCGAGTGTGGCCTCTGAGTGGCGGGGCTCCCAGGCCTGAAGCAGTCCTTGTGCCTTGATCAGCTTGTCCTGAGCCGTCTCCAGGTTCGCTTCGCGCAGGGCCAGTGCCTCCTCGTCGCGCTCCATGAGTTGGAGCTGTTGGCGCACGGCTACGACCTGCGTTGTGGCCTGTTTGAGCAACAACTCCTGCGCGGCCCGCCTGTCGGCCAGCCCCGTGGCGTCGTCTAGCTTGGTCTGAGCCTGCGCGAGCTGCTCACGCAGTGCCAGCCAAGGCTGCGCTTCGCCATCTCGCCCATGATCGCGGCGCAAGGTCGCCAGCCGATCGACGGCGGTTCGGTATGCTTCAATCTCCGCGCGAAGGACTTCTAGCTCTTCCTCCAGCTCCGATCGGCGCTTGAGCGCTTCCGCATACACACCGCGGGGCGCCTCGGTGGCTGGCGTCAGGAGCTGATTGCGCTCGATTTCCACGGCCTTGATGACATCGTCGCCAGCGGTAGCAGCCAACTCACCCAGAGAGTCACCCAGTGCGTTGCGCAGTTGATCGCTGGCAAAGCCGACGGCCTGGGCGAGCTCGTGCGAGGTGCCCTGTTTGATCCAGAGTAGACCAGGAATTCCCATGTGCCTGGGCGAGGTTCCGCCGCTACCGGCAAAACTGAACCCCAGCAGCTCTCCTAGGTGATTTTCGGCCTCGGTCCCGTCTAGGTGCCTGCCGTCGATGTTCAGCTGGCATCGCTTCTTGCCTAGGAACGCCTTGCTGAACCGCGCGGTCTTGCCGCCAAGCTCGAAGTCGATCTCCACGGAGGGAGTCGCGGAGCTGTCGCTCCACGGACGCAAGCCGCTAACCGACTTGGACTTGTATCGCTCGAAGAAAGCCGCCCGAATTGCTTCGGCTACGGTGGATTTGCCCGCCTCATTCGGGGCGACGAACAGGTTCAGCCCGTCGGCGAAGTCGCCCAGCTCCAGGGGCGCACGAAAGCGTTTGAAGTTCTCGATTCGCAACCGCTTGAGCTTCATACGCCAGCTCCCCTACCAGGGACTTGGTCGTCCAGGATCCGGGCCAGCGCCAGAATCGCGTCCCGCGCAAGTTCAGGCTCGGGGCCTGCTTGCTGCTCGCGCAGCTCCTGCAGCGCCTCGCCCACGAAGCCGTCGGCATGCAGCGCTTGAATGTCTTCCTCGGTGGGCTCGAGCCTCAGTGCCGCCAAGTCCCAGAGGACGGCCCGCGCTTTGGCGCGTGCAGCCTCGAGCGAGGCCAACAACTTGCGGTGCCCCGCCAAGTTGCAGGCCCCGGATAAGCGCACGTGAAGGACATCACTGCCGACCACTGCATCGAGCGTCCGTACAACCTCGTCGACATCCGAATCGACAGCTATCTGCTGCTCGATCTGACGCCAGCCGAACTTGCCGGTGGGAACAACAGTGACAACTGGCTCAAGGGTTGCCGTCTCGATGGTTACGAGCAGTGCCTGGCCAGACTCGTTGGCCTTGAACCGGTCCGACTCTGGCGTGCCGGCATACCAGGTCTTGCCATCCACCCTCTTTGTGCCATGCCAGTCCCCCAGCGCCAAGTAGGCCAAGTCCGCGCCTTGCGCCCTGCCCGCAGCGATCGGATTGGCGGAGTCCATGTCCTCGGGAAGGATCCCCTGCACGCTGCCGTGTGCCAGACCAATTCGCGGCAGATCGTCCATCGAGACGTGCGCCGCGAACCACTCGGTGAGGTCGACGTAGGTATGGCGCTGGGTCAAAGGTGCCGGCAGTATGGTGAACTTGCCGGCCACTACAACGGGCTTGGGCTCCAGGCAAACCACAACGTTGCCCGGGATCACATCGAGGCGCCGCGCTCGGCTCCATACCGACTCGGCCAGCGCCGCGTCGTGGTTGCCCGGCATGAGGACCCAGGTCCCGGTGAAGCCTTGCATCGCGTTGAAGAGCCGCCGGATGGTCTTGTCCGCCACCGTTTGGGCGTCAAACACGTCGCCTGCCACCAAAATGGCATCGACTCCGCGATCGGTCGCGATAGTGGCCAATTGTTCAACCACGGCAAAACGGGCCTCAAACAGCGCAGCTGCGTCGTCAGGCTCAAATTGCGCGAACACCCGGCCGATCTGCCAGTCGGCTGTATGCAAAATTGAGATCAAGTCTCCCCCTAATCGTTATGTCCAGTAGATGCTTCCCGAAGACTGCGGCGTAGCGGGCCGTTCACGGTTAGTTTAACGTCTTGAAACATTTGGCGCCCGCCTGTTTTGCCATCTCTTGCACCAGTTGAACATGAGAGTCTTAGCCCGGCAATTCTCGCCAAGCGGTTCGCCAACTGGAGAAGGGGAATCTCCACGAAATCCTATTTCCGTCAACAAGCATGTCGTACTTCACGGCAATCCTTGCGAAGGACCGACTAGAGCGATTCCTAAGAGCGGCTCCTCTTGCACTTTTGCCAATAGCCGTCAGGTGCGACTGTTCCCCCGACTATCTATGCACTGCGATAGCGTGCATCTTGCAGCTCATTGGTGGGTGGGTATTTATGGCCAGCGTCGACTGCTCACTTGGAAGCCGCCACGGGGCCGGATCGAGTCTCTTGATCGACCGCTATGTGGCTGTGACCGAACGCTCACGGTGAGGCAATGGGCAGCAGCAACCGCTGCGAAGCAGACATTTGCAAAACGGCTCGAATGGCCGTAGCGGGTCGGTTGCTGGCCGACACGAACGACCGCTGATGGGTACCTCAGATTCGTCGCGCTGCCCCATCAAGTCTGCCGTCCGGTGACAGACCGCTCACAGCCTGAAGCCGTCGCACGGAAGGCCGCAGCGGCGAACCGCTCCTGGCCGATAATACCCCTTCCGCATCGTGGCCGTAAGCGGCCGCCCGTCACATCGAAGATGCTGGGCGAGCGGCCTAGCCAAGGTTAGATCTCGGTCTGCTCAGAGATCTCCAAGGCATCATCGACCTCGATGCCCAGGTACCGCACCGTAGATTCGAGCTTTGAGTGGCCCAGTAGGAGTTGGACGGCTCGCAGGTTCTTTGTTCGCTTGTAGATCAATGTCGCCTTCGTGCGCCGCATGGAATGCGTACCGTAGGCGGACGGATCAAGGCCGGCCGAGACCACCCAGCGCTCGACGATCCTCGCGTACTGCCTGGTGGAGACATGGGGGCAGCTGTGCAGCCGGCTCGGAAAGAGGAAGTCTTCCGGCCTCAGGCCGACTTTCGCGATCCAAGCTGCCACGGCCGTGCGTGTAGGCTCGGTCAGTTCGAACTGCACAGGCCGATGCGTCTTCCGCTGCACGACCATCGCGCGTGAGAGTACCTGGTTGCCGTGCGTCACATCGCACACCCGCAGACTGACGAGGTCGCAACCTCGAAGCTTGCTGTCGATTGCGAGGTTGAACATGGCGAGGTCACGCACGGCGTGCGCATTTTGTAGATGGATGCGGATCGCCCAGATATCCTTAGGTTTGAGCGGTGCCTTCTGACCAACCAACTTCCCCTTGTTCCAGGCTTCCCGATGCGGATGTTTACGAGTTTCCATGATCGGCTCCTTACTATTGATCGGAGCCTGATTTTTGAGCTTGTGACGACCGGAAGCTATCGGGAAAGATGTCCAGGGGGGAACTATCGGCCATCTGCTGCCGTTGCAGGTTTCTAGAAAGCGGCCACACAGGGGACTGCTCGAATCCGAAACCTGACGGACGGCATATACGTGCTGTTTGGCCAGTGCTGCCAGTGAGATGCTCGGTGTGATGGGTCTGCTATGTGGCCGAAACCAGCACAGCGCACACAAGCATGGCCTTATTACTCCTCGAACAACTCCCGCTCCTTTAGCGATTCGGCGATGTTCTTCTCCGCGTCCTGCTTGATGAGGTCGTAGAGCCTATAAGCGGGAGAGAAACGAGGGAGCGAATCGAGAATGGACTTCGCTTTTTCCAAGGCCTCCACGTCACGGGGAAACGGCTCGCCCGGCGCCCCCTGTTTTCCTCCGCTCACGGCTGCGGAATACAGTGCGCTGGTGGCGGATTCGAGATACTTACTACCGTGCGACTTGGCCGCCGTGAGATAGCCGACGACGAAGGTCGGATTGTCCAAAGAGAATGCGTGGTCGGCCTCGCGGAGGATTTCCCCAATGAGTGAGATATCGAGGCTGTCGCCGGAGCACTTATTCCGCATGAAAGACAGCGTCCTGTCGTCCGTTGCGGAAAATACAGCGCCGAAAAGGTGCGAGGCGAAGTATTGGAACTTGTGGTCTGCGCCATCGCCACCTCTCATCCAAGACCATACGTCCTTGCACAAGTCCTCGAATGCCGCCGACTCGGCGAACCGTAAAGGCTCGTACCCGTACGGGCCGAAGTTGCAGGGACGGAACGCGTAATCCTCCGTCGAAGCCGCGTGCGCGACGCGCTTCTTGAAGAAATCCAGCGTTTCCACCGGGTACCTCACCGAAGTGGACGCGAGAAATTTCTGGATCCAATACTTTTCCAGAACCGGTATGGGGAACAGTTTGTCCAGTAGGACGCTTACCGAGCGGGAATCGAGCAGGTCGGGAGGAATCGGTCCAGGGGCTTCAAAGAGGGAGAGGACCTCGTCGGCAACATGCTCGGAACCACAGAAATTCGTGGCTCCTATGAGCTCCAACGTTTTCGCGGCGTCCAACGCCCCAACATGGCGTAACTCGCCCGCCGCAGTCACGACTTCGTATTCGTCGTCTGAAGAGAGAAATCCCTTCAGGGTATCGAATTCGTATTCGCCCAGGGATGAGTTTCCAAGGACTTGACCGAGACAGCGGGCCAGCGATGCTCTCAGTTCCGGACTCCCGGAAGCTAAGATTCTGGACGTAAACGCCCTTCCACTTGCGACGTCTTCCGAATAGATCCTCGGCAAGGCCATGGGGACGTAGCGGGCGATGGCGGATTTCGGTTTTCCAAGCGCGTACTCCATGACGTATTGCGCCAAGGAGTTTGTACCGGCGAGCAGTTCGTGGAGCAGGACGTGAGGCGAAGCATTCCTATTCAGTTTTATTTCTTCGACCCTCGCCAGCGTCGACGCTACGAAGTGCACAATCGCTTCCGGGTTCTGGAAGGTGTCGGCTATCTCTGCTGCGGTGTGCCGGATGGTAGCCTGCCATTCCTTTTGTCTGGTTTCGAAATTCGAATCTTCGACCAGATGCCCATACCCGTCGACGAACGCGCGTATCGTCCGGAATTCGAGGCTGTCCGGAGTAAGGGCGAATATCTCGTTTGCTACGTAGCTTGTCCTGCCGCTGGCGAATTTCGCGTGCCAAGAGATCGAAGAAAGCAGTTCGAGCCAGACGAACGGATCCAATATCGACGACAGCACCTTGCCCTTAATTGATTCCAAAGTGCCAACAAATTCGTCGGTCCAACGCTCGCGGTCCGTCTCCGGAACGGCAGCCCCGAATAGACCCCTCGGATACCTGAGCGCATCGGAAAGCGCCCTCGCGGATAGGATCGCGACGTCCAACCGCTCGGAATCGAGTCGGGCGATTGCAGCGGAAATCACATCTTTTCGCAGCGAAGCAACGGCTTCCTGCCTCACGAAGTACGGGCTGAACGAAAATGCAAGGCCATTCGAAGACGTGGTGTGGCCTTCGGTTTGGAGAATTCCGCTCAGGAAGTCATATGGCGTGTACGCACCGTTCCACGAGTCGGGGTAATCCAAGAGCGACAGTCCGAATCCGACGACCTCGGCGTTGTACTCGACCGGCTTATCGGGCTCCACCGCGCAGAGTTCCTTCAGTATGCGGATGGCGTGGCCGGGGTGCTGGTGCAACTGCCTTGCGTCCGATTTCCCCAATTCCCACAGGTAACCGCAGGCTCGTTGCAAGTGCTCAAAATTGTAGGCGGCGTACTTGACGAGTTCCGGCAGGTCCTTGGGAATCCTGCCTTCTGCGATGCTTTGTTCTGCGAACTGAAGCGCCCTCGCGGGCTGGTAGTACGCGACGGACGTCATTGCCTTGAAATGCTTGTCGCCGTATTCCCCCGTGGGTCGCAATTGCTGCCACAGCCCATCGAGCAATCGGCTGCTGGCGGTGTTTCCACTCGACAGCCGCCAATCTAGCCTCCCGAGGTTTAGCAGAACGTGCTCGACGAGTGATTGCGGCGACGCGGCGAAGATCTTTTCTGCATAGCCGGACGACGCGCCGTTCTCGGTTACACAGTTCTGCTCAATGATGTAGTCGGCGAGGAGATCCGGAGCGAGCCTGTACGTCAGGCCCCGCTTGAACGCTACGCCACCCGTTACCAGGGTCTTGACGAGGCGATTGCTGTCCGCGACGGAGATTCCTTCGGCATCCTCCAGCAGTTTCAGGAGCCCGGCGTCGTCCGGGCTGAACGGTTGGACCAATGCCAGGACCCTGAGGATAGAGAGGATGGCCTCCCTGTCCTTGCCTTGGGCTAGGTCTCCCGCGATCACCTGCTGGAAGCGGGCCAGAAGGGTCGTTCGGAACGCGCCTTCGGTGCTCAGGAGTTCCGGATGCAAATTCTCCTTCGCCACGATCTGGGCCGCGACGACCGTGGCCAACGGGCAGTCGAGGGTGTAGCTGCTCACCGCTTCGGCCGCCGATTCTGGGCCGCCGTACTCCTTCAGAACTTGGGCAGCGAGTTCGACCGACTGCTTCTGGGACAGCGGTTCGAGGCTGATTTGGAAAGTGTAGGGAGGCTGGAGAAGGACTGCGGCCGCCTGTAACCTGATCCGCTCGAGGCCGTACGTCCGGAGGGAAAGGACCGCTCGCGCCGAATTCTTAGGATTTGCGACATAGGCGAAAAGCATGGGGAGATCGTCTCGGTCGTGAGCGTCGTCAACGACCAAGAGTTTTTCGGCTTGCCCGAGACTCTCTAGATGCTTCGTAGAAAGCTCCTCCGTAGCGGAAAGGACTTTGACTAGTATTCCAGGCTTCGCGTCTTGGTAATCGACGAGGGCTTGGTACAGTAAACGGGATTTCCCTGCCCCACCGGAGCCGGTCAGCAGGGTGACGAGTCGATCCTTGTCGCGGATGCTGTCGAATAGGTTTGCGAGTTCCTCGCTCCGTCCCACCAGTTGCCACAGGTGGTTGAAGGCGCGCTCCTTGCGCAGGAACGCGGAGAAGAAGTCCTCGACGGACATCCAAGGGCCGGCCTCGACTTCGCCGAGCAACGCGAGTCGCTGCCCGGGAAAAAAGATGTCCACCAAGCGAATTTGCTCCAACTTCGAGATCTGGCGAATCCGTTTTGCGACGTCCTCTTTGTCCCACAGTTCCCAATCGGGATGGACGGCAATCGCGTCCCTCGCCTGTGGGCTGGCGATTCTCGTGAGCAGCAGGACTTTCTTGTCGGCGTGACGGACGTGTGCTTTGACGGCCGCTTCGACCTTCGCTGCGCCGAACTCCTTATGCCTCTTGCATTGATAGGTGCGTATCGTCCCATCTTGCAAAACGGCCTCGATATCCAGGCCGTCCTGCTTGTGGCCGGTCCCGCCGAACCGGTGCACGTCGGCGGTCGGGTTGAGTGCGGAGATGAAGAAGTCGCAAAACCGTTCGAAACCTTCCGCGCTCAGGGAGTCGATTGGAAACGGCTGGTCGAAACTGACCGTCGTTTGCGGATCCAGCCCACGCTCGCTCACGTTCTCTAGATCCTCAGGGCTTACGGATAGCAAGTGCGCGAGCCGAAGCATGTCCTTCGCCCTGGGGCGAGATGTGCCGGCCTCCCATCGGCTAACTGTCTGCTGCCGGACGCCCAGCGCTATGGCCAATTCTCTTTGCGTCTCAATTCCCGCTTGGATTCGGAATTGTTGGAGGCGATGGCCAAAGTCGGTCACTCTAGCATCGTTAGTCGTACTCATATCATGTGTGCAAAATGTTTTGAACACATGATGTGAGTACAAGAATGCCGAGTCAAGTGCGGGTGCTTATGAATTCCAAGTGTCTATGTCGCCTCAGTCTGCAATCAGCTACATGGCCGACATTGCTAGAGTGGCACGCCGACGGCAGCTTTAGTCGGGTAGTTCGCATGTGACCAACGCTCTAAACGTCGGCAGTAATCAGAGACCTGCCGCCCAGACTGGCTACCGGTGAACGTCTCTTGAGGGTCGGCAGCGCCTGTCCATGCACTGCGTAGCGGACATCTAGCAGTCCCATGGTGGATACCGATAGCCAGCGTCGGCTACTCACCTGAAAGCCGTCGCAGGGCCGACTCGCGCCTTGGTACTCGGATGACCGCTATATGGTTGTGACCGAACGCTCGCGAGCGAGGCTATGGGGGGCAGCAACCGCTGCTGATCAGGCGGCTAGAAGCTGATCTGAGTCATTCGCTGTCAAGTACCTAAACGGCTACAACCCAGTGTGTTTGAAACCGGAAGCAGCCCACGGATAGACATTCAGCACTTAAGTTCGCTCATCCGTTGAGTCAACCCTGCTGCACGCTCATGGGCAACAGCCGCTTTCAACTCGGCGTCTACTTGGATTTTACGGGCAAGATCCAACTGACTTCGGCACTCCTTCAGCTCCTGCTTCAATTGCGGTATCGACTCGTCAATGCGTAACGATGCTTTTGCCAGCTCAATGCGCAGCTTATTTGCAGTCTCTCGCTCACTCTCCAACTCGCGCTTGAGGGTTGCTGCATCTGCTTGCAACTGAGCCACTTGTGCATGAGCAGCGGTGCTCTCTTGTCGGGCCGTCTCCAGTTGAGCCTGTAAGGTGACGACCTGGGCTAACATTTGTTCGTTCTCTTGAATCAATTGCTGCTCGGTGTCATAGGCATTTTCAAGCTCTGCTGCTAACTCATCGCGCACAGCCTTCTCGTTATGGCACTGCAATTGCTCGAGTTCCCGCAATAGTTTTTCTGGTAATGGCCGAATAGCTGCGCCCAATGCCGCAGCTTCGCTGCGCCAGTTTCTCATGAACTTAGTAATGGTCGTCAGGCTGCCTGAGCCGATTTCACGCAATACTTCGCGATTAGAAGGCTGCTTGTTGCTTTCAGCCATAAGACGATTTGCTGTCGCGCTAACCAGTGCTTGCGTCAAGGGTTGGGTTGTCATTAGAAATCCTTCGAGGTGTTAGTGATATCGATATCAGGATTGATATCGCAACGATATCGCTGCCGTATCGATACAGTTTGATATCATCTAACCATGTATAGGCAGCACGGCCTAGCATGACGGCGGCTATTTCCACACACTTGGTCCGATAACCCAATACCTACCTTTGATCGTAGGTAGTTTCGATGCAAAAATATCTTTGCGCTTAAGCCCCTCATGGGGGCAGTGCACGTGCTATACGTAAATGAGAACAGTGTGTGCAAAGGTCATAAGCTTTGACGAACGCAGGTCTCAACTCTCAATGTTTCCTCTGATGTCCTCTCTTGGCCCGGGTGTAGCAACCCGGGCCCTTTTTTATGCGTTTTCAGGCTGAATAGCATTACGCAGGCTCATAGTGATCAAGGCTCCATGCATGGCCATCATGTTGGCCACGCAACGCTGGCGGGGGAGCCGCTTTCACGGGCCGCGTCGACGATCCCGAAGCGAAGCGCAGAGGTCGGCGCGGAGCCGCGAAAGTGGGGGCGCTAGCCCCTGGTCCAGGCCGCGGGCCTGGTGGGGGAGCCGGTGAGTTTTGACCGACAAGCTGGAGCCCGCAGGGCGACTGGTCGGACAAAAGCTCAGCGGGGGCAAAGCCCCGCTTCCCGACCTCGCAGAGGGGCGGGCATTCGGGCTTTTTCAGCGGATCGCCGACGGGGCCCCAGTAGCCCAAAAAGGCTACTGGGGGGCGAACAGCGACCCGACCGCAGGGTGGGGGAAAAAGGCTGAATGCCCGTCCGTCGGAGACGGTGCCCGAAGGGCAGTCCGAAGGACACGGGAAGCGCTACGAGCACGCGCAGCAGTGCGCTGTAGCCGAGGCGAAGCCACGGCGAAAAGGCAAAGGCGGCAAGGAAGTTTTCGCAGAAAACTGACCCAGCCTGCGCGAGTGGCCGACTCGCAGAGGCCACGGAAGGCCGCACCGCGGCGTGATATTCCTGCTCAAAAAAGAACAGGAATATCCCTTGGTATCGCTGCCCGAATCAGCTATACCAAGTATGAGTACCACACCATTGAAGCGTATGCCTGCGCTTGAGCCAGGCGAGCATGCAGCCGATGCATTGCGCTTGATCGCCAACTTCGGTTGGCTGCGTGCGCAAGAGATCGGGCGGTACATGCACCCGAACAACGAGCACGCCCGCAAGTATGCGGAGAAATACATGCGCAAACTGCAAGCGCTTCGCTACGTGATTGCACGCCAGCTGCCTGGCCGCCATGCGGGCGCAGCGTTTGTGCTGTCGCAAAGGGGGGCAGCCTGGCTGAATGAACGCGGCCACGCTCCGGCGGCCCGGGCAGGTACGGGCTACGGCGAAGTCCGGCATGGGAAGTGGCAGCCACCTGCAAGTTGGAAGCACGACCTGTGGGCTGTGGGCGTACTGTTTCTGCTGCGTGCGCAGCATGGCTTTGAGGCCTTGGCGGAATCCCAGCTGCGGCAGCTGGAGCCAGCTGCCGACAAGCATCCGGATGGCCTTTTGGTCGGTGCGTCTGGCTGCATCTGGCTGGAGGTTGAAAACTCTCGCAAGACCGGCAAAAACAGGCTGCACATGCTGCAATCCGTCGTGCTTGCGGCACGCTCCGAAGTCTCGGTCGGCTATCCGAACCTGCCCGCGTTTTGCGCGGCAATCATCGCTGTGCCCGCAAATGCCAAGGATCTGCATGGGCGCAAGATTCATCACGAAGAAAATATCCAACGGCAGATCGCCGCCATCGGAGTGAAAGCCATAACGACGATTATTTTCTGCACCATGCACTTCAGGGGTGCTGGAGTTGAAAATATTACATTGAAGCCTGTGACATTTTTTCCTTGAAATATAATATAAGATAAATCATTTTACCTTGATGGAAAAATATCGAATATTCGTTTCTTATGCACCAAGGTACAATATTAATGCTATTAATAGCTATACATGATTTTAATTAGCCTCCACCCATCCATTTTCTGTTTTCATAAAAGATGTAGTGGTGTTCCATAGGGCTGCATCGCCTTTTTTGCTATCGTCTTTAAATCCTGCTGATTCAAAATATGACCATGCTTGCATATAAGAAAATCGTCGAAGTCGAGTAGCATCTTCTCCTCCCACATCACTATTCCAATAAGCCATGCATTGGTCGCATTTCGTAAGAAAAATGTCACGCCTCTCTGGGAAATTTTTCTGGTTATTAGCCCATTCCCTTGAATTTAACATCAACTGAAGATAACTCATTTGTCTAGGATCCAAGTGAGCGATTTTTTCAGTATCAAAGGTTTCCAGATTACCTTTGACCTCTTTTTCATAATTTTTCGCCAACTCCAATATTGCTTGAGGAAGGTCTTCTGTTAAGGTTAACTCATAATTGTAGCGAACTTTATAAATATTAACAGAGCTAGTGTCCTGCCAACCATTTTCTCGTACAATATTCCTGATCTCTGTACTAGGCACCATGCTATTTCGTGCATTCTTTGTGGCAACATCGAGTGTTAATTTTTCAGAAGGCGACGCACTCTCATTTGAACAACCCAAGAGATTGAGGCAGACTAATGCCGTGAATATATAATATTTCATTTATGAACGAATTAACTTAATTTCTAGAATACAAGATCAATTTTTCCAGGTTTTATTTTTATGTCTGAAACCCGTTTCCCAATAAAATTGTCTGCCTTGTAGATTTCAATGCCATCAAGAGATGGTAATATTGTTTGATTTACAAGTTTTTTTGTATTTTCGATGTATTTTTCAGAAAGCCCTGTCGCATCCAATGAATCTAGTTGCATATTAAATCCAAGAAGAGATGCTGTTTCCTGGCGCCACGTTGGAGTCAATGTGGCGCAAAATGGAATATCTTTCGGAATGATTTTTGGGCGTGCAACTGCACATAGCTTGGCATCTGCATTGAGTAATTTTATTTTTGCCGATGAAATATTAACTCCAGCAATAGATTTTGGAAGTTTCATCTGAACATATTTTTCGATAACACTTTCCGGTACTTCTAGTGCCTGCACAGGAGTAAATATATGTATAAATAACAGAGAAATTACGAATGTAGATTTTTTCATAATTTTATGCAGTTTCATGTTTTGAATTTGATGATTAATGTTTAAAGTGCCAAATTTTTTAGATTTTATATTCTTATCACCACCAACAATTATCGTTTTTTACTATTTTTCTATAATAATCAACATTGGCGCGTGATGCGAACCATGCGGAAGTCAGAACACCAAGTTGAGCGATCCTGATGTTCATTGATGCCAAGATGGAAAACAATATCAGTGTTATTAAAATCCCTGCTATCGAGATAGCAATAGCTTTCTTCCACATTCCTTTTGATAAATAATAAAATGGGCCAAAAACAAAAGCCAAAAAATTAAAATTAATTTTCATTCTTTCTCTGGAGGATAAATTTTTTATGTTTTTTAATTTTTCTCCGCCTGCTTTTTCAATAAGGTCAAATTTCTGCGCCCATGCTTTTGAAATATTATTCACGGTAGTATTTTGAATAGATGTTTTAGGAAAGTGTGAAATTCTTACATCCAATTATTCGATATATCTGGATAAAATAAAGCACCAGGCTCGCTTACCGTAAGTGACAGTTTATAACGATAAAGTTGTAATGCTGAAAGTGAAGTGGTTGCGTACTGGTGCGTTATAAATGCAAAGCGTCGGTGATGAGTTATTGCTGTGGTTTGGCGAGCAATGTTTTGAATCGAGCATCAGAGACTGCTTTTTTCAACGTATCTGCGACTGCTGGAGCAAACGCATCTGCCACGTTTTTGCATGCACTTAATGCATCCCAGCTTGTGTTGTATTTGTAGAGATTTTGGATTTGATAGCTAGCTCCGGTGCTAGACGACAGTGTCAGACTGATTTCCCAATTGGCTGGGGATATCGAGCTGAATTTCATAGCATCAAGACGACCTGACAACGTTGTCGTCGCACTTGGCGAGTACACCTGCGCAAGGAACAGTTCTTCCTGCAACGCGTCATGGATGAACTGCGCAGGCGACTTACCGCTGCCGATGCTGATTGGCCCATTCGCCCGACACCACGGCGATTCGCTCACGCCTGCTGCGGTTGTGAAGTCCAGCAGACGCACCTTTGCACCGTTAGCTTGTTCTTGGATCGTGATCACGTTTTGGGTGGAGGCTTTGTACTGCACTCCTCCACTGGTTGTAGTCGAACATCCAGCTAGCAGCACAACAGCGGTGGCAACAACGGTAGCTGGGAAGGCTCTTATGAACTGGGAATGCATATTGCTCCTTATTGAGTAATCGTCCGCTAGGTGCCAGCGTGGCTCTGAGCGAACCGATGGTTACGAGTAACTTGCTATAGACGTACTCATTGTATATTTTTAAGCAGTAGATGTATAGACGGTAGATGGTTGACAGGTAGACGAAAAAGGGTTATTGCGCAACTATTGCGCCATGAAAATTGATAGCAAAGAGGTTGACTCCAACTTGCGTTGGCGCTTGGCTGATCACGTCAAGCGGCTACGCACGACAAAGGGCATCTCTCAAGAAGTGTTGAGCGCGGAGTGTGGTTTCCACCGCACATACATAAGTCAAGTAGAGCGGGCTGCGACGAACATCACAATTGATAATTTGCAAAGGCTTGCCGCAGGGCTAGGTGTAGATCCAGCCGAATTACTTGGCCAATGGGGTGAAGTGCATTCGCCTGGGGCCTGAGGTGGCCATGGGCACGCGAAAACGTTGAGCGGTCTTGTCTGCAAGGCTCCCCTGTTTGAGGAAGCTTGTCGGTGCTTGGGCTGCTGCCGGTCTCGTCTATTGGCTTGCTTCGTGACGACCTCGCAAAGTGCTCTTTGCACCCAGGGTGGCAGATGGCGCAGCAGTGACAGCGCGAGACGCAAAGCCTGCCTGCTACGAGAAGGTAGCGTTCTTTTTGTTGATCGCCTCGAGGAAGGGGCCAATCTTCATCAGGATCGACTTTGTATGTGGCAGGAGAGGCTTCACGGCAGGCAGGCGCCGCATTAGAGGCTGCCCGAGACAGCCTGCCGCCCTGGGTGCAATAAGAGAACTAGACTGGGAAGATCACAGGGAAGTGGCGGATAAGTCTGGTATGTATCTGGTCATGAAAAAGCCTTGTGGTGTCAAGCGTTTTAGGTGCTGACCAAGTGACCGGGTACTCGCCAGAAATTTCTTCTTCCATTCTTTTTCTTGTCGATTGCGGAAGAAGAAGTAGAGGACAGGTGCTGGCGGTAGGGGCCATGAAAAGTTTTCAGAGATACCCGGTCAGCTGGTCAACACTGAAAACCCGCTGAAATCGCAACGGGTTTTCTTGACCGGGCAACGGGCTACCAGTCGGTCACGGCAGGCCGACATTGCAGGTACGAATGCGCCCTGCTCCTGTAGTCTTTCTACTCTCGGTCAGACTACTGCCCATGGTGTCGGGCATACGCTTCCAGAACTTTGGCGATGCAACGGGCGACATGCCATTCGCTTTGCACCAGCTCACGTAACTCGCATACACATCCGTTTTGGGTGTCTCTACGGCAATGGTGAGCTCGATGCCCAGGTCATCGGCCCATGATTGCACGCTGTTCGTTTCCTGTTGAACATCTCTGCGGGCTGAGCGCATAGGGTCCGGCAGATTTTCATCAAACCGACCCCGACTCAGTAGCCGCTGGAGCCCCACCAAAGCCCAGTTCAGGACACCGCTCAACTCACTCTTGATGATCTTTGAGGAGAGCAGCGGATCTCGGTCCCGCTCGGGAATCGTCACTGGAAAGGGCACGATATCGAAGCGACGCCAGAGACCATTGCTTTGATCGGTGACTGCCGGGAATTGGTTTGCGAGCACAAGCCACTTCCCTTTAAGGCGAAGCGAGATTGGATCTCGATACTTTCGGTCGATTTGCATGAGCTCACCTGCTACGGCGGACTTCAAGACTTGCTCATTCATGCCACGTTGCGGTGTTTCATCTGCATAGATCAAGCTTGCCCCAACAAGCCCTGCAAGCTTGAATTGATCGAGCGAGTCCAGCTGAACTGCCGCACATTTCCCATGCAGCGCTTGAACGATGTTGGCTAGCACCCCTTTTCCGTTGGCTCCGTTGCCGAGCCACAACTGAAGCCGTTGGAAACGACAGTCGGGCAATAACGTGTAGCCGATGTACTCCTGAACACGGTCTCGCACACTTGCATCCGGCAAGATGGTTCGCAGGAAGTGGGTGAACTCAATGGGCTCGGGGGCTGCTGGGTCGTAGTCGCACTCGATCACATAGTGCAGACCCGCAGCCTTGTCGTGAGGCTGAAGTACGTGCCCACCAGGGGTCAGATGCAAATAACCATTCTTCAGTGGAAGCACTGCTGTGTCCGTTGCTTCTGACTTTTTTGGGAGCCAGAGCTCAGCGGTCTGAGCTGCTGCACGGGCGTTGGCCGCGGTCGCAGACCATTCGGTTTCGCATAGCCACTGGATTGCCATGCGCTCAATCTCCCGATCTTCACAGGGCGACCAATGTGTCCCTGTCCAACGGTAGATCAGTTGGTTGTCACTGCAAAAATCCTTGGTTCTCTCCAGCTTTTGTGCGAATTGAATTGGCTCGTAAGGTGGTCGCTTGCTCATGCGAAACCTCCCATGCGACGCTTTGCTATCTGCGCTGCTTTCGTCGGCCGCCCACGGCGCCCGGATACCGGATTTGTCACTCTTGAACCGCTGCTGCGCTTAGCGTTCAGCCATTCGTGAATATCTGTAATGGCAAAACGTGGCAAGCGTCCCAGATATATCACTGGGGGCAGATCGCCCCTCGTATGTAGACGGTTATAGATAGTTCGGGGGGCAAGGCCCAGCATGGTCGCCAACTCGGCGGGGCTGACTAAGAATTGTTGCATCTTCACAAACGATTTGAAGCACAGCCAGAACGACTGCCTAGGGTATAGCTCCAAACCATCTGCTGAAACGGTCCATTTACCGTATTTGTGCGACTGCCCCTTGAGATCAAGCGATCAGGGCGCAACAATCGACCATGAGGGTGCGCATTCCACGCTACGTCACCGACACCTAGATTTACGTGCCGTTGTAGCTACTCTCATGTGCTTGACCTGTCCGCCAAAGCAGGGCACCTCGCTACTTCACCCATATGTGACCTCTGTTTACCTGCGCACCTCATCAGATAGGCGCGGCGTTCTTGTTGCTGCAATTTTGCTGCACTTACCTCGGTAAATCGCAGTAAAATGCGAGTAGGCAAGGTAAGACAAAATCTTGATTTTATTGATTTTTTAGCTTTCTCCGAGGGCAGGTTCTTGGGCTCATAACCCAAAGGTCGGTGGTTCAAATCCATCCCTCGCAACCAAAAATCAAAGGGTTACGGCATTGACGTAACCCTTTTTTTATTTTGCAGTTTTATCAAAACCGGCAAATCAATCCCGCCACAAACCCAAGCCCGCTAGCCATTGGCGGGAAAGCGTATCTGCCGTCAATAACTGCGGAGCCAGATCACGTTCCGCCGCATTGCTGCGTGCCGCGCTATTGCGCCAGCAGGCGTAAGGCACCAACCCGCTGGGCTGACCAAAGGTAGCATACACCTTCGGCATGATGGGCACGTGGTCGCCATACCAGCACAGGCTGGCCGGTCGCTCCAAGGCATCCAATTGCATACGCAAGCTGCCGATCATGCGATTGGCATTGCGTAAATGGCGCAGATAGATCGTCAAGTCGTCACACCCTGCAGGCGGCACAGTGCCATAGAGTTGCTGCACATCCTCCGGGGCCACCCGCTCCAGGTGCAAGGGACCATGGTTCTCCATCGTGATGGCAAAGACAAACAGCGGCTTGTCGCCATCGGCACGTTCATGCAACAACTGCATGATTTTCTCCGTCACGGCCGCATCGCTCACATACGGGCCATAACGCTCGGCATCGCTAAAGTCCCGGATGTCAATGAAGGCATCGAATCCCAGCAGGGGATACACCTTGTGACGCAAATAAAACCCCGCTGGGTAAGGATGTACGCACACAGTTCGATAGCCCAGGCGCTGCAAATACTGGGCCAGCGATGCCACCTGCCACCCACCGGCAACGGCCCGGTAAGGATTGAACTGATGCACCCCTAAATCAGTACCTTCAATCCCCGTCAAAAAGGCAAACTCGGTACGCACGGTATTCGCTCCCCAGGCCGGGACTTCCATACTGCCATGCACAAAAGCCTCGGCCTGCAAGGCATCCAGGTGTTCCAGCACCTGCGGGCGAATCCCTGCAAACAGTACCCGTGCATCGAAAAAAGACTCGCTTTGCACCGCCACCAAATCCGGCAGGCGCCGGGGGGGCAATGACGAGGCTGCGCCCTGCTGTCCCGCCTTTTTTTGCGTATCGGCAGCAAATGCCCCTTGCGCTTGCGGCAAGCGCCGGCCCATCAAGGCATAACGCCACAAGGCGGCCAGCAGGCCCAGGGCCAATACGTCGCGCTGTGCATCCAGGCCCAGGTTCAAACGCTGACGGCTGCCCAGCACCAAAAGCACACTGCCCAGCAGGCATTGCCATGCCAAGGCTCCGGCCTGCCCTGTCACGCTCCAACGTGCGGCGGGCACCTCCTCCCACCACCAGCCGATGCCAACGGCAGCCACAAAACCTGCCGTTGCCAGCAAAAATTTCCACCAACCAAAAAACGGGATGTACAGGCGCGGATAGCGGATGGCGTCGGTGAAATATTCGTAGTCCTGAAATACAAAAGGCTCGTGCAGCGCCTTGAACTTGGCGTTGTTTACCAAAACCACGGTCAGCAGCGCTGCCAACCCGGCGGCCATGGCAAACCACGGACGCCCCAACAAGGCTGTCAGCACCCCATGCAAGACCAGCCAGACCCCGATATGAACCGCCCAGGCCGCCACCGGACGGCGCAACGGGGGACGCGGCTGCATACACTGCTCCAGCAGGATGGACAGCCCCAGCCCGGCCAAGGCAGCACACCAGGGCAGTAAAAAACCAGAACTAGGCACCATAACCGAGCCAACGCACAATCCGCTGCGACACCCCGGCTGGCAGCACGGCCAGCCACCAACAGCCAAAATTCAGCGGGAATGGGAAGCTGATACGCGCCTTGTTGCGTGCCAGCCCCTGACGAATCACCCGTGCAGCCCGCTCAGGTGTCCACAAAAACGGCTTGGGCCCTGGCATGGCATCGCACATGGGCGATTGGACATACCCCGGCATGATCACATTCACGGCAATCCCTTCCGGCGCCAGCCAGCCACGCAGGGCCTCGCCATAGGCTTTCAGCCCCGCCTTGCTGGCGCTGTAGCTGGGCGTCACCGGCAAACCGAAATAACCCGCCAAAGAACTCACCAAAGCCACCTGCCCGCTGCCACGCTGGCGCAACGCCGGCAGCACTGCATCGACGGTGGCCATGCCTGCCAGCAGATTGATTTCCACCAGGGCCTGGGCATCCTCCCAGCGCTCCCCGGCACCCTCAGGGCCAATATCGGTATTCACCCCGGCATTGGCAATCACCAGATCCGGCACCACCGTGGCGCAGACCCCCTGCAACCAAGCACGCAAAGCCTCCCGATCCCGCACGTCCAGGGCCTGCAACTGCACTTGTGCCCCTCGCGCCTGACACTCCTGGGCCAAGCCATGCAAGCGCTCCACCCGGCGCCCCTGCAAAATCAGCGTGCAGCCCGGACGGGCATAAGCCAAAGCCAGAGCGCCGCCGATCTCCCCCGTAGCCCCGGTAATCAATACACAGCGCGGCTCTTTCATAGCAATCGCTCCAAGGGGGATTGTTCCGCCGTCAGCACCGGCACACTGTTCTGCACCGCCAGTGCAATGGCTTCACCCGAATAAAAACCGCCATTGACCTGCGTGGCATGCAGTACGCAGCGGCGAAAGCGCTTGAACAGCTCCACATTCGGTCGCGTACCTTCGTGCCAAAAATCGTCCAGCGGCAACTGGCAGGCCAAACCCGGCAAGTTGTAGATCGGATCGCTCAAGGCCTTGAGCGGCACACCATATTCCAGCGCCACCGTGCCCGCCGTACTGTTCACTGTCACGACACCACGGGCATTGGAACCCAGCATGGCCCAGCCCCCCTCTTCCAGATAATGCACACGACCAACAATATCGAACTGTTTTTCACAATTGGCGACGATTTTGGGATAATTCATCCATCCAATGTCCAAAGGGTGGTTTTTTATCACGATATGGGCATCCGCTGGTGCATGCCTTGCAAACGATGCCAAAACATGCTCAATCAACTCCTTCATATCGGAAAATTGCGAGTGATGGCGAATCTGCGCATCGGTATTCAGCTGCAAGGGTAAAACATAGAACGGTGCTTTTCCCAAGGCAACTTTCCTGGCCCTGATTTTTTCACGTTCCCTGATAAACCGCAGATGGGTGAATCGTTTGATGTATCCAGCGTACTCCACCGGCGCTGAAATACCTGCATGATTTTTATATCTTGGAAAAATCAAAGAGTTCAGCACCCCTGCCACGTGGTAGGCCACATCGTGAACTGCCCGACCTATAAAAGGCGATTTGAAGCCCGCAGCAGGCAGATCCTCCGCAAGACGCCCTCCAACTTCCCAATACCACTGGGGATCGTTTGGCAAAAGGGAGTGATTATTGACACCCTCGCGCTCCAGGGTAATCCACCGTGGGCGAAAATAACCTTCTTCAAAAACATGATTACGAACACCATATTCCCTGGCTGCCTGTACCGCAGGCCAATGCACAGGCCGTTGATCTCCAAACAATACTTGGTCCGTGATACCGTAACACCGATAAATTTTTTCTAAAAATTCAGGCAAATGCCGGGGATGCTTCTGAAACCAGGAGGCAGGATGTTTACGCCAGTAAAAAACATCTCCTGCGCAGAAATTGACCCTGTGGATTTCATGCCCTTGTACCTCCAACGCATCGGCCAAGCGCTCAAAAAAAGGGGTACACGGCCCCTGCAAAAAAAGAAAAGAACGCTTCAATTTATATCCGGCTTGAATTTATTTGATTTTTTAGTTTCCTCGATGAAGCCTTTGTCCTCTCCCAAGGAAACCTGGGATTGTAAAACATCGAACTTCCAGCCATCTTGCCTGCCCGGTAGTGTCCACCTGCACCTCTCACCCTTCGGTATGGCCTGCATGGGCACTGCACCAGCGCCGGCTACGGGTGGACAAGGCGCTGGATGTTTTCATTGATACGCGCTTGAACCGTTTGCAAAGTATCCGGTGTGATCTGCCCCGGCAGTTGATCTCGCGCCACTGCAGCAAAAGTGCTGCCCACCTCGCAAATCCGCTCGATCACCGCCTGGGCCTCGGAGGGTGCCAGCTCCGCCTCCTGCTCTCCCAACCGCTGCAACGCAGCGCGGTCGATCTCCAATGCCTCGCCCGACACATCCATCTGGTGATACCCTCCCGGCCCCTCGCAAAACGTCACATCGTAGGCTGGTGCCAAGCGCCACTGCCCTGCGGCAGACATCAGGTAGGCAAAGTTCTTGGGGTGATCATCCCGATTGTTGAAAACCACATTGAAAACCGCCCGCTCCCACGCCAGTGCGTTTTGCCGCACATCGTTGGTACACAACTGGGTGGCCCGCAGGAAATTGACATAGTCCAACGTCCCCGGCACGCGAAAGTCCGCACCGGTCAATGCGGCCAAGCTCTGCATCGGCACCCGCATGCCGCCATGCCGGTCAAACCGCTTGCTGACAAACGCCGCCTGTCCATCGGGCAGCGCAAAATACATGCTCAACGGCGTCTCAATGCCGCAGCGGCGCAGGCATTCCCCATAAATAGCCTCAACGGCGCACACCTCGGCATGTTCCTGCTTGGCAGGAAACTTCACCAACCAAGCTTCATTCCCAGGCTGCTCGACTGTCGAAAACGCTTCGGTGGCCGGATTGCGGTAAAGCAGAACCTTGGGCCTGGCGCCCTGCGGCGATCCCCCCATTTGCAGCAATCGCTGCAAAAACTCGCCCCCTTCACCTTGCTGTACCTGCTGCACCTCAGCGGCCAACTGTGCCAAAGAAATAGCCTCCGGCACAGGCAAAGCCTGATCGGCCACCGGCTCGAACGACATGGCCCCCATCGCTGTGGAGCCAATACAGGCAAGGCGCTCCAATGCCCCCATGCGTGCAGGATTCAACCCCTTGCGCTTGAAAAAGCGATCCATCAGGAACATGCCCCAGCCATCCGGCAAGGCGTCATACACCGGCCCCGGCAGCCCCCATTGGTGCGCCGGGAAACCCATCCGCAACCTGGGCCCCTTCAAAGGCAAGGTATAGACCGACAACTCCAGTCCCTGACTCAGCGCCTGCTCACTGTATTCAAACGCCACCAGCTCACGCCCGTTCACCGCCGTGGTGGCACGCAAGCTGCCCCAGCGCCAACACGCTCCCCAGCCGTTATAGAAAACATCCACCTGCTTAAGCACGGCCAGCCTCCCCTGACTTCTTCCGGGCACGCTGGCGGCTGGCACCTTCTTCGTAGCGCACCATGTCTTCCAGGCTCTCCAACCTGGGCTTGAAAAGCTCTTCCAGCTCCTTGCCGCACCCCAGCACCATGGCCACACGCACCAGGCTCTCCAGCCCCACATTGCGGCCAGCTTCCAGGTTGGACAGCGTATTGGCGCTGATCCCTGCACGCGCCGCCACTTCAGCTTGCGGCATCTGCTGCGCGAGCCGTTCCTGGCGCAGACGGGTACTCAACAAGCTGACAATCTCTGCAGGTTTTTTGAAAATTAACTCCATTATTTTATGAGGTAAGTTTATTTTTATACTTTATCACACAATATTTTCTATTAAATATCAGAACCGCCACACCGCCACACCGCCACACCGCCACACCGCCACACCGCCACACCGCCACACCGCCACACCGCCACACCGCTGCACTAGTGCAACGTCTACAGCCTGGCTTTGATTTCCACCTGCAGCTTGCGCCACTGGCGGCGCAACCAGCCTACGCGCAAGCGCTGTAGCTGACCACTGGCGGCCAAAGCCTCGCGCTGGGCCAGAAGCTGGCGCAGCACCGCCTCGCACGTGGTATAGCCCTTGAGCAGCGGGTCCCAATACAGCGGGTAATGCAGCAAGGCAGCGGCCACCAGCTCATCCAAAGTCAAGGAACGCTCCCGCCGTGGCACCGGCAGCACGTCCTGCGTCAAGCCCCAGCCTGCATAAAACGGCCGGCCATGCACCACCACCTGCTTGCCGCGCAGCAAGGCATCGAAGCCGGTCAGCGACGTCATCGTCACCACCACATCGCACGCTTCGATGCAGCTCACCACCGAAGCCTGCACCTCTACATGGTCGGCCCACTGCCGCGCCACCGCCAAAGCTACGCGCCCTGCGCGATTACCGCTCGTCACATCGGGGTGCGGCTTGAACACAATAAAAGCATCGGGAAACTGCGCA
Organism: Comamonas nitrativorans; assembly: GCF_042654765.1. NCBI lineage: Bacteria > Pseudomonadati > Pseudomonadota > Betaproteobacteria > Burkholderiales > Comamonadaceae > Comamonas > Comamonas nitrativorans. The sequence continues at coordinate 152,194 of NZ_JBHSEW010000002.1, read as the reverse complement.
CGCGCCGCCTGTAGCAGACCTGCATTGGTATGTACGCCCTGCACCGTATCGCAGCCAAAGCGGATGGAGGCATCGTCCTCCACCTGTCCCGGCACCAGCACCACCTGGCGCCCGGCCAATGCCCATTGCACGGCCTGCAACGGCTCCAGGTTGTATTTGGTAATGCCATGGCGCACGATGAAACCCCGTACCCACTGCGCCCGTTGCAGATCTTGCGGTGTGAAAGCGCGGGTATTGAGCATGTCGTCCAAGTCCGACGGCTGACTGGGGTCGAAGTAAATGCCCCTGGCATCCAGCACAAAGGACCGGGGCGGAATCAAATCCGACCCCAGCCCCACCGAACGCACAAAGCCATCCTCCATCCGAAGCAGCCGCACGCCCGCCGCCTCGGCCAGCTCGGCCACGCCCGCTGGCGGCACCCGGCCCCAGCACACCAGGCAATCTGCACCCTGTGGCTGCAAAGCGGCAGCGGCCTGGGCGTTCTTGACAAACACCTGCCGCCCAACATGCAGGGACAACATGCCCCGGAAATTAAACTGCCGCCAGCGCGGAAAGCCCACGCAAATCATCCGCCCCGGGTAACGTCGCGCCACCTCCCGCTGGCGCTGCAACCAATCCAGCACATCAAACACACTGCCAAGCTGGTGCGTCTCGGGATTGAGGTAGCGCGTGTAATGCACATATCCGGCCGCAAACAGCTCATCCACCGTGCGCCGCCGCCCTGCCCGCCTTGCCATGGCGGGATGCCCTGGCTGGCGGTCATCCGTCACGCCCCAGCCCGCATACCATGGCACGCCAAAGCAGGTCACGGGCTTGCCCGCCAACAGCGCCTCGAACCCCATGGTGGAACTGACCACATACACCCGATCCATCTGTGCCATCAATGACAAGGGATTGACCGCATCACGCAATACCACCACCCGTTCGCTGGGCTGCACCGCCGTCAGATACCCACCCTTGCGCCCCGACGTCACCTCGGGATGGGTCTTCACATACACCGTGGCCTGCGGGTTTTCTGCCAGCGCTGCCGCCAGCATGGCCGCAAAGCTGGCCGCATCCGCCCCACCCAGGGCCACGCTCATATCCCCCGCCGTCTGGTCTATCACCAGCACGCGCTGCGCATCCCCCTCGCGCAACATGCCGGCAGGCATATCCGGCGCATGGTTGTATTTGCTCAAACCCGCCTGCAGCAACTGGGCGCGGGCCTCGCGCACGGCCTGGACATCAGGCAACAACAGATCGGCATCGCTGGCCAGCAGACGCTCCAAAGCGCTGGGCCGAGTGCAATCGTAGTAAATGCCCGTGTCGTCCACGATCAACGACAACGGCGGAAAATGATCGCCGGTGCCGAAGGAGCGCACAAAACCATCCTCCAGCGCCAGATAAGGCAATCGATAACGGAGTGCATACGCTCGCGCCCGGCGAGTGCTGGGGCGCAGCCCCCAGCCCGCAACTCCATCCAGCACCGCACCACGCCCTGGATACCAGCGCCAAGGCAAGGCCCCCAGAAACACGGCAAGCAAGGGAATACGCCCGATGCCACTGGAAAAAATTCCTATTTTTTTCATAAATGAGAGCATCTACCGCTTGTTATTATTGGATTGCAAGTTATTTGTCTTATGAAACCCTTGCTTAGACAGCGGTAAAAGCTATTTTTTTAAGAGTTATCGCCAGGGTGCACATCTTCAAGCACCGGGTACGAAGGCACTGACAGCGATCACGACAGCCGCGTTCACCCCTGAATGGTCTGCGTATCAAAGCCGACGATATTACGGCTGTCACGGCTGAACTCCACGCCGATCAGATGTACCGGCCCATCAGCGCGGTATTTGTCGGCGTAGCCCCTGTCCTGCAATTGCTGGAGCGCCTTGCCTTCGGGCGCCAGCTCCACCACCTTGAATTCAAACAGATAGGTGTGACCTTCAAAGCGCACCGCCATGTCGATGCGCCCGTGGTTGGTCGTGTCTTCCACCACAATGTCCAGCCCCAACGCGGCAAAGTAGCTGTAGAACACGCTGGCATAAAAACCCTCGTACTGGGTGATCGGGTTGTTGCGGTACCAATCGTGCGGAATGCTGGCAAAAAAGGCATGGAACAACGCCCCCATACCTGCAACATCGCGGGCCAGCAGCAAATCGCCCAGGCGGTATTTGTTCCCCAGCGTGGTGGTGCCGTTGGGTTCGGCACCACTCCAGGCAATGATCAGGCTGTCGTGCAGGCTTTGGTACACCTCCCGATTCGGGTAACGCAGACGGTAGCGGTATTCGCCAAACAGGTGCTGCGTCTCATCAATCGTCAAGTACCCGGTTTGCCACAGCAGCGCTTCGGTGGCGATGTGTTCCACATCAAAGGTGGATAGCAAGCGCTCCCCCGCAACGATATGCCCCAGTTCGGGAATGAACTGGCGCTGCTGGCCCAACAGCTTGAGCAAAAACGTGAGCGTGCCCGTCTCAAACCAGTAGGGATGGAATTTGCGCTTGTCAAACAACAGCAACAGATCGAACGGGTTGTAAACCGAGGCGCCCAGCCAGTTGTAGCCGTTGTACCAGCGGCGGATTTCCTCCCTATCCAGCCCAGGCAATTCCGGCGCAAATACGCTGTCCACGTCCGCATCGGTATAGCCGCAAATGGCGCTGTAGCGTTCGTCCAGGGTGATGTCTTGCAAGTTGTTCAGCCCCGAGAACAGGCTGACTTTGCTGAATTTGGACACCCCCGTCAGAAGGGCAAACCGGATGTAGGCATCGCTGTCTTTGATGACGCTGTAGAAATCTTTCAGCACCTCCCGAATCGCCTGGGCACGTTCGGAATCTTCGATGCGATCAAGGATGGGCTTGTCGTATTCGTCAATCAGCACCACGACGCGTTGGCTGGTGCTGGTGAAAAGGTGCTGGATCAAGTCGGCAAACCGTCCGCGTGCGTGGGCAAAACGCGCTGCTGTGCCTAGCTGGGCTTCGTACCGGGTCAGTTGCTCGTGAAGGTTGGCTTCCAGTTCTTCCTTGGAACCCAACACCCCGCCGCCAAAACTAAAGCGCAGCACCGGGTATTTGACCGACCAGTTCCAGTGCCTTTCTGCGTACAGCCCTTTGAACAAGGCGGCATTGCCCTCGAACAGCTCTTTCAAGGTATCCAGAAACAGGCTCTTGCCAAAGCGCCTGGGGCGGGACAGGAAAAAATGCGTACCCTGCTCGATCAATTGCAGCGCCAACGGTGTTTTGTCTACGTAGTAGCAGCCGTCTTCGCGAATTTTTGCAAGGGTCTGGATACCGATGGGAAGTTTCTTACGTTGCATAGCGCACCCATTATGGCTGCACCGCTACGCCTGGCGTACATGGCGCCGTTGCACGCGCTCAAACGATGGCAGCAATCACCCTCCGACTTGTTCGCCCGACATGTGCGCAATCATCCGGCACCCGACAGCTATCCACCTCACAAATCCACTCCATTTTTATTAAAACCATAATTGATCATAAAACATCAAAAAAATAGCTTTTGATCATAAAGCCAAATATACACCAATTATTCATGGTTTACACTTAGCAACAATACATCGAAAAACCTTAGCATGACATCCTCAATTATTTTTTTGGAGAAAGTAATGAAGTCAATTTTTCTACTATTGACCGCCATCTTGCTTGGCGGTTGTAGCACCATCTCCGCTACCCCATCTTCATCCATACCAATTGCGGACAACGATCAAGCCAAGGAGACGATTTCTCGAACTTCTCTCCGCCCCCTGTCTAGCATCACTGCAATAGAGCATCCCAAGACCCAGGAAATACTGAACTGCCCTAGCAAATCGATAGACTATATCCCAATACCACCAATACCCGCTGGGGGATACACAGAAACAAAGGTAGAAAACAATAAAATAATCATCACCCCACAAAACTGGAACATCGGAGCAGAAGCCGCAAAGAAAAATAATGCATTACTTAATAACATCGCCACCAACATTTCATATAGCGATCATGGAGGAGATGCAAAATTAGCCAGTTTTTCGACAGATCACAGCAGCAAGCAATACGTTATCGACTTCATGAAATTCCGTATTGAACCCATGACCAATTCGGAAGATCTGAACACTCCTCTAGGCTGGGCAAGAGTAGGCGTTGGCCTTCGCATCATCGTTGACATAACCAAATCCAACGGTGAAATTTCCGGAAGTCTACTCGCTTTAGCTGCCAGCGCAAAAGCGAATAAAACCCAAGGATCCATCAGCGTAGAACTCATCGGCATTGATTCACGCGAAGTTACTGCATCAATGCCATTCACAGTCGAACTCTCTGAAGGAAATATTCAAAAAGTTATCGAAACATTGGCAATCGTCAAGTCAAAACTATATGACGACACAACGACGATACATCCAAACTTCATTGCCCGCCTTGCTTGCAGTAAATAGTAATCGCCCCATTCGAATACGTACATGCTTATGTACGTATTCGATAGCGACATTTCTCACTCACCAATGCAAAGCGCCTGAACCAGATGCCAGCTTCGCCTGGCGCACCTGCTCCGCAGTTACCACGATTTCCTGCGGGGCGATAAATGGGCGCTCTTGTGCCAAAACCTCCAAGTCCAGGGGGAGCTGGGGCAATACGCCCTTGCGCAAACAATCAATATGCCAAGCACCCCAGGCCTGCCAATACGCCAAGCGCTGCGGGGAAACACCGGTATCCGAATACCCCGTATCCCCAGCCGTCATCAAAGACCCTTCGCGATGCGAGCCAAGTGCCAACGGTTGAGCAATACGCTTTACTGCCTGCTTACCAAACACCAGTTTCAAGCGAGCATGGAACTCGCTATCCGCCCCAGTGCGCACCATATCCCAAGCCCCCATGCGCTTTAGCACCACCTCCCGGCGAAACAAAGGCGAAGACGGGTTAAAGCGCATCAACGGATGCACAGGCCGCGCATAGAACATGCCATCGTCCTGCATACGCACCCAGTGCGAGGTCGTAGCCACCAAAGAAGCATCATCCAGCAAAGGCTTCACCTGACGCTCAATCTTGACCGGGTGCGACCAATCATCCGAATCGTGACAGGTCACGAACTCCCCCCGTGCCAGTTGCAGCCCCATGCTTTTGGCCAGGTAGGTGCCGCCATTGGCAGACAGGCGCAACAGACGCACCCGTGCATCCCTGCGTGCCCACGCTTCGACCAGATCGGGGGTTGCATCACCGCTGGCATCGTCCACCACAATGATTTCCAGGTTCCGATACGTCTGGTTCAACAAGGAATCGATTGCCACCGATGCCCGCTCACCTGTGCGGAAAGTCGTCATCAGCACCGACACCAGCGGCCCATTCTCCAGCACCGGCAAATCCACCGGAACCTGCACATTGCACGGGCCAGGTGGAGCATCTGGCTGCCGCAACGCCACCGGCGGCACACCATGGAAGGCAAAAAACCGATTCAACCGCTCCAACTGCGGCTGGGGTGCATCAGGCGCTGCCATGCTCTGATACAGATACAGCTCCGGGTAACGTGCCCCTTGTCCGTTAGCCAAGGCAGTAGCAACCACATTGCCAGCCTCTTGCTGACGCTGATTACGTAACAGCAAAGCCGCATACAGTGCTGGAGAACCAAGTGCTTGTACCGGCTGCAACACCTGCAAAGCCTCCTGCGGCATGAACGGGGCCAAAGCATCGGCCAAAGCCACCCGCAAACGCCTGGGCACACCACCCCAGCGCACCTGGGCCAATACCTGGCGTGCATCCGCATGCTTACCACAAGCCGCCAGAGACACCACCACCGGCAACATATAAGGCAAAGCTACAGACTTCACAGGCAGCTTCGTCACCGTGGCATACATTCCCAACCGGTAATAGGCCCAAGGCAGCCAGCCCCCCAATCCAGCAGGCGCACAATCGCCTGCCTGAGCCACGGCTCGGGCAAATTCGCTTTGCAAGGCCAACGCCCCGCCACGTAAACCGCTCAGCATAAGCTACTCGCGCCTTTAAATCTCAAAAAATCAGGAATCACCGCCAAACAAATCGCGGGTATAGACTTTACCAGCCACATCAGCAATTTCTGGCACAGCACGGTTAGCCACAATCACATCAGATATGTGTTTGAACTCGGCCAAATCACGCACCACGCGCGAGTTGAAAAAATCTGGCGCATCCAACACTGGCTCATACACCACCACCTCCACACCCTTGGCCTTGAGCCGCTTCATCACCCCTTGGATGGAAGAAGCTCGGAAGTTGTCTGAGCCCGCCTTCATCACCAGCCGGTAAATACCCACCACCTTGGGGTTGCGGCGCAAAATATCTTCGGCCACAAAATCCTTGCGCGTGCGGTTGGACTCCACAATGGCCTGCACCAAGTTTTGCGGCACTTGGCTGTAATTGGCCAGCAGTTGCTTGGTGTCTTTAGGCAGGCAATAGCCGCCATAACCAAAACTGGGGTTGTTGTAATGGCTGCCAATGCGCGGGTCCAGCCCCACGCCCTCAATGATCTGGCGCGGGTCCAGCCCATGCACGGCGGCGTAAGTGTCCAATTCGTTGAAAAAGGCCACGCGCATGGCCAGATAGGTGTTGGCAAACAGCTTGATGGCCTCGGCCTCAGTACTGTCGGTCAGCAGCACGGACACATCTTTTTTCACCGCCCCCTGCAGCAGCAGATCGGCAAATACCTGAGCACGCGCGGAGCGCTCTCCCACCACAATCCGGCTAGGGTAAAGGTTGTCGTGCAGCGCTTTACCTTCACGCAGAAACTCGGGCGAGAAGATCAGGTTGTCACAGCCCAGTTCCTGCTTCAGGCGGCGGGTAAAACCCACGGGCACTGTGGACTTGATGACCATCAGCGCCTGCGGGTTGATGGTCATCACATCGCGCACCACGGACTCCACCGAACGGGTGTCGAACAAATGCGTCTGCGGGTCGTAATCCGTGGGCGTGGCGATGATGACCCAATCCGCACCAGCGTAAGCCGCCTGCTTGTCCGTGGTGGCAGAAAACCGCAAGGGCTTGTTGCTGAGGAAATTCCGAACCTCGGCATCCTCAATGGGGGACAGCCACTGATTCAGTTTTTCCACTTTAGCAGTGTCAATGTCCAAAGCGGTAATTTGGTGATTTTTGGCGAGTAGAACAGCGTTGGATAGACCAACATAACCCATACCTACAACAGTTATTTTCATGAAATTCCTGACTTTCTCATCTTAAAAATACGCATGCTTGAGAAAATCAAGTATCAAAATTTTCCCACTTCAAAGGGGCCACAACAGACAGAGCATTAACTCCCATTGAGCAAATATTTTTCTTGTCAATTTTTGCAATTTTTTTAAAAAAAACAGTCAAATGCTCTAAATCATCATAAATATAACCATTCCATCCGTTGACCACATAGGCTGGAATAGTACCTTTTCGTGGGGCCAGAACAGGTTTACCAGCGCTCAACCAATGAAACAAGGTTCCTGAAGTGAGTATTCTTCCGTATGACAGCAAGCCAAAATCTGACATCTTCATGATGTGATTCAACTTTGGCAAAGAAAGATGCTCATCAATGATTTTTATATTTGAGGTTGAATGCCTTTTTAAAAGCTTTGCGAATGAAGGATCCTTAATCTCGCCAGCAATCAAGAATTTTATGGATGAATTTTCATTAGTCAGATGAATCATTACAGGAAGCAACTTTTCAAGTCCCTTGTAAGCACGAATTTGGCCAACAATCGTGATTAATAGCTGCCCCTTATCCAGACCGATGAATTTTTCCAAAGAAACAGCCTCTTCTGGGCCGAGACAGTTTTCTGTCACAGGGTAAGCACCATGCTCAAAAACATGGACTTTTTTATGATCAGGCAGCCAGTCCAGTTCGCTGATAGCCAATGGGTGATGGACAAAAATCTTGTCAGCCAATTGATACAGTTTTTTTCTAAACTTTATTTCTTCTTCTACATTGCTTGATGCATGGCTTACATAGTTGTGTATAGTCCAATATATTTGAAAACCCCGTTCTTGGGCTTGGCGTAAACTTTGAATGGCAAATTTTTTCTCACCATTTTTTTCATACCGGCCATTCCAAATCGAGTTAATCCAATGAATGTGTAATATATTTTCTTTTCCTTGCTGGTACTGATGTTGTATAAACTCCGAAAAATCCAGATAGCCTTCAATAATATTTGATGGATCACTACGATACGGTTCGTATAGCAAATCCAGGTAACTATTCGCAGAAAAAGCAGGGTAGAAAGCCAGATTTATATTTTTTTTGCAACAGTCAACGCCATTGGCCGATTTCTTACCAACAAGTTTTTCAAGGATAAATTTCGAGGTATTTTTAAAAAAATATATTTTTTGAATATTCTCCCAAAAAAGCCTGGCATCTTTTTTAAAAACAGAGTCAATTATCAAATACTTTTTTTTGTTATTCTGCAAAATTTTCTGCAAGGAAGCAAGAAGAAGATTTCCCGAAGTCTCTTCTCTATAGTCAATAATATCAAAGCAGGCGATTTCAAAATTACTGATAGCTCTCGCCTTGGCCGGAGTAGCTTTTTTTAAAAGAGCATGAAAAATCAACGCGAGGGCATGAGAAATAATGTCGACACCCTGGCCTTCTGCATATAGAGCAGGTACAACTTGTGGCATCCACCCTCTAGCCTCAAGGTCAAGGTGAAATCTAGAAACACCATCAGCAAAATTCAAAAATTCCTCAATTTCATTTTGAACTCCACCCAAAATACGAATCAAGCCAGCAATAGCTTCAACAGGGTAAGCACTTTCAAATAGGCTGGTGGCTTCACGCAACGCGAACGAAACCGGCCTATTTAGGCAACTGACAGACAATTCGAATTGATCAGGGGCAGTTGCCGATTTGTATTGATGAACAATTTTTTCATCAAATATTTTATTTTTTGGTTCACGTCGCCAGTAGCTGCTTTCAATCTTCAAATAAACACCCAGAGGTTCCGGGGCAAAATAATAAATGCACCCACCGTGCCCGCATCGCAACCAGAATTCCCAGTCGGCTGAAGGGCCAAACTGTTTTTCATCAAACCATCCAAAACGCAAATGCAAGTCACGCCGCCACAATGGCATGCAATGCAGGAAGTTGCGAGATGCCCATTGCCCCTGCACCTTCCTGAACAAGTCATCAAACTGATATTCGCCGTGAGCAATATCAGAAAACATGGTGGGGCAATCGGCCGACTGGTGCCAAGCTAGGTTTTCAATTTGGGACACTCTCAATGCACCCGCTGCAGCCGCAACATTCGGATGTGCATCAAGAATGGTTTTCAGTTTTTGCACATGCTCAGGGCTACGTCGGTCATCTAGGTTGGCATTCGAAAGATAACAGCCTGTTGCCAAGCGAGCGCCCAGGTTCCATACCTCGTACAGCCCTGGATCTTCTAGCAAATGAATGTAAACAGCTAGGGGCCACTTCTTTACATGTGCAAGCAATACATTATGTTCATTGCCTGGTGAGTTGGGAGCAATCAACAAATGCTGATAGTCTTGATAACCTATCAGAGCAGATGAATTTTCCAGAAAACCAGAAAGGTATTTGTCAGCATTGAAAACCGAAGAAATCAACGAAACATCATTGCCGGATGAAGATAATTCATCGCTGGCAAGATTGCATTGCTCCAGCTTATACAACAGCCAAGGGTCAATTTTTCTTGGTCTGTCTTGCGGAAAGATAAAAATCTGATTGAAGTTTTTCAGAATCTTTCTGCCAAGGCTGGCAGAGCTTGAAATGACTACAAATGCACCATCTTTCCTGACCTCCATTTCTTCAGCAGAAATTTCAGTCAACTGCCAATTTTGCCTAATTGCCATTTGCATATTGGCAATGAAATCACGCCACGCACGAATTTGCTCACGGCTTAATTCATGGATGCAAAGATAGATATCCCCCTTATTTGCTTTGCCATGGGCGAACTTTTTCAAATCAAGCATTCAGAACCGAATCAATATAGGCACGTGTATTCTCATGCACCGCCTCATCCCTCCGCATTGCCTGCAAGTCCTGCCAGCGATAACTACCGTGCTGCAAGGTTGGCAATGGCAGCGCCGCTGCCTGTTCTGCCGTCAGGCGGATGTGGTGGGGCAGCACCACATAATGGGTGCTTGGGCCTGCGCCAGCGGGGCCAAACACACTGTCCTGGTAATGGTGCTCAAACAGCCCCAACAGGCTTGCTTGCTGGCGCTGCAGGGGCAGGCCTAGCTCCGCCTCCGTAATGCGGGCAAAAGCCTTGTCCAGGCTTTCACCCTTGCGGATACGGCCCCCGGGCACAAACCAAAAGCCCTGTGCGGGCCGATTGTGCCGCAGGCCCAACAGCATTTGCCCTCTGCCATTGGTCACCACCAAATCCATCGCGACCAAGGGCGCAACATCCACTACGGTGCGAAACACGCCATCGGGCAACTGCGGTGGAGGGGGGGGACTGGTATCAAGCACGGTAATCCTCTTGGTGCGCCAAAAACCAGGCATAGGCATCTCGCAAGCCTGCCTCCAGCTTGATGCTGGCACGCCAGCCCAGGCTGCCTAGGCGGTTCACATCCATCAGCTTACGCGGCGTGCCATCGGGCTTGCTGGTATCCCAGGCCAAGCGGCCAGTAAAGCCGGTCACCCTGGCAATCGTCTCCGCCAGCTCGCGGATGCTGCAGTCCACGCCCGTGCCCACGTTGATGTGGCTCAGCATGGGCTGGGTGCTGGCTTGCCAAATCTCGCGGGGCAGGTTCATCACATGCACGCTGGCGGCTGCCATATCGTCCACATGCAAAAATTCCCGCATGGGGGTGCCACTGCCCCAAATAACCACTTCTTCATCACCGCGCTGCACTGCCTCATGAAAGCGGCGCACCAGGGCTGGAATCACGTGACTGTTTTCCGGGTGAAAGTTATCCCCCGGGCCGTACAAGTTGGTCGGCATTACGCTGCGGTAGTCCGTGCCGTGCTGGCGGTTGTAGCTTTCGCACAGCTTGATGCCGGCAATCTTGGCAATGGCATAGGGCTCGTTCGTTGGCTCCAGCGTGCCGGTCAGCAGGGCATCTTCGGCCATGGGCTGCTGGGCCATGCGGGGGTAGATGCAGCTTGACCCCAGAAACAAGAGCTTGCGCACTCCATGTTGGTGGGCTGCGGCAATCACATTGGCCTGCATCATCAGGTTGTCGTAAATGAAGTCTGCCGGGTAGGTGTTGTTGGCGTGAATGCCCCCTACCCTGGCAGCCGCCAGATAGACCTGCTCCACCTTGTGCGTTGCAAAAAAATCCTCTACTTGGGCCTGCCGAGTCAAGTCCAGCTCGGCATGGGTGCGGGTCAGCAGGGTGCAGCCGCCCTGCTTTTGCAGTTGGCGCACAATGGCAGAGCCCACCATGCCACGGTGGCCTGCTACAAAAATAACGGGTGGTGTTGCTTGACTCATGGGCGATTACTCCCTGGCCATGGCCACGTTAAAGCCGCTATCACGCAGCAAGCGCAAGCGACGGGCCTCGTCCAGATCGTGCGCCACCATCTCGGCGCACATTTCTTGCACCGTAATTTCCGGCACCCAGCCCAGTTTTTCACGGGCCTTGCTGGGATCACCCAACAGGGTTTCCACCTCCGCAGGGCGGAAGTAGCGCGGGTCCACCCGCACCACGGTGTCGCCCACCTTCACCGCCGGGGCCTTGTCGCCCGTGACGGCGGAAACAACGCCCACCTCATCCACGCCCTGGCCCTTGAACTCCAGCGTGATGCCCAGCTCCGCCGCCGCCCACAAGATGAACTGGCGCACCGAATGCTGCACGCCGGTGGCAATGACGAAATCCTCCGGCTGCTCCTGCTGCAGCATCAGCCACTGCATGCGCACATAGTCCTTGGCGTGGCCCCAGTCGCGCAGGGCAGCCAGGTTGCCCATATACAGGCAGGGCTGCAAGCCCTGGGCAATGTGCGCCAGGCCACGGGTAATCTTGCGCGTGACGAAGGTCTCGCCCCGGCGCGGGCTTTCATGGTTGAACAGGGTGCCATTGCAGGCATACATGCCATAGGACTCGCGGTAGTTCACCGTAATCCAGTAGGCATACAGCTTGGCCACGGCATAGGGGCTGCGCGGGTAGAAGGGCGTGCTCTCGCGCTGGGGGATTTCCTGCACCAGGCCGTACAGCTCGGACGTGCTGGCCTGGTAAAAGCGTGTTTTCTTCTCCAGCCCCAGAAAGCGCACCGCCTCCAGCATGCGCAAGGTGCCCAGCGCATCCACATCGGCCGTGTATTCGGGTGATTCAAAGCTCACCGCCACATGGCTTTGCGCGCCCAGGTTGTAGATTTCATCGGGCTGCACCTGGGCAATGATGCGGGTGAGGTTGGAGCTGTCGGTCAGGTCTCCGTAGTGCAGCACGAAATGCTTGTTGTCCACATGCGGATCTTCGTAAATATGATCGACGCGCTGGGTGTTGAACAGCGATGCGCGGCGTTTGATGCCGTGGACTTGGTAGCCTTTTTGCAGAAGAAATTCTGCCAGGTAGGAACCGTCCTGGCCGGTAATACCGGTGATGAGGGCTTTTTTCATGTCAAAATAAAGAGGGAATTTTAAACCAACACACAATCAAAAGATGAAATTGCTTTCAGCCAAACTTAATAAACGATCTCGCGATTGATCATTGCCTTTCCAAGCATCTGGGCCATTGAACGGCACAGGGGCGGGCAGATGAGCAAAAATATAATTTTCCGATATTTTCTCTTGCCTATCCCCCTATAGAGTTTGGTAGAGGTTTAAATAAATTTAATTCTCGAATTGATAGGCAAAAAATATCACGCAAATTGATAGCGATAAATTACAGATGAGCGCGAAATCAGGGTTACGGTTTCGCTAACACATATTGCACTCGATTTACCCCATAATTGTTCATGCTCCCATGCTTCGCGCGAAGAATATTCAAAACCTCCGCCGGCACAACCTCGCAGTCATTTCCAATCTCAAGTGTTATTAATGGACAGCTGGAGAAAGAAACCGAAATATCACGATGAAAATATCTATTGATTTCAGGATTATTAAAAATCCAATTCATAATGAGTTCAACATCATCATCAGGGATTTGTTGTCGCAATATTATCGATTTCAGTTCATCTCTCCCAAAAAGCAAGTGACCCCAATCTGGAATTGGATTTATTACTGGAGTATCAGCAGGAAAAAGAGGGTCAAACAAATAGTTAATATTCTTTTTCCTAACCCAAAGATGATGCCCTTTTTTACTACTCCAGATAGGGCTCCCTTCAAAAAAAGCCAGTCCGCCAGGCTTTAGAACATAAAAAACCTGCTCAAGGAAGTTGGATAGCTGAGTTATATGCTCAACTATTGACAATCCATAAATACAATCAAATATATTATCCCCGAAGATACTCCTTATATCATGGCCATTTGCCCTTAATATTTCAATTCTGCCATCGTGAAAAATATTATTTTTGCTAATATGTCCAAGACCAGTAACAAAAATCTTGTCGGCTCCGCTTTTCATAAAAGGAACTACAGATTCCATTTTCTGATTTCCGCCAATTTCTAAAATTATTTTCCCAGAAAAATTTACGTAATGCGAGAGTTTATTGTAAGCAAGTAATTGGTGACTCATTGTTGCAAAATTAAATCATATTTAAGAAATTATTTGAAAGCTTATCTGACTATTGACGCAATCAACCGGATTGTTTAGCCAAGGACATCCTTAAACACCGAATCTAATATTTTTCCTATTTTTTCAATGCCAAAAAGGTTTTCGGCTGAACTTCGCGCCTTATCTGATAATATATCCCACCGCGCAGGAGATTTTAAAATATCACTTATTGCATCAGCAAATTGCCTCGCCGTACTAACTTCAAAACAACCCTGTTTTTCACCGGTAATTCCAATAAGACCTGCCGGCAAACCGACGACAGGCAAACCGTACGCTAACGCCTCTACAACCTTAATTTTCAAACCTGTTCCATGAAGCATAGGTGAAATAGCAACCCTGGATTTTCGGTAAATATCATCGAGTTCATCTATATGCCCTAGTAAATGTATATTGACGTCCGCAGGCGCATAATTATGTTTTTGTAACTCACCGCATACTTGTCCAACAACAGCGACAGACGTCCCTTTTTTTATGATTGGCCACACTTCATGAAAAAACCAACGCATTGCTGCAATATTAAATGGGTTATCTGAACCGACAAAAACCAAATCGTAAAGTCGATTTTTGCACATATATTTATCGTCAGTTTTGTTGGGTAGATCTATAATATGCGGTACATGATGCATCTTGACGTTTTTACACAACGGAGAAAACAAATTCATTTCGTCTGGAGAAATAAATACTGCTGCATCAAACATATCAATGCGTCTTGCTTCTTCGGTTAGCGATGATGCATAGTCATAATTTCCATTATGACGATCCATCAAATTCTGGCTTATACAGTCCTCCACCATGATCAGGGTTCGGACATTTGCAACATCACGAATTAAGTTGGCCCAGTGAACGTAACCTACGATTATTAAATCATAGGAACCAGCACAGAGCAGATTGTCGAAGCGGCTCTTTATATTTTGAAAAGCAAAATCAGGCAGGGGACTTTTAACACTACCTGCAGCCAAACCAGAAATTTTAGCTTGCTTGAAATCCTCTAAATAAAGGTTCCTTACCAATCGTTTTATTTGTGGATCGTCCTCATCCCATTTATCGACAAAATTCGAATGAGAAAGCATGTCGACTACTATTCCACGTGAACTGAAATATTCAAGAAGCTTCAGAAAACGCGACTGAACCCCATTGCTTCTCAGGAAAGGATTATGTGGAAAAACCAACAGAACCCTGCGTCCTTTTAAATTTGCATTAAGATTGGCTTGTTCCATTTCTACGTTGACGGGCACCACCCGACGTGACATCAAGTACAAGCGTAAGATTTTCAGATCGGTGTCAAATTTTTCTGACAGGCAGCCCAGTTTTCTACGAGCCGCCACGCCAATCGCCTTCCAGTTGGAAATCTCCAGTCGTTTCGGCGCAGCTGAATCAAAGAGCAAACCACTGACCCCGTGTTCAATGTATTCGTTCATTGTTGGTCTGTCAGGAGCGACCACGCAAAGCCCTTTCGCCATGGCGTCGAGGAATGCCATGCCGATGCCTTCATATAATCTTGGTGCCACGAAGATATCGTGATTATCGAGCAGAGCATCATATTCGTCGCGTTTATCGAACCACGTGCTGATCGTGATGCGATAGGCCTTCATGTCGGCTTCCGTGGGAGGGTCGAATTGGTGCTTAGGGTCGGTGGAAACATGGATGTGGATAGATTCGACATCGTTCGGTTCAAATAACTGCCGTACCATGGCCCAAGATATTTCCAAACGTCGGAACAGGAATAGAACCCTTGGTTTGACCCTATTCTCGCGGCCATTTGTGAGTACCGGCAAAGCACCTGGTGCGTATTGCAAGAGGAAAGACTGGATGTCGATACTCTTCAAATCTTGATGAAATGTCCTGCAGAATGAAATGAAGGGATATTCTTTCAAAGAAAGCCAGCGTTTTGGATTGAAAGCGGCAGTTTCATAAACTCCGGTCGCATCGTACATAGGAATGCAGACGATACGACCTGCCGTTAGGTGATCCGTTATGCGCTTGTCAGGCATGAGTTGCCAAAAGAAAACAAAGTCAAAACTGCCGATGAATTGTCGTGGATAGTTTGCATCCGCCTCGTGTGGCATTAGCCAATAGAGTTGCAGATCAAAAATCTTCTTGAGGTAGTCGATGAAGAATTTCGAAGAGTTTGTGCGTCGATGAAAACCGTGGCCAACGAATAATGCTTTCATTCCAGAAGATGAAATTGGCGGTGCTAATCGTGAAATGAGTGCTCGTGTATTCGAGATCAGAGCCAAGGTCGTCTTCTCATTTTGCCGCGATTCACTACCCAAACGCGCGAAGCCTTCCCTCTTCATTGCCTGGCCGAGAATGGCCTTTAGAGCCGATCCCGCCCTTTCTTGATAAGCCTCGAACAACGATTTGCAGTGTTCGGCCAACTCCGATGCGCGCTGTACGGCATTGGGTTGAGACAATTCCGAAAGCTCGCTCACGATTTCCTCGGCTTTCATCAGGTTCAACAAGGGATGCTTGGAACCAAGACCGATGCTACCATGCGACGTAGACACGATGGGCAGACCATTGGCGAGAGCTTCGACTGCCTTGATTTTCAGGCCTGTCCCGAACTCAAGCGGTATCACAATGACATCCATCATGTCATAGAACTGATCCAGGGTTTCCAAAGGCCCCAGCAGCAGTATCTTCGGATGGTCTGCAACAATCTGGTTGCAGACTTTTCCGGCAATGACCAGTTCGGGCAGGCGCTCGGGACATGCCGAATTCATGTAACCGGCCACGAGTAGCCTTGCCGCTTCGACATTGACCGGGTTGTCGCTGCCCAGGAACCCTGCACGCTGGAATGGAATAGCTGGTTGACGAGTACGTGTCTGCTGCGGCTCCAACTGGGGCAGGACAGCAACGTGTCGATCCGTCACGGTAGAGAAGTACTTTGCCTCTTCCTCCTGTATCGCCAGGACAATGTCGGCACGTGACAACCCGACCCCTTCCTCGGCTGGTTTGAACAAGTACCACCAAAGATCCGCCGGGATCCCAGCCGCTTTCAATTTCAAGTGGCGATCGGCAAAGCGGTCGTGCGTGTCAAGAATGCGCAAGACATTCGGTGGCAATAATGAGAATACGCCAGAATAGAAGACGTAATTGACTAGTGCGATCTGTGCATTTCGTTCTTCACAGTACGCGGCGAAACACTCCGACAGCCCCTTCTCGCAGACATCATCAATCCCAAAATAGCCATCCTTGCTGACAGGCATGGGCATTCCCCTGGAATGTACCCTCACATCATCCCAGGCATCGAGCATTCCTTCATAGTCAACAGCCAGATTCGGATGTACGAGGTAATAAAAGAAACTGACCTTGAAGCCGAGGTCCTTGAAATTTTGACAAACGGCGTGGACCCGCTTGCTGTTGCCATGTGTACATGGATGGCTGGGAATGTGAGAGAAGACCACGACACTTTGCCGAAAATCCTCTAAATTCCGATCAGCCTCGACATTCAATGAATAGCCTAGGGCTTTCATTTGCTCACCGACGATACTTTGCAGCACCTTTTGATCTCTCGCGCTTAACCTCCTTGAATGGCGGTGCGCAATATTTGCTGATACTTCCTTTCGGTTGCCGGACTTCCACTGCTCCCACGGCAAGGAAATCTTGTCTGCCAATGCTGCTGCGCCGGACAGGCGCTGGGCGTCAAACTGGATACCGACAAAGGCGCAGATCTTTGCCAAGACCGCTGTCTCATCGGCGACCAGATCTTCGAGCCGTACAGACATGAAGCGTTTATCGTCACGATACTTGTCAATCACAGCGACACTGGCTTGCCAACGCAGCGCGTGATCCTGAATCGGCCAGTCATCTTCTCCGGCAAAGTTCTGCCGTCGTGAAATGATTGCCTTTTCCGGATGACGAACGATATTGACGACTCTGGCTCGGGGATACCAGCGAAGAATGATGTCCAGTCGCACGGCGTGATCAGGGGTCTTCTCTACAAAGCGACTTCCGCTGATCGTATCGAGGTCATAATTTGTCAGAAGCCCATCGGCAACGATGGCCTCGAAGAGCATCTTCGGTGAGAGCGATCCTCTGGCTGCCACGTAGCGAATCGCAGTTTCCATCTCGATCGACAATGGATAGCGCTCACGCAGTGTGTCCAATGTGCTATCCAGCGAAACGGGATCGATTATGTCGTTATGGACGCGGAGCCGGTTGCGCACGATGGAGAAAAAATGCGTCTCAGGCAGTGAAACAACACCGGCTTGCGTCATGAGCTTCGACTGCAGCAATGTGGTTCCTGATCGTGGGTAGCCCACGATAAAGATCGGAGACTGATCGAGCAGGACAGGAATCTTCCAATCTGTACTGCCTTTAAGCAATGACGGCAAAAAGCGCTCAGAAGGTGCTGGCAGCGGCCTTGAAAATGTATGTTCCCGCAATATTTGTCTAAAGTGCAGGCGATCACGGTGCATGACATACATACTGCGCAAATCACTCACATGGTTTGTGCCTTCATTCTCTAATATTGCCTCCAGAATCTTGACGAGTTCCTGCTCGTTATGACTGTCATAGTCGCTGAATGCATCTATCTTCCAGGAACGGTCATCGCCGATATGGAACGTGAGACGCTTGTTGTCAAAAATATGAAATTGCGTTGAATTGGCCATCAGGTTAGCCAATAGAATTCGACCTATCCAGTTCGCACCGATACAGCCAAACCCAAGCTTATAATGGCGAGCAGCTTCGTATTTGAATATAAAACAATCGTGACCAGGATGTTTTTCTCCAGGTTCTTGGTACATGAGCGAAAGTTGCGAAGGAGAATCGTAGTGTTTAGGTAGCGTTCGCCGGTTTATAGTAAATGCGTCATACCCTTGCGCTGCAATACGCTCAACCTCAATATAAAACTCTGGTTGAACTGCAATGTCAACATTCGTGTAGATAATTAAATCAACCTCTACACCTTCAAGTGCCTTGGCAACTATATCTTGTATTAACGGCAGCTTGCGCGGCTTTCCTAGTTGTGCAACATCAGTGATTGACCGTCCAAGAAAGCCGATGTTACGAAATCCACTCGGCACAACATCGACATCTTCCGGATAACACGTAAAACATATATCCACCTCAATACCAGACTCTTTTGCTGCGCTACGGGCAGCTATAATTGAAGCGAAAGTAATTGGTTGTGCGATATATAAATCAGAATCGGGTTGAACCAACACAGGATTAATGATATGTCTTATTTTCATCATTTATTAATTAATCGTTGAATTTATTTTCAACGCCTCTCTTTATCTAACGGTAAAAAGTAAAAGTCGTACATTTAACAAATGGAGTAGCCATCAAAAATCACCCCATTTTTTTCACGATCGCCAAAAACTATAAATTCCGGATTGAGGATGGGGCGCTGCAACCCATAGCGCAGTGGCTGCCCGTGCAAATCAGTCACCGTGCCGCCAGCAATTTCCAGTACCGCCTGCGCAGCCGCTGTGTCCCACTGACTGGTGGGGCCAAAACGCGGGTATATATCGGCTGCGCCTTCGGCGATTCGGCAGAATTTGAGCGAGCTGCCCACTGCCACAAAGTCGTAGGGCTGGCTCAAGCCGACCAGCCAGGCCTTGAGCTTGTCGCCACCGTGCGAGCGGCTGCCCATCACGCGCAAAGTACTCCCCAGCTTTGCTGTGGCAATGGCGCGGTAACTCTGCCCATCCCGCTTGAAAGCCCCCAGTCCACGGGCCGCATAAAAGCATTCGCCCAGCGCCGGAGCCAGCACAACGCCAACCACCGGTACACCGTTTTCCACCAGGGCAATGTTGACAGTGAACTCGTCGTTGCGCTTGAGGAACTCCTTGGTGCCATCGAGCGGATCGACCAGAAAGAAGCGCTCTGGTAGCTCATCTCCGGCCGAGCGTGACTCCTCCGACAGGATGAACACGCCCGGGAAGTGCTGCTCCAGTCCTTGCCGGATCACTCGGTCGGCGCGTAGGTCGGCTTCGGTCAGGGGCGAGTCATCGACCTTGTTCCAGTGCCCGATGTTGGTGCCGTACACCTCCATGATTTCCTGTCCGGCCTCATGGGCAATGCGACACAGGCACTCCAACTGTTGTTGATTCATGCTCATGCATGCACTCCCATCCACAATTTGCTGCCAATGCCCAGCAGCACGATGGCCAGCAGCCAGCGCAGCAAGGTGTGCGGCAACCGTGTGGACAGCACCGCTCCCACGATCACCGCCGGCACCGAACCGAGCAGCAGGTTACCCAGCAGTTTGAAATCCACATTGCCAATCACCAGGTGGCCCACACCGGCAAAGATCGCCAGCGGAATGGCATGCACGATGTCGGTAGCAATCAGGCGCGGCGGCGTCAGGCGAAACGGATACAAATAGGCCAGAAACACCGCCCCCAGGGCACCGGCACCGACAGAGGTCAGCGTCACCAGCACGCCCAGCACGCTGCCGGCCATTACCGTCAGCGGGATCTGCGCCGCCTTGAAGCGTGATGAGCTGGAGGTGCGCAGCATGCGTCCCAGCGCCTGCAGCGGGCGCTTGAATAGCAGCCCCACCGCCGTGATCAGCACTGCAATGGCAATCGAGGTCTTGAGCAGCACCACGGCGGACTCGTCCACCGGATGCAGCGACATCCAGATGAGCGTCAGCGCCGAGGCTGTCAGGCTGCCCAGCCACAGGTGCTTGACCACAGGCCAGTCAATCAGGTTATGACCCTGGTGGATGCGACTGGCGAACAGCTTGGTCAACGCCGCAAACCACAGGTCGGTGCCCACCGCCGTCAGCGGCGCCACGCCAAACAGCAGCAGCAACAGCGGCGTCATCAGCGCACCACCTCCCACACCCACCAAACCTACCAGAAAGCCGGTCAGCGCACCGGCTACCCACAGCATCCAATCCATACAGATTTACTCATCATACAGGGCTTGCAGCACAGCCTCGGCGCACTGCTCGACGTTGCTGTGCTGGGTGTACAGATGCACTTCGGGGTTCTTCGGGACTTCGTAGGTGCTGTCGATACCGGTGAAATTCTTCAGCTCGCCCCTGCGTGCCTTGGCATACAGACCTTTGACATCACGCTGCTCGCACTCGGCTAGGGGCGTATCGACAAAAACCTCGATGAACTCGCCTTCGACAAACAGGCTGCGTGCCAATTGACGCTCGGTACGAAACGGCGAAATAAAGCTCACCAACACAATCAGCCCCGCATCGACCATCAGTTTCGCCACCTCGGCAATGCGGCGGATGTTCTCCACCCGGTCGGCCTCGGTAAAGCCTAGGTCTCGGTTCAAGCCGTGGCGTACATTGTCACCATCAAGTATGTAGGTGTGCCGTCCTTCGGCGTACAGGCGCTTGTCCAACATGTTGGCAATGGTCGATTTGCCCGATCCGGACAGGCCGGTAAACCAGATGCAGCGTGGTTGCTGGTGCTTTTGCGCGGCACGGCCAGCCTTGTTCATCGTCAGAGCCTGCCAGTGGATATTGCTGGCACGGCGCAGGGCAAAGTTAATCATCCCGGCACCAACGGTTTGCAGGCTCAGCTTGTCAACCAAGATAAAACTGCCAAGCACGCGGTTTTGTTGATAAGGCTCAAACACCAGCGGCGCGCTGGTAGAAAAGGTGACCGTGGCCATAGCATTCATTTCTAGTGCTTTGGTGGCCAGTTGTGTACCGGTATTCACATCCACTCTGTGCTTGATGGTGGTAATGGTGGCACTGATCTCTCGGGTGGCTAGTTTCAGCAGATATTGCCGCCCGGCCAACAAAGGTTGTTCATCCAGCCACAGCAACCGTGCTTCGAACTGATCGGCCACTTCTGGCGGAAGCTCGGCTGCCACCAGCACATCGCCCCGGCTGACATCTACTTCATCAGCCAAAGTGAGGGTGACCGATTCGCCTGCACTGGCGCAGTCCACTTCGGCAAACCCAGACAGTACCTGTTTAATGCAGGTTTGCACGCCCGAGGGCAGCACCCGCACTGCAGCGCCCGGGCGAACCTGGCCTGCCGCTAAGCGGCCACAAAACCCCCGAAAGTCTGGGTTGGGGCGATTAACCCACTGCACCGGCAGGCGTAGCGGCAGATTGATATTGTCCGCGCCCAGTGGTATCGCTTCCAGGTATTCCAGTAGCGTCGGCCCTTGGTACCAGGGCATATGCGGGCTGCGGGCCAGCACGTTGTCACCTTGCAGGCCAGATAGTGCAACCTGCTGCACTTGCAAGCCTAGCTCATCTGCCAGTGCCTGATAGTCCTTTGCAATGGCATCAAACACTTCCTTGTTGTAGCCAACCAAGTCCATCTTATTGACGGCCAGTACCACCTGCTCAATGCCCATCATGGCCACAATGCGGCTGTGGCGGCGGGTTTGCGTCTGCACACCTTTGCAGGCATCCACAAGAATCACTGCCAAGTCAGCAGTGGATGCTCCTGTGGCCATGTTGCGTGTGTACTGCTCATGGCCAGGGGTGTCAGCCACAATGAAGCGGCGTTTGGTAGTGGCAAAAAAGCGGTAGGCCACATCAATGGTGATTCCCTGCTCACGCTCGGCCTGCAGGCCATCAACGAGCAGCGCCAGATCAATATTCTCCCCCTGCGTGCCGTATTGGCGCGAATCGATTTGCAAGTTACTCCACTGGTCATCAAAAATCGCTTTGCTCTCAAATAGCAAACGGCCAATCAGCGTGCTCTTGCCATCGTCCACGCTGCCGCAGGTAATAAAACGCAGCACTTGCATCAGAAATACCCCTCCTGTTTTTTCTTCTCCATCGAGCCGGGGCTATCGCTGTCAATCATCCTGCCTTGGCGCTCGGAGTTGCGGGCAGCAAAGGTCTCGGCAACCACGGCCTCCAGCGTGTCGGCATTACTTTCAATGGCTGCCGTCAGCGGCCAGCAGCCCAAGGTACGGAAGCGCACGCAGCGCATCTCGGGCTTTTCACCCGGCTCAAACGGAAAACGCTCATCATCGACCATGATCCACTGGCCGCCGCGCTGCACCACCGGGCGCTCGGCGGCTAAGTACAGCGGCACGATGGGAATATTTTCGGCCTGGATGTATTGCCAGATGTCCAGCTCTGTCCAGTTGCTCAAGGGAAATACCCGGATGCTCTCGCCTTCATGAATGTGGGTGTTATAGAGGCTCCACAGCTCGGGACGCTGGACCTTGGGGTCCCAACGGTGGCCTGGGGCACGGAAGCTGAAGATGCGCTCTTTGGCACGGGATTTTTCCTCATCGCGCCGTGCTCCACCAAACACTAGATCAAAACCGTGCGTATCCAGCGCTTGCTTGAGCGCCTGGGTCTTCATCACATCAGTGTGATAGCTGCTGCCATGCGTGAATGGCCCCACGCCCTCAGCCAGCCCTTGCGGATTGGTATGGGTAATGAGTTGCATGCCCGTATCGGCCACCATGCGGTCGCGCAGCGCGTACATGGCGGCAAACTTCCAGCCGGTATCTACGTGTAGCAACGGAAACGGCGGCGGTGCTGGCCAGAATGCCTTGCGTGCCAAGTGCAGCATGACGGAACTGTCCTTGCCGATGGAGTACATCATCACCGGTTTGCGGGCGGTGGCAACTGCTTCGCGGATGATTTCGATGGATTCGGATTCTAAAAAAGTTATATTTTTCATTATACCCATGGAATGCAGGATGTTTCAGGAATTTTAATTTTTTCGGCAGCCCGAATAAAATAATTCGAATTTTCGATCAAATAATTAGTAATATTCAATGACTTTGCCGTAAACGGATCGCTTCGTGCTTTGAACCTCTCTTTATCACACAAAAATGCATCATGATTTTTTTTAAAATTCAGCTTATTCACAATAATTTTCGCATAACGATCAATATCTTCGTAAAGAAGAATATCAGTTTTACCACCATTCACAACCTCAGCATTGGTATATTTCATAATGAATTTATTCGCATATCTTACTTTTTCATCAAGCCAGGAAGTCAATTGATCAGTCGAAGAAGGAGCAAAATATGCATCGATGATCTCATTTGCCATTTCCAAAACTTGCTTTTCATGTCGATAATATATTTTTTGCAATTTTATATCAAATTTTGAAAGGATTTCTTTATGTACTTGCAACTGATAAAGTTCGAACCATGAAGTAAGAATAAAAAGGGGGGCACGAATCAAGACAAGTTGTCTTATATTATTTCCATTTTCAAAAATCGGATCGCTTAAGCCAAAATCATGAGATTTAATTAATCTTACATGCTTCATTTTATTCTTAAAAGAATAATCCATAAAACCAGTTAAGGCGCAAGGAAACTGTTTACAACACCCGGGTTCTTGATATAACTCACAAAAAGAAAAACATTCGCCAAATATTTGACTCAAGGTTTTCTCTAAATAATGCAAACCGGATCTCGGCAAGGATTTTGAATTTATTAATAAAAAATCATGATTTTTTTTTGTTTTATTAATATATATATTAAGATTGAATTTTTGATTTGCATCGTTATTTTCAGAAATTAAATTATTATTTCGTTCTAATGATTTATTATTACCAAAGCCAGCTCTTGTTTTTTTATTTAAATAAAAAAATTCTTTATTTCTACGTATTCTTACTGCGATGCTATTTGTCGTATCTCTCAAATTATTTTTAACCGAATTTTCGAAATATGTATAAGAATCGTAACTTTTATTTAAAAGTTCGGCAATCACACCGAAGTTATTGTAAATTCCTGAAACAAGTAGATTTCCAAGCAAACTTTTTCCAACACCCCACTCTTGCGCCAGCCTGATCAATTCTCTGGCAACCTCTATTTGCCCTCTCTGCAAATGACCCGCTGCAGCATATACAGCAAGCTGCGCTCTTTCTGTATATTGATCAAGGTTTTTCGAGCCCGAATCCGGATACAAATCGATTAAACGGCCCCAATCACCATATCTCCAATAAGCCTCTGCCGTAGTTATTTTTCTATCGTCCATAGCTATCCTCAAACCGGACAATGTCATCCTCACCAAGGTAACTGCCCGATTGCACCTCGATCAGGTGCAGGGGCAGTTTTCCGGGGTTTTCCAGACGGTGAGTTTTGCCCAAAGGGATGTAAGTGGACTGGTTTTCGCTGAGCAGGGTGGCTTGCCCGTCGATGGTGACTTTGGCCGTACCGCTGACGACGATCCAGTGCTCCGCCCGGTGGTGGTGCATCTGCAGCGATAGCTGCGCCCCGGGTTCGACCATGATGCGCTTGACCTGAAAGCGCTCGCCAGCGTCCACCCCTTCGTACCAGCCCCAGGGCCGGTGCACGCGGCGGTGCTCAATTTGCTCCTTGCGCTGGTGTTGTGCGAAATATTCGCTGGCCTGCTTGATAGACTGCGCCTGGTCCTTGCGCATGACCAAAACGGCATCGGCAGTTTCGACGACGACGACACCCTCCATGCCGATGACGGCCAGCAGGCGGCTTTCGGAGCGCAGATAGCTGTTGCGGGTGCTGTGGTGATAGACGTCGCCGCGCACGGCGTTGCCCTGGGCGTCCCGGTCGGATATAGCCCAGAGGCTGTCCCAAGATCCGACATCACTCCAACCCATGTCCACCGGTACCACAGCGGCACGCGTGGTGGGCTGCATAACGGCGTAGTCGATGGAGTCGGACGGGCAGGCGATAAAGCTTTGCGCCTGCGGGCGGCAAAAGTCCTGATCCTGGCTGCGCTGCTGCCATGCGGCTGTGGCTGCGTCGAGGATGTCGGGGCGGTGGGTTTGCAGTTCCTGCAGGTAGCGCTCTGCGGTGAACATGAACATACCGCTGTTCCAGCAAAAGCCACCGGTGTCAATGAAGCGCTGCGCCGTGGCACTGTCGGGCTTTTCGACGAAGCGCTGCACTTGCTGCACGCCCGTGAATTGGGTTAAAGGTGTTCCTGTTTGAATGTAGCCATAACCGGTTTCTGGGCCGGATGGCACGATGCCGAAGGTGACCAGCCAGCCCGCGTGTGCTGCGGGCAGCGCACGCGCCACGGCGCCGGCAAAGGCTACGCAGTCGCGCACGACGTGGTCTGCGGGCAGCACCAGCATGACGGCCTGCGGGTTGGCAGGCGTACTGCTGTCGCCATGCGCCAAGTGCAGGGCGGCAAGGGCAATGGCGGGTGCAGTGTTACGCCCTTGCGGCTCCAGATAGGTGGCGGCCGGCGTACAGCCAATGGCTTGCAGTTGCTGGCGCACGAGGAAGCGGTGCTCTTCGTTGCTGACAAGGATGGGCGCGGCAGCGGCGATGCCTGCGCCCTGCAGGCTGGCGCAGCGCTGCGCGGTAGCTTGCAACAGAGTGGATTCCTCCACCAAAGCTAGCAGTTGCTTGGGATACGCGGTGCGCGAAAGCGGCCACAGCCGGGTGCCGGAGCCACCGCAAAGAATGACGGGGTGAATGCTTGTTGTTTCAGTCATAGGGTGTTATTCCGTTGTGCCCTGCTTTTCTTCCAGCAGCAGTTCTTTCAACAGTTCCATTTGCGCTTCGACCTTGGCCATTTCCTGCTGCACCAGGGCTTCGCGGTATTCGGATTCCTGTTGTTTTGCTTTGTATTCGTTCAAATCAGCCTGTAGCGCTTGTTGGGTTTGCGCTTGCTGCTCTTGTTTTTTAATCAGCTCAGCATTTTGCTGCTGCGCTTGTTGCAACTGGGCCTGCAAGCCTTCTTTGGCCTTGGCTTGCTCATCACGCGCTTGCAGGGCTGCTTGTTTGGCTTGCGTTTCAGCGTCCTTGGCTTTTTTGCTTGCAGCCAAATCAGCCTCTAGCCCTTGCAGAGCCTGCGCTTGCAGCTCTTGTTTTTTCAGCAACTCGGCATTTTGCTGCTGCGCTTGTTGCAACTGGGTCTGCAAGCCTTCTTTGGCCTTGGCTTGTTCATCACGCGCCTGCAGGGCTGCTTGTTTGGCTTGCGTTTCAGCATCTTTGGCTTTGTTGATTGCAGCCAAATCAGTCTCTAGCCCTTGCAAGGTCTGCGCTTGTAGCTCTTGTTCTTTCAGCAACTCGGCATTTTGCTGCTGCGCTTGTTGCAACTGGGTCTGCAAAGCTTGTGTGGCCTTGGCTTGCTCATCACGCGCTTGCAGGGCTGCTTGTTTGGCTTGCGTTTCAGCGTCCTTGGCTTTGTTACTTGCAGCCAAATCAGCCTCTAGCGCTTTCTGAGCATGCGCTTGCAGATCTTGTTTTTTTAGTGCTTGTGCGTGGGCACTGGGGTAGTCACGCACAAACAGGGCGTGACCGATGCCGGGGTGGCGGCTGCTGGTTTGGCCAAGCAGTTTGAAGCCTGGCAGTGCCTGGGCCACGGCATCCAGGCTGCAGCCTGCGGGTGCTGCGCCCTGCCCTGCTTGCGCCAGCACCACCCGGGCGAGGATGACATCCAGCGCATCCAAAGCGGAGCCGGCGCTTTGCAGCAAGGGGGCTGCGGGCAGGCAGTCCAGCACCAGCCATTGGTGGGCGCTGTCGGCCAGCAGTGCAGACAGGGGCTGCGCGGGCAGGCTACGCACCTGCAGGGTGTGCAGGTTGGGCCACAGCGGCTGCAGGTCTTGTGCGGGCAGCAGGCCACTTTCGGCGGGCAGGCTGGCGCTGAAAAACTCTACCGCGCCGGCCTCAGGCGCCAGCACCGCCTCCAGCAACCGTGCCTGTGGCCAACTACCGGCGGCGTGCTGGCGCTGCAGGGCCTGAAAGCGCTGGGCATCGGCCTCCATCAAAGTGGCGCTGATTTTTTGCTTGGCCAGCCACTGCGCCCACTGCCCTTGGCCAGAGCCTGCGCCCACCAGGGTGATATGGCTGGGGGGGAGCAAAGGCTGCAACAGGTCTAAATACGGCGTGAGTGACTGCATACGGTTGGGCTAAGAAATATTCAGACGCGGGGCTGATTAATAAAGTAGCTGTCTATTGAGACATTAGGACAGCTGCAGAGACCCTGTTTTAGGTTTTTCGGCTTTTCTGAAAGTCTTGCACCTGCGCATGCAGGGCCCAGGGCATGGAGAGCCAGCCGCCTATGCTGCGCGAGCGCTGTAAGAAAGTTGCGCCCAAACGGTACGACAGGTGCTGCCGGATGCGCTGCGCCTCATGAGCATCGCGGTAGCGTTCAATGGGGGGGGAGTTTTTCTTCCTTGCGGGCGGCTTTTTCTTGGCGAAAGCGCCGTGCCTCAGTCTGCAGGGCAAAGGGCATGGAGAGCCAACCGCCCAGGCTGCGGGATTTTTCAATCATGACGCTGCCCAGCCGGTACGAGAGCTGGCGCTTGACCCGCTCGGCTGCGCCGTAGTAGGCCTGCATCGATGCATGGGCTTTGGCGGGGCTGTGGCCGGCTTTGAGTTTTTGGTTTTCCAGGTAGTAGCGCTCCAACTCTTCCTGCACTTGATGGAGTTGTGTCAGGAGCAGCTCGTTTTCATCTTGCAGCTCTTGCGCTGCAGGTTCTTTTTGTAGCGCCTGCAACGCTTCTTGCGTTTTTTTGAGCTCTACCTGGGCTTTCGCTAGCTCATTAGCTTTAGTTTGGGCTTGCTTTAGTGCGTCTTGCACCTTTTTCAGCTCGGCTTGGGTGCTGGGTAATTCGTTGGCTTTGGCCTGGGTGGCAGCCAATGTTTGCTGGAGTTGCTTGCCCTCCAGGTAGTGGCGCTCCAGCTCTTCCTGCACTTGATGGAGTTGGGTCAGGAGCAGCTCGTTTTCTTCAACGGCATTTTGTTGTTGTGTTGTTATTTCTTTCAACTGGGTTTGCAGTTGCGCCCTGGATTGAGTTTCGCTTGCCAGCAAGGCTTTGTTTTGGGACAAATCAGCCTCAAACGATTGCTGCATCTGCGTAAAGCGCTCTTGTTTTTTAAGCAGCTCTGCCTGGGCTTGGTGGCTGCGCTGCTGCAGTTGAACAAACTCTTGCCACGCAGCAAAGCGGCTTTGCGCATCACCATGCCAGGCCAGCGCTTGCGTATGGCTGGCGGGCAAGGTAGCGGCGGCTTGCAGTTCTTCGTACAGGGTTTGGGCCTGGGGGTAGGTCTCTAATAACTGGGCGAGCAGCAGGCGTGCCTGCTGGCTGTGGCCCAGGTCTTGGGCCACTGCTTGCTCGGCCGCCGCCAAGCACTGCGGTGCCTGGCTGCCTACTGTCAGTCCGTCGTGGGTGCTTGCTGGGGTGGCGGCAGCATCCTGCTGGGGTTGATCGGTAGCGCCTGGGATGGGTAGCTGCAGGGGGGTGTCGATGTGGGTGTTGATCAACTGCACATAGCGCTGCGCTGCGGATTCAAATTGCTCGATTTGGTGGGCGTGCACCAATACGCAGCGCTGGCGATTGCGCAGGTAAAACTGTAGCAAGGTACTGTTGTACGCCACCCAGGTTTGCAGGCGCTGCTGCAGCTTTCCTGCGGGGGCGGCGGCGTCTTCCAGGCACAGCCGTGTAATGGCGGTGTGCGGTGCGTCATACACCAAGACAAAAACAATTTGCGGGTCTTGGGCCTGCCAGTATTCCAGCAGATCAATGGTATGGGGATCTGCCCAGCCCCACAGGGGATGCTCCAGGTTGGCCAGCATCAGATCCAGCACCATGCCTTGCCAGACTGGAGCTACTGCAATTTGTGGCAAGGCTTGGTCGCTCTCCAGCGCGTCCAGGGCTGGGGCACCATGGGCCTTGCGCAAGGTGGCGGTGATTTGCGCCGCTGTCAACTGGCTGCGCTGCGACGGTTGCGCTGCAGCCATGCCACTGGAGATAAGTAAAGACTCAATTTGCGCATACCCCGATTGGGGGTGGCCGGTAATAATGATTTTTTTCATATTGGTTTTAATTACTGATCCTAGTAGGCGTTCTTACCCCGGCACGGCAATTATAGTCCAAATACCACTTTGGCACTCACCGCAATTTGGTACATGATTTGCGTCATGTCCTTCCAGAACTGGCGCTTTTTCTTGTCCACTTTAGGCAGTACCAATATCTGATCACCGGCTTCAATTGCGGTACTGCCAAATACCCGGTTGGCTTTGACCTGCTCAAAAGAGCCATCGCGCCGGGCCACGACCACGCGGGCGTTGTCGGCCATTTGGGTAAAACCGCCGGCACGTTCAATATAGTCGCCCAGGGTCAAATTACCCTCAAACGCCACTGCGTTGGGGAACAGCACTTCGCCGCTGACCAGTACCAGGTCGTCCTTGCGGGGGATGCGGATGATATCGCCGTTTTCCAGCAACATGCTGTTAAGCTGACTGGCCTTGGCAATTTGTACTTGCCCCAGGGGTTCTACCTGTTTGGCGCGTTCTATCCATTGCAACGATAAATCCGCCTCTTCTTTACGCAGACGGGCTTCATCGCTGCTGCCGCTGCGGGCGGTCAGCAAGCTCATTTCCAGGTTATGCAGGCTGGTGGCCAGCATTTCTTTTTGGCGCTGTTTCACGCTTTCACGGAAAAGCTGCAGGCTGGTCATGTCTGCATTGGGGCGTGCCTGAATTTGTTCCAGCAGGCTGCCCATGGCGGTGCCGTAGGGCAGAACGTATTCCTGGGCGCTGTCATGCTCGCCCTCCACGCGCACGGTGATGGTGCCGGGTTTTTTATCGGCGGTAAATTGCAACTCGTCGCCATCCATAAGTTGGACGGTGGCGGCTTGGCTCAAGGGGTAATACTCTGCATTGCGTACGCTGCCTGTGTTGCGCACGACGCGTACATGGGTGGCATCGGGCAAAGGTTTGGCAAGCTGCATCAGTTGGGCAACGGTCTGCCCTTGGCCCTGAAATTCAAAGCGCTTGGCATTGGCCACCAAACCGCCGACCTTGACCCGCTCAGCATGCGGGGGGACAAAAATCACATCGCCATCTGCCAGTTGCACCATGGGCATGGTGCCGTCGAGCAGGAAGTCGTACAGACTGATGGTCGCCCTGACAGCCTGACCGCGTTTGACCTGCACTTGCAGGTAGCTGCCGCGCTCGGGATCGACACCACCGGCCATATCCAGGTAGCGCAAGATGCTGTCCATACTGGTGCCGTTGTATAGGCCGGGCCGATTTACGTTGCCGCCCACAAATACACGCACGGGCTGGGCTGCGGCCAGACTGGCATAGCTGCTGACGTTGTTGCGGAAGGTGCGCCGCACGGCAGCCTGCACAACACCTTCCAGGTCCTGATTGCGCACCCCCAGCACCTGCACCGGGCCGGCATGGGGCAGGAAGATGTTGCCCCTGGGATCGACGGTCAGTACCTGGTCAAAAGCGAATGCGCCCCACAGACGCACCTGGATTTGATCGCCCAGGGTCACGGCGTAGTCCGGATTGAACTGGGTTGCTCCCGGTTGGCTGAAAGCACCGGTAAAGAGCTGGGCGCCAAAAACGTCGCTGGCCTGGTTGGTCAGGTGGTCCTGGGTCAGAAGCGGGTTGTCCTGACTTTTTACTTGCGCAGGATTGGCCGCCGGGAGGGCAGGCTGCTTGGCAGCCATATCTGCCCCGGGCACCTGGGGCATGTTTTGTGCAGCAAAGGGATTGCTGGCGGTGTTTTGCTGCAAAACACCAGAGAGTCCAAGGTCAACCTGCCCCCACGCCAGAGGCGACAACCCAAGGGCCAGGGTTACGGCGGCAAGGATGGATGGTGTGTGTTTCATACGCATTCCGGGTTTCTTAATCTTGGTGGTCACGCACGATGGCGAGCAACAGGTGCAGGACGCCCGCCAGCAGCAGGATGGTCAGCACCCAAACGCTGGTGGTGTACAGGCGCCGGGGTTCCAGCGCGTCTTGCGGCAAGTTGGGTTGCTGCAGTACCGAGAGTTTTTTCAGTGTACGAGTGGCTTCCAGGCGACCTTGCTCCAGCGCAGTCAGCGCCGTTTTATACATATCCAGGTCAAACTTGGCTTGCAGTTCCAGTTGGGCAAAGGCTTCCGCCGTGCGGTTGAGGGTTTTACCACCAGGGGCAGCCAGCTTGGCTTGCTCCTGGGCAATTTGCTTTTCGATGGCATCAATCCGTTGCTCCACCAGCACGATACTGGGGTGGTCGGCCACCAGATAGGCTTGCATGGCACTGCGCTGGGCTTGCAGGTCGGCCAGTTGGCCTTGCAAATTGGCCACGATGGCGGCCAGCACCTGGGCGGCTGCCTCGGGGGAGATCAGCCCCTTCTTCTCCTGAAACTCCAGCATGGTACGGCGTGACTTTTGCACCTGGTCATAGAGTTTGCTGACCTGCCCTTCCAGAAAATTGACCTGGTCCTGGGCGATGGCGTGGGCAGTGCGGTTCATGAAGGCTTCGCCTTCTTGCACCAAAGCCTGGGCGATGCGCTGGGCTTGCTCGGCTTCATACGCCTGGGCTTTCAAGACCAATACGCCGGCAAATTCGTCGTACTCGACCTGCACGCGGCGCAGGTAATACTCATGAAACTCCTCGCGCGTTGCATCGGTGCCGCCCCACAGCCGCGAGAACCAGTCTCCCTGGCTGCCAAAATGTTCACGCAGGTGCAGGCTGGCATCGAGTTTTTCTGCCATATCGGGCGAGCGCAGGTATTCGCGCAGCAGCAATTGATCGGCACGGTTGGGGCCAGTACTGCCACCGGAAATCAAGCTACCCAAATCAAAATTGGCACTGGCGTGAAGATTGGTGTTTTGCACAATCACACGCGATTCAGATACATAGCGATCCGAGGCAATCAGTAGCCAATATACGCCACAAAGCAGGCAGAGCGCCGTTGCCAGACAGCGTAACCGTGAGCTGCATAGCCAACGGAAACTGCATTGCATAAAGGTAAGAGTTTCAGTCATGATTTATCAATATCGGAAGTACTGTCGTGGTAGGCTTTGATGGCATCGTCAATCTGGTCGAACCATTGGGCCGTTCCATCATGCAGCCAAATACCGGATTGGCAAAAATCCTTGAGCGTCCCCTCACTGTGAGAAACCATGATAACGCTGGATTTTCCTACCATGTCTTTAAATGCTTTCTTGGCTTTTGCCTGAAAAGCACGGTCACCTGTGGCTGTTACCTCATCGGAAATATAGACATCGAAGTCAAACGCCAAAGATAACCCAAACTGCAGGCGTGATCTCATTCCCGACGAATAGGTCTTGACCGGCTCATTGAATGCAGGACCTATTTCAGAAAAGGCTTCCACCTGCTTGACGATACGGGGAATGTCATGTTCCATGCCATGGATGCGTGCAACAAACTTGGTGTTTTGCCGCCCGGTGAGACTCCCTTGCAGACCACCGCCAAAGCCCATGGGCCAGGATACCTTGCAGTGGCGGCGCACCACTCCTTTATTGGGATAGTCCACACCACCAATGATACGCAATAGCGTAGATTTACCTGCACCATTACCACCAACCAGGCCGACACTGCACCCGGTAGGAATGGTCAAATTAATACCACGCAAAATCCATGGCCCCATGCCGTGGTCGGTGTAATAACGTTTATGAATGTCTACGACTTCAATCATTACATCAATCCATCACCAAACGTTGATTGAATCGCCGCAGCAATGCCAAGCCAATAAAAATCAAGACCAAGGCAGATTGATAAACAAACAACAAATCTACTCCTGGCACCGAATGATAATAAGGGGAGAACGCAATACGTGCAGCTTCAATGGCATGCGCCAACGGGTTAAGCAGCAGCAGGCTTAAATAAGGCTCCTGAATTGCCGAAAGTGGAAAAATAACACCGGAAATCATCATCAACGGCATCATGATGAAGCCAATAATACGTCCTGCCTCTGGCACCAGTTTTACCAAAACAGCAAATACCAACCCCAGTCCCAGCGCACACAACCAGACCGCGATAAAGGCTTCCAGCACCCCCCAGGCATTGGCAGGCCACGCCATCCAGCCTAAAAAAGCCCCAACAAAAAATACTGCCGTGCTAATTAAAAACATTAAAAAACCTTCGACCAGGGCACGTACCAAAGCAACATCCCCTGGGCGCACTTGTCGATAAGCAAAAAGCGATTTATTTGCATCAATACCATTCTGCACCTGGGTCAAAGTACGCCGAAAAGTCAAGAAAACCAACATTCCGATTGCAATCCATAAGGCAGTTTCAATACCACCGATATGCTGGATGCGAATAATGGTAAAAATTGCCACCAGCCACATGACATTGATCAACGGTTCGAAAATCAACCACATCCAGGCCATGCGCGAACCGAACATACGTGTTCCTGCCTCACGCAGAAACAGCGCCTTCCACACAGCACTGGTCAGCTTTAAGGATTTTTGAAATGCGGTGGAGTTCTGCATATTTTTACAGGCTGCGGCAAATGGCTGCTATCGTGGTATCAATATGCGCCGGTGTATGTTGATTGCTCAAGAAGAAACGCAGCCGCGCGGCCTTTTCTTCGACCGCCGGGTGAATAATCGGCTGAACGTTGATGCCCGTCTTGAACAGCGCATTGGAGAGTTTTGCCGCCTTTAAGGAGCTACCCACAATCACCGGCACGATGGAAAAACCTTGTGACAGGCCAACATCCAGCCCGGCCTTTTTTGCTTCGGTTAAAAAATACTGGGTAATCTGGCGCAGTTGCTGCACACGCTGCGGCTCCTGGCGCAGGATTTCCAGGCATTGCAATGCTGCGGCAGCCAGCGCCGGTGCCAGGCCCACGCTGTAGACAAAGCCGGGGGCAGCGTATTTGAGATGCTCGACCAGGGCACGCTCTCCAGCGATATAGCCACCGCAGCCGGACATGGTTTTGCTCAGGGTGCCCATCCAGATATCCACATCGGTACCGGGCACGCCATAGTGTTCGTGCAGGCCAAGGCCGGTAGCACCCAGCACGCCCAGGCTGTGGGCTTCGTCCACCATCAAAAAGGCTTGATGGCGACGCTTGACGTCGATAAAGGCGGGCAGGTCGGGGATGTCGCCGTCCATGCTGTAGTGGCCTTCGATGACGATCAGCACGCGCTCGAACTGCCCCCGGATGTCGGCCAGGATCTGGTCGAGCTGGGCTGTATCGTTGTGCGCAAACGAACGCCGTGTGGCGCCCGAGAGCTTGATGCCCTCGATGATGCTGTTGTGTGCGAGAGCGTCGTGCAGCACCAAATCTTTGGGGCCGAACAGATAGCCGATGGTGCTGACGTTGGTCGCATGGCCGCTGACGAAGGCCACGCAATCCTCCACGCCATAGACCTGGGCCAGGGCACGTTCCAGATCACGCTGGATGGGACGCTCGCCTGCTACCAAACGGCTAGCTGATACCGTTGTGCCATAGCGGTCTATGGCATCTTTTGCTGCTTGATTGACGCGCTGGTCACCATTCAGACCAAGATAGTTGTAGCTGGAAAAGTTGATGAACTCCCGGCCATCGATCTGCGTGGTGGCGCCTGCCAGGCCGTCATGGCTGACAAAAAAAGGGTTGGCCAAGCCAAAGCGCTCTGCCGCGGCCTTGGGCACGAGCATTTTTTCGTATCCTGGAAAGCGGTCAAAGCGCGTGAAATCTTTGGAAACCTTGCTGACGACCGGCACAGACAATACCGAAGCGGCGCCCTGCGCTGCTTCGGCTTTTTTCCCCAGGATGCGGTCAATCAGCTTTGTTTTTTGTGTCATGAGGTGAATCGAGTCCCTGTCTCTGCCAATTTCACAGCATCACGGGCAAGCTCTGCAATTTCCTGCTCGGTCAAATCGGCCGCGTGCTGGGCAACCACCTTGCCCACCATCGTCGAAGGGACTGAATTATCACTGACACCTTGGGCCGTATCGCTGCCCAGCAGCTTGTCGGCAATCTTGGCGCTGACCTTATGCACGCTGGGGCTGTCGCCCAGCATCATCACCGGCAGCTGGATGCCAAAGCGCTGCTCCAGCCCCAGGGCCAATTCGACCGCCATGAGCGAGTCCATGCCCATATCGTGCAGGCTGGCATGGGGGGTGATGCGTTCAGGCGCAATGCACAGAATTTGCGCCACTTGCTGGGCAACCAGTTCCTCGATCACCGCCCCGGCTTCGGCGGCGGTTTTGCCTTGCAGCAGGCTGCGGATATCCAGGCCATCCTGCGCGGCATTGGCATCCTGGTAGCGCCAGTTCAACTGTGCAAAGCGCGAACCTTTGGCCGCCGATGGCAGCAGCCGCGCCAGCACCGGCCAGTCGAAGTTGGCCGGGATGACATGCCCGGCATCCGCTACCCAGATGCCTTGCAGTTGGTCGAGTGCCTGCTGCGCCGTCAAAGGCGCCTTGCCCAGGCGCTGGGCCAGGGCGTCTTTGACCGCCTCGTTGCGCGTCAGATACCCTGCATCGGCAATCGGCCCCCAGCCGATGCAGGTGGCGGGCAGGCCCAGGCTGCGGCGCAGGCCGGCCAGACCTTCCAGCCCCATATTGGCAGCGACGTAGTTAGCCTGACCAGGGTTGCCAATGGCGGTAGTGACCGAGGAATACAGCACGAAATGGGTAAGCGGCTGGCCCACAGTGGCCTCATGCAGGTTCCACGCACCGACCAGTTTGGTGCGCAGCACGGCATCCATGCTGGCTGCGTCCAGATTCAGCAGCAGCCGGTCGTCGAATTGCGCGGCAGCGTGCAACACACCGGCCAGCGGCGGCATGGATTGCGCCAAATCGGCCACCAGCGCCTGAACAGCCTCGGGCTGGGTAATGTCGCAGGCTACGGCCCGGGCCTGGACGCCCTGGCGGGCAAATTCTTTCAGCAGTGCGGCGGCGCCCGGAGTATCCGCCCCACGGCGGCCCACCAGGGCCAGATGGCGCACGCCGTGCCGGGCCAGCCAGCGGGCCGAAGCCAGGCCAAAGCCGGACAGGCCGCCCGTGGCCAGCCAGGTCGTATGGCCATCCAGTTGCAGCCCCTGCGCTGCCTTGGGCTGCTGCGCCTGTTGCACCTGTGGATTGGCATCGGCCAGCGTGACGACGATCTTGCCGATATGGCGAGCCTGCTGCATCAGGCGGAAGGCATCGACCACCTGATCGGCAGCAAAGCTGCGGTAAGGCAGGGGCGCCAGGATGCCTTCGCGAAACAGCCCGATAACTTCGCCAAACAGGCGAGCCGCCAGTTGCGGACGGCCCGTGAGCAATTGGTCGGCATCGATACCGAAATAGCTGATGTTGTCCTTGAACGGGCGCAGGCCCACGGGGGTGTTTTCAAAGAAGTCGCGCTTGCCCAGCTCCAGAAAGCGACCAAAGGGCTTGAGCACGTCCAGGCTGCGGCGCATGGCCTCGCCAGCCAGGGAGTTGAGTACGACGTCCACGCCCTCGCCATCGGTCAGCCGCAGGATGTCTTCGGCAAATTCCAGGCTGCGCGAATCCAGCACATGGTCGGCACCCAGCAGTTGCACAAAGGTGCGCTTCTCGTCCGTGCCTGCGGTAGCGAAGATTTCTGCGCCCATGTGGCGGGCCAGCTGGATGGCCGCAATGCCCACGCCCCCGGCAGCGCCGTGGATCAGCACGCGCTCGCCCGGCTGCACGTCGGCCAGCTGCTTCAGGGCGTAATACACCGTCAGGAACACCGTGGGCACGGTGGCTGCGGCTTCAAACGCCCAGCCTTGCGGCATGGGGGCCACGGCATCGGCACGGGTGACGATGTGGCTGGCAAAGCACGAAGAGCCAAAACCCATGACGGCATCGCCCGCCTGCAAATGCGTCACGCCACTGCCGACGCGGCTGACGATACCGGAAAACTCCAGCCCCAGGCTGGCACCGGCAAAGCCTTTTTCCACCGCCTCATCGGGCAGCAGGCCCATGAGGTACATCACGTCGCGGAAGTTCAGGCCCGTGGCCTGGGTGCGTACTTCGATTTCATGCGCCTGCAACGGCGCTGCTTCCTGCGGCAGCCATAGCAGGTTGCGCAACTGGCCGGGCACCAGGAAATCGAGCTTGAAGCGTGCGCCCTCCTCTGCCGCCTTGCCTGATGGCTGCACAGTGGTCGCCGTTGGTTCATGCTCGGACAGCATCGGAACATGGCGGGCATCTTCGGTCAGCAGAATTTCGTTCTGGCCGTCGGGTTGCAGCAACTCGCGTTCCAGTTGCACCAGCAAGTCGGCCTGCGGTACGGCAGCGTCCAGGTCGATCAGGGTGCAGGCCAGTTGCGGGCACTCATTCATCGCTACACGCGCCAAGCCCCACAGCGCCGATTGGGCCGGACTGCGCAACCCCTGGCGGGTAACGATCCACAGGCGCGGCGGCACTTCCTGCTGCTGTACGACCTGCACCAGTTCCAGCAGGCGGGTGGCGGTGGCAACGCTGTCTTCGGGGCTGTCCTGCCAGCCTTGCATCCAGACGATATGGGTCGCTACGGCAGCCGCTGCATCCTGCGACAGCACATGCTGCCCTTTGGCTTGCAAGCGCTGCTGCAAATTCTGGGCAACCGCCGTTGCGCCCTGGTCTGCCAGCAGTCGCCAGGACTGGGCGGCCACAGGCTCCGCCACCGGCGCATCGGCAGTTTGGACAGGGGCTTGCGCCAGGAGCAGGTAGGCGCCTTCGTGCAATTGCCGGGCCGCGGGCTCCTCGATCAGTGCCGTGTGCTGCCAGCCTCCATTGGCCAGCGATTGCTGCCATGCAGCCGGGGCCAGCAGGCTGGAAACAACCCGCCCCTGGCTGTCGTGCCGCCACCAGGCGCCATCCAGTCCCTGGATCAGATTGACGCTCCAATCCGGATAGCGTTCAGCGATTGCCAGGATTGCCCCAGGGGCCAATTTGGCTTGTAGTTTTGCCAGAACCGCTTCGGGATTGAACATGCGGTGCAGGCTGTGCTGCACGATGACCAGATCGAAGTGCGCGGGCAGGCTGCGCTCGGCGGTCAGCACCCCATCAGTGGCGGCATAGTGGGCCACGGTGACGGGGGCGTCCTCGTCGTATTCCGCCGCCTGGCGTGTTGCCAGATCTTCGCTGGGCAAGGCCAGCACGTAATCCAGATGGTCGGCAGGCAAGGCATGGAGGGCCGTTTTCGGCAATTCACTCAACCCGGCAGAAAGCTCCAGCACCCGCAGGCGCTGCCCTTGCGGCAAAGCGGCTGCCAGGCGTTGCAGCAAAACCTGCAACAGGCTGCGCGTACCCAGGTAGGCCGGGTCGGTGTGGTACAGCGATTCGGCAATGGGCGAGCGCTGCAATTGGGCGTGCAGCGGCTGGCGGGCATCCGGTTCGGTCAGCAATGTGGGCAAGGCAGCCCCCGCCGTGCCCAGCAGGGACAGTTGGGGCAGGCACGCCGGGGCATCGCGCAACAGCGCCTGCCACAGCTCCTGCGCTGGGGGCAGATCGGCATCCGCCACCAGGGCTGCGCCATCCAGCAAATCCTGGCTGCGCAGCAAATCCAGCAGCCATTGGCCGTAGGGTGTCTGCGCCAGGGTGGACTGCCAATCGGCAGGCTGGCGTTGCTGCAATTGCCGGCAGGCTTCAAATGCGAAGGAAAGGGACAAGGCTTCCAGCAGGGGCAGCGTCTCGGTAAACCAGCGCTGGCGCTCCTCGGAACTGTTGCCGTGGGCCAGATGCGCGGCCAGATCGGCCACGTTGGCAATGGGCCGGGCCGTGGCGGCCGGGTGCGGCAGCAGCCAGGGGGCGATGTGCCATTGCTGGATGGCGGTACCCGCATCGCGCTTCAGGTGGGCAGCGCGGAAGCGGCAGCCCTGGGCCACGGCAACCAACTGGCCCTGGGCATCGAACAGCTCGAAATCGGCCAGCGCCGAGCGCGTGCCGAAACGGCGCAAATGGGCACGCAGGGACACCGCCTGCGCACTGCTGCGCACGTCGAGCTTGCCGATCTTGATCGGCAGCAGAGCAATGCCGCGTCCGCTGGCAATGGGTTCGACAAAGAAGTCCACCAGCGCCTGAAAGCACAAGTCCAGCACGGCAGGGTGCAGCACATACGCAGCGCTGTGCAAACCCTCATCCAGTTGGAGCTGGGCGTGCAGGCAATGGCTGGCCGTATCGACCACCGCGTGGTGAATGCCCTGAAACGCCGGGCCATAGTCCAGCCCCAAAGCGCTGGCAAGCTGGTAATGCCGGGAATGGTCGATCTGCTGCAGGCTTGCGGCAGGGCCGCCAGGGGCCGCAGCCAGCGCCATACCAATACGCGCCTGCGGCACTTGCTGGGTGGCCTGGAGCAGACGGCCTGCGGCGTGCAGCGACCAGGCATCGCCGGACAGGCGCTGGCGGCTGAAAATCTGGAAGCTGCCATCGCGCGGCTGCACCACCAGGCGCAGATTACGGGCGTGTTCGCCATCGAACACCAGCGGGGAAATGATGTCCAGCTCCTGCAGTGCGCATGGCCCGCTGCCCAGCCACTGGCGGGCAGCGGCCAAGGCCATTTCGGCATACGCTGCCCCCGGAAAGACGATGGCGCCGCCCACCTGGTGATCGAGCAGCCAGGGAAGGATGGTGGGGTCGAGCACGTTTTCCCAGGTCAGCACGGCATCGGGAATGGCCCAGCCCAGCAGCGGATGCACGCGGCGGCGCTGCAAGGCCTGCAGGCTCTCGACCGTGGTGGGCTGCCAGTGGCGTTCGCGCTGCCACGGATAGTTGGGCAGGCGGATGCGCTGGCCAGCGTGGGGGAAATGGGCTTTCAGCGCTTGCGCATCTGCAAGCAAAATCGCCTTCAACCCCGCGCCCTGCAAGCGCTGATAGCTATCGAAATTGCGTTGCAACGTAGGAAGCACGCGACCTGCGGCTTGCACCGCGTCCAGGCTTTCCTTGACGTAGCGCTGCAAGATGGCGTGGGGGCTGATTTCCACAAAAACACGGCAGCCCTGGGCCGCCGCCTGGGCCACAGCATCGGCAAAGCGCACCGGCTGGCGCACGTTGCGCCACCAGTAATCGGCATCCAGCTCCGTTCCGGCCAGCACATCGCCCGTGACGGTAGAGATGAATTGCGCCTGGGTGGCCGCTGCCGGGGCCAGCCCCTGCAGACGCCGGGCCAGATCGTCCCGGGCGCCGTCCATGTAGTGGCTGTGAAAGGCGTAGTCCAGATCGAGCAGGCGGAAAAACACCTTTTGCGGCGCCAGCAGTGCTTCCAGGCGCTGCAAGTCTTCCAGGCTGCCGGACAGGGTGACGTTGGCCGGGCTGTTGATACCGGCGATTTCGATATCCACACCGGCGCCCAATCGGGCGATGGCTTCTTCAGCCGCCGTGGCCGACATTCCGACGGCGGCCATGCGCCCCTGGCCACGGGTCAGGTTCTGCGCCTGGCTGCGGGCGCAAATGACGGCGATGGCCTGTTCCAGGCTCAAGGCACCGCACGCCCAGGCGGCGGCAATCTCGCCGACGCTGTGGCCCAAGACCGCAGCGGGCTGCACGCCCTGCTCCTGGAGCAGCCGGGTAATGGCCACCTGCATGGCAAACAGCAGCGGCTGGGCCACAGCCGTGTCCTGCAAGCGGGAATGTGCGGCATCGGCCTGCAATTGCTCCAGCAGGGAAAAGCCGGCCTGGGGCTGCATGGCGGCGTCCAGCTCCTGCACGAGGGCAGCGAAGCGGGGGCTGGTTTGCAGCAGGGTCTGCCCCATGCCGACCCACTGGGCGCCATTGCCGGCATAGACAAAGGCGATGCTGCCGCTGGAAGCCAGGGTTTCTTCCTGCACCAGGCCCGGCAGCGTGTCCGCTTCCTCGCCCTGGGCAAAGCGTTGCAGCTTCTCTACGGCTTCCGTCACGCTGGCCGGGGCCAACAGCAGGCCGTGGGGCAGGCATTCCCGCTGGAACAGCGCCGCATAGGCAATGTCGTAATACCGCTGCGGCTGGGACTGGAGCAGTTGCGCATACCGCTGTGCCAGGGCACGCAAGGCAGGCAGCGAACGGGCGGAAAGCCGCAGCGGCGCCAGCGCCACATCTGCGGCTGGTGCGGCATCGCTTGCACTGGCCCGAGGCAGGTACTGCTCCAGCAGCACGTGGGCGTTGGCGCCGCCGAAACCAAACGAGTTCACCCCGGCGACCAGGGGCTTGCCGGGCGTGGTCGGCAAGGGATGCCGGTCAAACACCAGTTGCAGGTTCAACCCGGCAAAGTCGATGTTGGGGTTGGGGGTCTGCAAATGCAGCGTGGGCGGCAGGGACTGGTTTTTCAAAGCCAGCAGGGCCTTGACGAAACCGGCCATGCCCGAAGCGGGCTCCATGTGGCCCAGGTTGGCCTTGACCGAGCTGATCGGCAGCGGTTTGCTGCGCCCCTGGCCATAGACGGCGCCAATGGCAGCCGTCTCGATCGGATCGCCGACGGGGGTGCCCGTGCCATGGGCTTCGATGAAATCCACGTCGTCCGCCGCCAGGCCGCTTTTGGCCAGCACGTCGCGCATCAGGTCGATCTGCCCAGCACAGCTGGGGATGGTGATACCGGTTTTGCGCGAACCATCGGCATTCACCCCGGTGGCACGGATGACAGCATGGATTTCATCGCCATCGGCCTGTGCCTGCGCCAAGGGTTTGAGCAGCAGCACGGCACCGCCTTCGGAGCGTACATAACCGTTGCCGGCGGCATCGAAAGGCTTGCAGCGCCCGTCTGCACACAGCATGGACGCCTTGGTGAAACCGACAAACGGGTACGGGTGCAGCAGCAGATTGACGCCACCGACCAGGGCCGTCGAAGCCTCGCCTGTCCGCAAGCTGTTGCAGGCATGGTGCAACGCGACCAGAGAAGAGGAACAGGCCGTATCCACGGCCAGCGACGGACCATGCAGGTCAAGCACGTAAGAAATACGGTTGGCCGCCACGCTCAGGGTATTGCCCGTCATGGTGTGGGCCGAAAGGCTGGCCAGATCGTCCAGTGCCCGGGTGCCGTAATCCAGCCCGGAGATGCCGACGTAGACCGAGCAATCGGTTCCCGCCAGCCGGGACGCGGGCACGCCGGCGTTCTCCAGCGCCTCCCAGGACAGCTCCAGCAGCAAGCGCTGCTGGGGGTCGAGCCAGGCGGCTTCGCGCGGGGAAATGCCGAAAAAACCGGCATCGAACTCCTCGATGCGCGAGAGCACGCCCGCAGAGTAGGTGATGCTGCGCCCGGCCTCGGAGCGTTTGGCATGCTGCAACTCCTGCGTCGCCCAGCGCTCGGGCGGCACCTGGGTGATCAAGTCCTGCCGGTTTTGCAGCGCGGCCCAAAACTCCACCTCGTCGCTATGATCGCCAGGAAAGCGAAACGCCATGCCGATCACGGCGATGGGAGCAGAGTTTTCAGTCAGGCAATTATTTTTCGAGGCAGGGTTCAAATCGGTCACGCTAAGGCTTACAAGAGGCTGGCAAAGGCTGCGGATTATATTCACCCCCCGGTACAGGGCCGGGCCACTGAAAAACGGCCTGAAACGCCTTGTTTTACCTTG
The DNA here is from genome assembly GCF_042654765.1 of Comamonas nitrativorans. Taxonomy (NCBI): domain Bacteria; kingdom Pseudomonadati; phylum Pseudomonadota; class Betaproteobacteria; order Burkholderiales; family Comamonadaceae; genus Comamonas; species Comamonas nitrativorans. The sequence continues at coordinate 109,540 of NZ_JBHSEW010000002.1, read as the reverse complement.
CTCGGGAATTCCTGAACGCACAAATTTTCAGGGGATCCGGGTACTGCCAGCATTGTCAATAGGGCCTTGAGCTGTCAGCACTGCGGAAAATCCCTAAAATCCGAGGTTCCGCCGATTCTTCACCAATAAAAAGACTGCCATGACACACGTCGTCACCGAAAACTGCATCAAATGTAAATACACCGATTGCGTGGACGTTTGCCCCGTGGATTGCTTCCGCGAAGGCCCGAACATGCTGGTGATCGACCCCGACGAATGCATCGACTGCGCCGTCTGCATCCCCGAGTGCCCCGCCGACGCCATTTTTGCCGAGGAGGATGTGCCCGCCGATCAGCTGCCGTTCATCAAGCTCAATGCCGACCTGGCCTTTGCCAAGGGGTGGACCAGCATTACCAAGCGCAAGGCGTCGATGCCCGATGCCGACGAGTGGAACGGCAAGGACGGCAAGCTGGGGATGCTGGAGCGCTGAACCTCTGCCCCTTGCCGGACACCCCGGCCCTATTACCAGCAACAGCCCCGTCCGGGGCTGTTGGCGCTTAGAACCTGTTCACGATCTCCGCGCGGGTGTGCAGTCGCGGTCTCGGGCGCTCTGCGGCGTTGCAAATCCTCGCCATAGCACCGCTATGGCTGCGGTTTGCGCCTGGCAGCCCATCCCGATCCGCTTCCCGCACCCCTTCGCGCCGAGATCGTGAACAGGTTCTTAAGGCAGAGTGTTTCACTTGGTTGTATCCAGGTGTTGCATTGACCAATCGGGCATTGTGGTCTTAAGCTGCCAGTTTTGCTTTTTTTTCTGGATTCAGGAGCCTGTATGAACACCAACGCCAGCCGCTTTTTGCCCACGGACCGTGAGGCACGGCTCAAGGAGCTGGATTTGGAAATCGTGCGTTTGGCCATCATTTGCAAAATCCGCCTGCTCGACCCCGGCATTGCCGAGCGGGTACTGGCCAACGACACCAGCCTGTGCGACATCCAGAATTGCAAAAATGCCTTCCGCACCCTGCGCGGCCTGCTGCTGATGCACTACAACGAACTCAACGCCATCAACGCCGAGGCCGACCCGCAAACCATGCGCGTGGTGGCGCAGAACGTGCGTGATGCGCTCAAGGGCATCATTGGCGGGCAGCTCGGCGGGCGCGGGGCGATGTAGATACAGATACGCCCTCTGCGGGCAGGTATTCATTGCACCCGTCCGGCAGGCAGCCCCGGCACGGCCAGGTCGCGCCAGGGCGAAGCCTGCACCTGAACGCGGCCCTCCCGCAAAGCCTGTACCAGTTGCGCGTGCTGCTGGCCGGTGACTTGGTGCCAGCGCACTTCCCCGACCTGCTGCCAGCGCTCCTGCGCCCCCTCGGCGCCACGGGCAAACACCCGGCACACCGGGTTGTACCTCGCCGTCGTGCAAAGCAACTGCTGGGGTTGCTCGCTGGCGCTGTCCAGGGGCGCTTGCAGGATCAGGCAAGTGGCGGTTTGCGGATCGGATGCTTGCGGCGCACCCTCTGTTTGGGCGGCGCCCTGACAGACGCTGCCACTGATGATGTCCTTGTCGGCCAGCGCCTGCCACCAGTCCTCGGGCGGAGGGATATGGCCCGGAGCAACGGCCAGCAAGCCGCGCCAATCGTCTGCCGACAGCGCGGCGGCCTGCCGGGGCAGGTAGCGCTTGGCTTCAGCATCCAGCATCTGGCGCACGTCCTGCGCCACCTGCCCCTGGGCAAAGGCGGGCAAGCCTTGCAGGCGCTGCAATGCAGGCAGACCATGGCGGCCATGGTCGAAGCTCAAATCCTGCAAGGCCTGCAACGTCGGCGCCTGCGTGCCGTCCGCCAGGCGTTGGTACTGACTGGCCGCGCCGATGCGGTAGGGGTCGAGCAGCGGCGTATGCAGCAGTACCAGTAGCGCCATGACCAGCCAGGACATCGCCGGGTTGATGCGGCCGATCCGTTGCAGCCATGCGGCGGCATCGCGCTCCAGCGCGGCCCAGGCGTAGCCCAGGGCATAGAGCATGAGCGTGCCGGCGATCGTCAAGGCCCAGATGCGCTCGTGCGTCCAGCCGTACTGGCGCACGCGCAATGCAACCGCCCACAGGGCCAGGGCGGCCAGCACCGGCATCAGCGCCAGGGCCGCTGCAATCAGGCCACGCAACGCAGCGGGATAAGGTGCCGTCTGGCGGCTGCCGTCCTGGTAGACGGCATTGACGAAGACCAGCAGGCACAGCAGCACGCCCATCAGCAGCGGGGCGGCCTTGCGCGTTTCCCACAGCGGCTGCACGCCGGTGAAGGGCAAAAAGGCGACGAACAGCACCACCACCAGCGCCAGTAGCGGCAGCAGCAGGCGGTACAGGGCCAGCACCAGTTGCAGCATCAGGCGCAGCGGCCGGGGCTGGCCGCGTGCCAGCAGCACGCCCAGGCCCGCCATCAGTCCCGTGGCCATGTAGACGAAAGCCGGGGCGGTAAAAGTTTCGGCAAACAGCCTGACCTTGACCAGGGCAAACAGCCCGGCCCACAGCCCCAGCACGGCCCAGCCCAGGGCGACGAACTGCAGGGCAAAGCCCAGCACCACGGCGTTGTTCCAGGCGTGATCGAACAGCAGGGCATACGGCACGCGGCGCAGACTGCGCTGTTGCAGCCATGCCTGCATCCACGCCAGGGCGATGAACAGCAATGCACCCTGGCACAGCAGCCAGGGCGCCCAGGCGCTGCCGCGCCACACATTCCGGCTGCCCAGCAGCCACCAGACGCTGCCATGCAAGGCCAGCAGCAGCAGCGCCAACACCGCCATGCCGCGCCACAGCAGGCGGTCGCCCAGCTGGCGCACGCACAGCACGAAGAAGCCGGGCACGGCCAGCAGCAGGGAGATGGCGATCAGCCGCAGCGCCCCGGCTGGCCCCCACCAGCCATCCATCAGGGTATAGATGCCGGCGCCTTGCAGGAGGGTGGTCAGCACCATCACCTCCTTGGTCAAACGCGGCAGATCGGCGGGGGTGGCCAGGGCGGTGGGGTTGTCGGTGGTCATGGCGGGAGGGTGGTTTTTTTCAAGCCGTCAATGCTGCAACTGCGCCCAGACTTTGTCCAGGCGCTTGCTGCTGACGGGGTACGGCGTGCGCAGTTCCTGGGCGAAAAAGCTCACGCGCAGCTCCTCCAGCATCCAGCGGTATTCCTGCAGCCGCGCATCGTGCTGGCCTTTGCGCTGGGCCAGCAGGCGGGTGTAGCGCTGTTCCAGCGGCTGCAATTCCTTCATCCTTGCGGCATCGCGGGCCGGGTCGGCGCGGTATTTGTCCAGGCGGATGGTGATGGCTTTCAGGTAGCGGGCAAAGTGTTGCAACTGCCCCCAGGGGGTGCTGGCGATGAAGTCCCTGGGCATCAGGTTTTGTAGCTGCTTTCCCGCATCTGCCGTGGCTTCGGGGGCATTCTTGGTGTCTTTGATCTTGCGCTGGGCGCTGGCGTATTCGGCCAGGATGGCGGCGGCCAGACGGGCCACTTCCTGGGCGATCAGGGTCAGGCGGGCGCGGCCTTCCTGCACGCGCTGGGCAAACTGGGCGGCGTCCTGGGGCAAGGGGTCCTGCACGAAGGCCCGCTCCAGCGCCACGTCCAGGATGTGGCTGCGCAGTTCCTCCAGCGTGCCCAGCGGCATGTAGGCGACGGCCATCTTTTGCAGGTCGGGGATGCTCTTCTCCAGGTACTTGAGCGCGTCCCTGACCTGCAGGGCGCACAGGCGGCGCAGCCCCTGGCGGTGGCGGGCGGCGGCGATCTCCGGCTCGTCGAAGACTTCGATGGTGACGGCATCGCCCTGGTCGATGAGCGCGGGAAAGCCGATCAGCGTCTGCTTGCCCTGCTGGATTTCCATCAGCTCGGGCAACTGGCCGAAGTCCCAGGCGGTGTGGCGCGTGCCAGCGGCATGGGCCGGGGCAGTTGCCGAGGATTTATCTTTTTCAGGAGCTTGTTCCGCTTTTGTTTTCTTGTTTTCAGATGATTTTGATTCTGAAATCGTTTGTTTATCTGCGGAAGAAGCTATTTTTAATGAAGCCAATGCCTGGAATGCCCCCCGCGCCTTGCTGCCCCATTGGGCTTTGAGGGCGGCGATGTTGCGCCCCTGCGCCAACTGGCGGCCATGCTCGTCGGTGATGCGCAGGTTCATGAACAGGTGGGCGCCCAGCATGTCGGGCTTGAAGTCGGCACGTTTCACGTCCAGCGCGGTTTCCTGGCGCACCTGTTCCAGCAGCGCATCCAGCAGGCCGGCCTGCGCCCAGCGCTCCTGCTGGGTGAACAGCGCGGCCAGGCGCTCGGCGCTGTCGGGCAGCGGCACCAGGCGGCTGCGCGGGCGCTGAGGCAGGCTTTTCAGGAGGGCCTGGATTTTCTCCTTCAGCATCCCCGGCACCAGCCATTCGGCGCGGTCTTCGCTGACCTGGTTGAGTGCGAACAGCGGCACCGTCACCGTCAGGCCATCGCGGGCGTCGCCGGGGCTGTGCAGATAGCTTGCCGCGCAATCGACGCCGCCCAGGCGCACCAGCTTGGGGAAGGCGTCGGTGGTGATGCCCGCCGCCTCGTGGCGCATGAGTTCGTCTTTGGACAGGCGCAGCAGCTGCGGCTGCTCCTTGCTGGCCTGGCGGTACCACTTGTCGAAGGTCGCGCCGCTGAAAATGCCTTCGGGGATGTGCTGGTCGTAGAAGGCGTAGATCAGCGCATCGTCCACCAGCACGTCCTGGCGGCGGCTTTTGTGTTCCAGCTCCTCCACCTTGCGGATGGTTTTCTGGTTCGCGGCCAGAAAGGGCCAGGCGGTGTCCCATTCGCCTTCGACCAGGGCACGGCGGATGAACATCTGCCGTGCGTCCTGCGGGTCCTTGCGGCCATAGCTCACGCCCCGGTTGTTGTAGACCACCAGGCCGTAGAGCGTGGCGCGTTCAAACGCGATCACGTCGGCGCGTTTCTTGCTCCAGTGCGGGTCGAGCAACTGCTTTTTCAGCAGATGGCCGCCGACTTCTTCCAGCCATTGCGGCTCGATCGCGGCGATGCCCCGGCCATACAGGCGCGAGGTCTGCACCTGCTCGGCAGCGACGATCCAGCGGCCCGGCTTCTTGCTCAGATGCGCCCCGGGGTGGGGGTGGAACTTGATGCCGTGGGCGCCCAGGTAGGCGTCGCTTTCCTCGCCCTTGAAGCCGATGTTGCCCAGCAGGCCGCAGAGCATGGACAGGTGTACCGCCTCGTAGCCCGCCGCCTGGGTGTTCACCTGCCATTGCTGCTCTTTCACCACGGTGAGCAGTTGCGAATAAATATCGCGCCACTCGCGCACGCGGCGAATGTTGATGAAGTTCTGGCGCAGCAACTGCTCCCACTGGCGGTTGCTGAGTTTGTGGGTGTCGTGGGCCGACGACACAGCCTGATCGGATGCCGCATCGGCCAGGGCGGATGCGGACAGCCGCTGGCCCACCGGCAGCGCCGCCTGGTTGCGTGCCCGCGCAGGCTGGGCGGCCCCGGCGGCCATCTCCTTGCGGCTTTTGGCGACAGCCTTGCCGCCGCGTGCATCCGTCAGCCATTGCCACAGGCGCAGGTAGCCGGAGAACTCGCTTTTCTCGTCGTCGAACTTGGCGTGCTGCTGGTCGGCCTGGGCCTGCGCCTCCAGCGGGCGGTCGCGCACGTCCTGCACGCTCAGGGCGGCGGCAATCACCAGCACCTCGGCCAGCGCCCCGCACTCGCGGGCCTCGACGATCATGCGGCCCACGCGCGGGTCCAGCGGCAGGCGCGACAAAGCCCTGCCCATGGGCAGCAGCGTGCCCTGCTCGTCCACCGCGCCCAGCTCCTGCAAAAGCTGGTAGCCGTCGGCAATCGCCCTACCCGACGGCGCTTGCAGGAAGGGGAAATGCACCACGTCGCCCAGCCCCAGGCTTTTCATGCGCAGGATGACGCCGGCCAGCGACGAGCGCAGGATTTCCGGGTCGGTAAACGCATCGCGCTGGTTGAAATCCGCCTCGTCGTACAGGCGGATGCAGATGCCGTTGGCCACGCGCCCGCAGCGCCCGGCGCGTTGGTTGGCGGCGGCCTGGCTGATCGGCTCGACCAGCAGCTGCTCCACCTTGCTTCTGAATGAATAGCGCTTGATGCGGGCCGTGCCGGTGTCGATCACGTAACGGATGCCGGGCACGGTAAGCGAGGTTTCCGCCACGTTGGTCGCCAGCACGATGCGCCGCTGGCTGTGGCTGTCGAAAATCCGATCCTGCTCGGCCTGCGACAGGCGCGAGAACAGGGGCAGCACCTCGCTGTTGCGCAGCGCCGGGTCATGCTGCAAGTGCTTGCGCAGGTGGTCGGCGGCCTCGCGGATTTCGCGCTCGCCGGGCAGAAAGACCAGGATGTCGCCGCCCTGCCCACCGGCCCACAGCTCGTCCACGCCATCGGCAATGGCGTCATTCAGGCCGTAATCCTTCTTTTCCTCGAAGGGCCGCCAGCGCATTTCCACCGGGTAGGTGCGCCCGGACACCATGATGACCGGCGCGGCCTGCCCCCGGGCATCGGCAAAGTGCCGGGCAAAGCGCTCGGCATCGATGGTGGCAGAGGTGACGACCACCTTCAGGTCGGGCCGCCTGGGCAATATCTGCTTCAGGTAGCCCAGCAGGAAGTCGATGTTCAGGCTGCGCTCGTGCGCCTCGTCGATGATGAGGGTGTCGTAGGCTTTCAGCAGCGGGTCGGTCTGCGTTTCGGCCAGCAGGATGCCGTCGGTCATCAGCTTGACCGACGCGCCTTTTTGCAACGTGTCCTGAAAACGCACCTTGAAGCCCACCACCTCGCCCAGCGGGGTGTTCAGCTCCTGCGCGATGCGCTTGGCCACGCTGCTGGCGGCAATGCGCCGGGGCTGGGTGTGGCCGATCAGCCTGCCGCGCTGCCCCTCTGGCGCGTTGCACACGCCCCGGCCCAGCGCCAGGGCGATCTTGGGCAGCTGCGTGGTTTTGCCGGAGCCGGTTTCACCGCAGACGATGATGACCTGATGCGCCTGCAAGGCATCGGCAATCTCCTGGCGGCGGGCGGATACGGGGAGCGACTCGGGAAAGGTGATCTGCAAGGACATAAGGGGCGGGATTATCCCCGCGCCCCATGCACTCCCGGATGCGCAACGAAAAAAGGCACGCGGCGCCGGTTGCCGCGTGCCTTTTTGCACCGATGCAAGGCGACAGTTTATTTCTTCGCGCTCAGGCGCTCCTGCATCCGCTTGGCCCGCTCGTCCGAACCGGGGTGGGAACTGAGCAGGGAGCCATCGCCACCGCTGATCTTGGACAGCTTCTGGAAGCCGGTGACCAGCCCCTTGCGCTCCAGCTTGAGGCTGGTGAGCAGGTCGAAGGAGTAGCCGTCGGCATCCAGCTCCTGCGATTGCGAGAACTGCGCGTTCAGGAACTTCTCTGCCAGATCGCCCGCCTGCGAGCGCGTCAGCGCCGCCACGGTGGCGTTGCTGCTTTGCGCGGCCAGCTGGCGGGCGGCAGTGGCGGCATAGGCCGTCTGCATGCGCTTCTTGCTGTGCCCCAGGGCAACGTGGCCGATTTCATGGCCCAGCACGCCGCGCAGCTCGTCGTCGTTCATCAAGTCCATCAGACCGCTGTAGACCCGGATGCAGCCGTTGGCCATGGCCCAGGCGTTCACGTCGGACGTCAGGTAGACCTTGTAGACCGCCTTCTTGCCGTCGATTTCCTTGGGCATCTTGGCCACCACCTTGTTCAGGCGCGTGGTGTATTTGTTTTTCGCCGGGGCGACCTTGTTCTGGGCGTCCATCTCCTCGCACGACTGGTTGGACATGGCCACCACCTCGTCGTCCGTCAGCGACATGGCCTTCATGGCCGTGGCACCCACCCCCACGGCGCTGTTCACGTCCATCGTGACGCAACCGGCCAAACCCAGGCTGCCCGCCAACACCGTTGCTGCCAATGTCTTGCGCATAAATCCCCTTTCTCTCTCAAAAGTAAAAAAACGCCAAAGCGTAGCCCAGCACCGGGCCGCCGATGCCCTTGCGTACCCGTTCTTACGACCGTTTACACCTCTTTGCGCAAACACCCGCCCCCTGTGGGCGTTACCTCCGTTTACGCAAGCGTTACACAAGCGCTTGTTATGCTCACCTGCTTTGCCTGCAGGGCACAACATACGTACCAATTTTTCGAGAATCCATGCTGAATTTGCTTCCCCCTATCGCACTGCTGGCCGCTTTGTGGCTGTGGCATCCCTTGCTGGCCACAGGCAAACGCTACTACGCGGCGGCGACGGTGGTGACGGCATTGCTGGGGGCCATGCCTGTGCTGCTGATCTGGGCGGCACGCAATACCGCCGTCAGTTACACAACGGTGGCCTACCTGCAAGTGCCTGCCGGCTGGCTGTTTGCCAGCATTGCAGCGGCGTGGCTCCTGGCGCTGCTGCGCGATGGGCTGGCGCTGCTGGGCAAGATGCTGGGCGCACCGGGGCTGGCCCGGCACCTGTGGCAGCCGCATTACACCCTGCTGGCGATGAGCGTGCTGCTGCTGGTCTGCGGCCACGGGGCCATCCAGGGGCTGCGCCTGCCCGAGGTGCGCGAGCAGGAGCTGGCGCTGGCCAGGCTGCCCCCCGAGCTGGACGGGCTGCGCATCGCGGTGATTGCCGACCTGCACGCCAGCCCGATCAACAATGCCTTCTACGTGCGCGAGGTGGTCAACCGCACCAATGCGGCCAGGCCCGACCTGATCGTGCTGCCCGGCGATCTGATCGACGGCGACGTGGCCACCCAGGCCGTGAACATTGCCGCCCTGGCCGATCTGAGCGCCCCCCACGGCGTCTGGGCAGCGCCCGGCAACCACGAGTACTACAGCGGCTACGACGCCTGGGCCAAGGTGTTTGCCGGCCTGGGCCTGCCCTACCTGGCCAACCAGGCCCACACCATCACCGTGCGCGGCAAGCGCCTGACGCTGTCGGGCGTGGGCGACCCGGCCTACGCGCAAAGCCACAACGCCGGCGGCGGCGTACCCCCGGACATCGCCAGCGTCGCCCGGCAGGCCCAGGCGCAGCAGGCCCAGTTCCACATCCTGCTGGGGCACCAGCCCAAGCTGGCCCGCGAGTACGCCGCCCAGCACAGCGTGCATCTGCAGATTGCCGGGCATACGCACGGCGGGCACATCCGGGGCTTCGACCGATGGGTGGTGGCCCCGGCGAACAACGGCTTCGTGCGCGGGCGCTACGACGTGGGCGACATGGTGCTGTTCGTCAGCAGCGGCGCCGGGCTGTGGGCCGGGTTCACCCTGCGCCTGGGCGTGCCTGCGGCCATCGACGTGCTGGTGCTGCGCAGCCAGCAATCACCCGAATAATTTAACTAAATAATTAAATAACGAAATAGGCCATAATCACGGCCTATGCCAAACGCCGCCGCGCCCTCTTCCGACCCTTCCACCCCATCCTCCACTTCGGCCCTGCAAGCCCGCAACCTGGGGCTGCTGGTGGCGGCCCAGGCGCTGGGCGGGGCCTCGCCGCCGATCATCATCTCGCTGGGCGGGCTGGTCGGCCAGCAGCTGTCCAGCAACCCCACGGCGACCACCTTGCCGGTCAGCATCTACCAGCTGGGGCTGGCGCTTTCGACCCTGCCGGCCGCCTGGCTGATGCAGCGGCTGGGCCGGCGCTGGGCCTACGTGCTGGGCGCGGTGCTGGGGGTGGTGTCGGGCATCGTCGCCGCGCAGGGGATTGCGCAATCGGACTTCTTCACCTTCTGCCTGGGCACGGCCCTGGCCGGTTTCTACGCCGCCTGCGTGCAAAGCTACCGTTTTGCCGCTGCCGATGCGGTGGCCGAGGCGCACCTGCAGGCCAAGGCCATCTCGCGCATCATGGTCGGCGGGCTGATTGCCGCCATCATCGGCCCGCAGGTGGTGATCTGGACGCGCGACGCCCTGCCCGCCACGCCGTTTGCCGGCAGCTTCTACAGCCAGGCCGCCCTGGCCGCGCTGGCCCTGCCGGTCGTGCTGCTGCTGCGCCTGCCCGCGCCGAAAAAGCTGGCCGCCACCGGCACGGCCCGCCCTCTGGCGCAGATTGCCGCCACGCCGCAATTCATCGCCGCCGCTGCGGCCGGGGTGGTCAGCTACGGGCTGATGGCCTTCCTGATGACGGCGGCCCCGATGGCCATGGTCGGCTGCGGGCACAGCGTGGGCGAAGCCGCCCTGGGCATCCAGTGGCACGTGCTGGCCATGTTCGGCCCGAGCTTTTTTACCGGGCGGCTGATCGGGCGCTTCGGCAAGCGCAAGATCACCGCCCTGGGGCTGGTGATGATCGCCGCCTCCGGCCTGCTGGCCATGGCCGGGGAGGATTTGCCGCAGTTCTGGGGTTCGCTGATCCTGCTGGGCGTGGGCTGGAATTTCGGCTTCATCGGCGCCACCGCCATGCTGACCGAGTGCTACACCCCTGCCGAGCGCACCAAGGTGCAGGCGCTGAACGACTTCCTGGTGTTCGGCACGGTGGCCGTGGCCTCGTTCGGCTCCGGGCAGTTGCTGCACAGCGTCGGCTGGAACGGCATCAACCTGGGGATGCAGCCGCTGGTGGTGCTGGTACTGGTGGTGATGGTCTGGCAGGGCCGCAAAATGAATAGCTCTTTGCGCTGATGGTCAAATGGTTTCAGCATTGGATGATGCTGAAACCATTGTGTTATAAGCGGTACAAGCTATCGTAAAAACAAAAGCTTGAATCCCCACGCCGCACCACAACATGCCAGCCATGACCACCAATCCCCTTCTTGACACTTCGGGCCTGCCGCTGTTCGACCAGATCCAGGCCACCCACGTTGCCCCCGCCATCGAACAGCTCGTTGCCCGCGCCGACGCGGCGCTGGAAACCGTCACCGCGCCGGACTTTCCCGCCGACTGGCAGGCCGTCGCCAAAACGCTGGACACCGCCACCGAAGCCCTGGGCCGCGCCTGGGGCGCCGTCAGCCATTTAAGCAGCGTGGCCGACACGCCCGAACTGCGGGCCGCCTTCAACGCCGCCCTGCCGGTGGTGACCGAGTTCTGGACGCGCCTGGGCGCCGACGAGCGCCTGTACGCCAAGTACAAGGCCATGGACGTGAACGCCCTGAACCCCGCACAGCGCAAGGCCCACGCCAATGCGCTGCGCAGCTTCGTCCTCTCGGGCGCCGAATTGCAGGGCGCGGCCAAAGAGCGCTTTGCCGCCATCCAGGAGCGCAGCGCCGCCCTGGCGCAGAAGTTCAGCGAAAACACCCTGGACGCCACCGACCGCTGGGCCTACTACGCCAGCGCCGAGGAAATGACCGGCATCCCCGCCGACGTGCAGCAGGCCGCCCGCGCCGCTGCCCAGGCCGAGGGCAAGAACGGCTACAAGCTCACCCTGAAAATCCCCAGCTACCTGCCGGTGATGCAGTTTGCCGACAGCGGCGCCCTGCGCGAAAAGCTCTACCGCGCCTACGTCACCCGCGCCTCCGACCAGGCCGAGGGCGAAGGCCGGCAGTACGACAACCGCGCCGTCATCGAAGAAATCCTGGCCCTGCGCCGCGAAGAAGCACAGTTGCTGGGCTACGACAACTTCGGCCAGGTGTCCCTGGTGCCCAAAATGGCCGATACGCCCGAGGAAGTCATCGCCTTCCTGCGCGATCTGGCCCACCGCGCCCGCCCCTATGCCGAGCAGGACGTGCGCGACCTGCGCGATTTCGCCCGCCAGCACCTGGGCCTGAACGACCCGCAGCCCTGGGACTGGACGTACATCGCCGAAAAGCTCAAGGAACAGCGCTACGCCTTCAACGAACAGGAGGTCAAGGAATACTTCACCGCGCCCAAGGTGCTGGCCGGGCTGTTCAAGATCATCGAAACCCTGTTCGACGTGGCCATCGTGCCCGACCAGGCCCCGGTGTGGCACCCCGCCGTGCAGTTCTACGCCCTGCAGCGCGGCGGCAAGACGATTGCGCAGTTCTACCTCGACCAGCCCGCCCGCACCGGCAAGCGCGGCGGCGCGTGGATGGACGACGTGCGCAGCCGCTGGCAGCGCCCGGACAACGGCCAGCTGCAAACCCCGGTGGCGCACATGGTGTGCAACTTTGCCGACGGGGTAGACGGCCAGCCCGCCCTGCTCACGCACGACGACGTGATCACCCTGTTCCACGAATCCGGCCACGCCCTGCACCACATGCTCACCCAGGTGGCGGAAAAGGACGTGTCCGGTATCAACGGCGTGGAGTGGGATGCGGTGGAGCTGCCCAGCCAGTTCATGGAAAACTTCTGCTGGGAATGGGAAGTGCTGCGCCACATGACCGCCCACGTGCAGACCGGCGAGCCGCTGCCGCGTGCCCTGTTCGACAAAATGGTCGCCGCCAAAAACTTCCAGGCCGGGATGCAAACCCTGCGCCAGGTGGAATTTGCCCTGTTCGACATGCTGCTGCACACCCGCCACGACCCGGCAGGCGACTACCTGGCCCTGCTGCAACAGGTGCGCGACGAAGTCGCCGTGCTGCCCACCACGCCCTACAACCGCAGCACCAACACCTTCAGTCACATCTTCGCCGGCGGCTACGCGGCGGGCTACTACAGCTACAAATGGGCCGAAGTGCTGTCCGCCGACGCCTACGCCGCGTTTGAAGAAACGCAGAACGCCGACGGCAGCCACAGCCGCGCCACCGGCGAGCGCTACCTGCACGAAATCCTGGAACGCGGCGGCAGCCGCAGCGCCCTGGAAAACTTCACCGCCTTCCGGGGCCGGGCGCCGCAACTGGATGCCTTGCTGCGCCACCAGGGGATGGCCGAGCCGGTGACTGCTGACGCCTAGCCGTCCAGACCGGACATGGCGGGAAAGCTATTGATAAAAGAGCTTCTACCGCATACAAACAAAGGGTTTCAGATAGAAAATCATCTGAAACCCTTTTTACATCTGCGGTAAAAGCTCCATTTACAAGAGCAGCAACGCTTTGCCCTGTCTACAGCGCCGCCCGGAAAGCATCGCTGGCCGCAGCCGCCTGCGCCAGCCGCCGCGCGATGTTGCCGCAGACCAGATCGCACAGCGCATCCACCGAATCGTCGGCCAGGCGGTAGTACACGCTGGTGCCGCGCCCTTCGCGCGTGACCATGCCCTGCTTGGTCATCAGCGACAGGTGGCGCGAGATGTTCGCCGCCGTATAGCCGCAGGCCTGGGCCAGTTCCCCCACGTTGTATTCGCGCTGGCGCAGCAGGTTCAGGATGTGCAGCCGGGTAGGCTCGGCCAGCACTTGAAAGTAGGCGGCGACTTGTTCCAGGGCTTGGGGGGGAAGGTCTTGCATGGCGGCGGAGGAGGATGGCAGGAAAGGGCAGAAACGGGAAATCATGATACATTATTGATTATTTAATTGATTGCTTAAATAACTAATAAAGGAATCGTCATGGCTGTCTCCGCCTTCCCCTGGCTGCGCTGGCTCCCGCTTGCAGGGCTGACCGCCTGCAGCCTGGCCTGGGCGCAAACCGGCACCCCTGCTGCCCCGCTGCCCTACCACACCGTACAAGCCGCAGACCATGCCGGCTGGACGGGCCACGAGGCCCGGGTCGAGGCCGTGCGCGATGCCCTGATCGCGGCCCAGGTGCCCGGGGCCATCGTCGCCCTGAACGTGCAGGCCGGCGACACGGTGCAAAAGGGCCAGACCCTGCTGCAGATCGATGCCCGCATGGCCCGCCAGGGCGCAGCCGCCAGCCAGGCCCAGGTGGGCGCCGCCCAGGCACAACTGGCCGTGGCGCAGAAGGAATACGAGCGCCAGCAGCAGCTTTTTGCCAAGCGCTACATCAGCCAGGCCGCCCTGGACAGCGCCCAGGCCCAGTGGCAGGCCGCCCAGGCGCAGGTGCGTGCCCTGCAGGCCCAGGCCGGGGCAGCAGCCACGCAATCGCAATGGCACACGGTGCAAGCGCCGTTTGACGGCACCGTGGCCCGCGTGCCCGTCACCCTGGGCGACATGGCGATGCCCGGCACGCCGCTGGTGGCCTTGTACGACCCCGACGCCCTGCGCATTACCGCGCAACTGTCCAGCCCGCAGGCCGAAGCCCTGCGCCACGCCGCCGAGGTGCAGGTCGAACTGACCGGCAGCACGGCCCCGCGCCTGACCGTGGCGGCCGCCCAGGTGCAGGTGCTGCCCAGTGCCGACCCGCTGACGCACACCGTGCCGGTACGGGTGGCCCTGCCCCGGAACCTGCCCGGGGTGGTGCCCGGCATGTTTGCCCGCCTGTGGCTGCCTGCCGATGCCACCAGCGCCAGCACAGACCCGGCAACCCGCCCCGGGCGCATCCTTGTCCCCGCCCAGGCCGTGGTACGCCGCGCCGAGATGACCGGGGTGTACGTGCAAGGGGCCAACGGCCAGCCGCAACTGCGCCAGGTGCGCCTGGGGCTGGCGCAAGGCGAGCAGATCGAAATTTTGAGTGGCGTGCGCCCCGGCGACCAGATCGCGCTGGAACCGCAAAAAGCCGCCAGGGTGCGCTGATATGAGCCGGATACCAGAACACACCCCAGGGCACATGGGCATCTCCGGCCGCATTGCCGCCGCCTTCCAAAGCGCCCAGATCACCCCCCTGCTCGCCCTGCTGGCGCTGCTGCTGGGCCTGTTTGCCGTACTCGTCACCCCGCGCGAGGAAGAGCCGCAGATCGACGTGACCATGGCCAACGTCATCGTGCCCTTCCCCGGCGCTGCGGTGCGGGACGTGGAGCAGATGATTGCCACCCCTGCCGAGCAGGTGCTGGCGCAGATGCTGGGCGTGGAGCATGTGATGAGCGTCTCGCGCCCCGGCATGGCGGTGCTGACGGTGCAATTTGCGGTCGGCGTGCCGCGCACCGAGGCGCTGGTGCGCCTGCACGACACCCTGCGCAGCAACGCCGACTGGCTGCCGCGCGGCCTGGGGGCGCTGGAACCGATCATCCGCCCCAAAGGCATCGACGACGTGCCGGTGGTCACGCTGACACTGTTCAGCGACACCCCGGACACCGGCGCCTTTGCCCTGGAGCGCGTGGCGCACAGCATGGAGGCCGAGCTGATGCGCGTGCCCGGCGCCCGCACCGTGACCACCATCGGCGGCCCAGGCCGCGCCGTGCTGGTGCAGCTCGATGCCGCGCGGATGGCCAGCAGCGGCATCACCGTGGACGACCTGCGCGGCGCCTTGCAATCGGCCAACCAGGGCCTGCCGCTGGGCGAGCTGCTGGGCGGCAACCGGTCGGTCACGCTGGAAGCCGGGCCGCTGCTGGCCAGCGCCCAGGAGGTGGCGGACATCATGGTCGGCGCCCGCGCAGGCAAACCCGTCTTTCTGAAAGACATTGCCGAAGTGAGCGACGGCCCCCGGCCTGCGCAGCACTATGTCTGGCATGGCCAGGTTGCCGACGGTCAGGCCGCCGAATACCCGGCCGTGACCCTGGCGGTGACGAAAAAAGCCGGTGCCAACGCCATCGACGTGGCGCGGGCCGTGATGCAGCGCGTCGATGAACTGCGCAACACCGTCATCCCGGCAGACGTGCAGGTGGCCGAAACCCGCGACTACGGCGCCACGGCCAACGACAAGGCGCAAAAGCTGATCCAGAAACTGCTGTTTGCCACCGCCAGCGTGGTGGCCCTGGTGTTTTTTGCCCTGGGGCGGCGCGAGGCGGTGATCGTCGGCGTGGCCGTGGGGCTGACGCTGGCGGCCACGCTGTTTGCCTCGTGGGCCTGGGGCTTCACGCTGAACCGCGTGTCGCTGTTCGCGCTGATTTTTTCCATCGGTATCCTGGTCGATGACGCCATCGTGGTCGTGGAGAACATCCACCGCCATCAGGCGCTGCACCCGGACAAGACCCTGGCCCAGCTCATCCCCGGTGCGGTCGATGAAGTGGGCGGGCCGACGATTCTCGCCACCTTCACCGTCATTGCCGCGCTGCTGCCGATGGCCTTCGTCAGCGGGCTGATGGGGCCGTACATGGCCCCCATCCCGATCAACGCCAGCATGGGCATGGTGATTTCGCTGGCCGTGGCCTTTACCGTCACGCCCTGGCTGGCCCGCTTGTGGATGAAAAGCCATGGCGCAAGCCACGCAGCCGCACAGGGGCACACCGGCATTTCCGCCAAATTGGCGCCGCTGTTCGGACGCATCTTCAGCCCGCTGTTGGACGAACAATCGGGCCGGCGCAACCGCAGCCTGCTCGGGCTGGCGGTGGTGGGCCTGATCGCCCTGTCCATGCTGCTGCCGGTGCTGGGCTGGGTGCAGTTGAAGATGCTGCCCTTCGACAACAAATCCGAGTTCCAGGTCATCGTCGATATGCCGGCGGGCACCCCGCCCGAGGCCACGGCAGCCGTGCTGCACGAACTGGCCGCCCACCTGGCCACCGTGCCCGAAGTGACCGACTACCAGGCCTACGCGGGCACCGCCGGGCCGATCAACTTCAACGGTCTGGTGCGCCAGTACGACCTGCGCAGCGGCGGCGAGGTGGGCGACATCCAGGTGAACCTGAAGGACAAACACGACCGCAAGGACCAGAGCCACGCCATCGCCATGCGCGAGCGCCCGGCGCTGCAAGCCATCGGTGCCAAGCTGGGCGCGAATGTGAAAGTGGTGGAAGTGCCGCCCGGCCCGCCCGTCCTCTCGCCCATCGTGGCGGAAATCTACGGGCCGGACGCCGAAGGCCGCCGCCAGATGGCGCTGGCCGTGCGGGCCGCGCTGGCAAAAACCCGGGGCATTGTCGATCTGGACGACTCCTCGATCACCGCCGCGCCGCGCCAGCTGGTGCTGGTCGATCAGCGCAAGGCCGCGCTGATGGGCGTGCCGCAGGCAGCCATCGTCAGCGCCCTGCACGCCGCCCTGGCCGGCGAAGCCGCCACCTGGCTGCGCGATGCGGGCAGCAAATACCCCACTCCCGTGCTGCTGCAACTGCCGCAGGAGCGCCACGGCGACCTGCAGGCCCTGCTGCAACTGCCCGTGCGCACCGCCGATGGCCGTACCGTGGCCATCCGGGAACTGGTCACGCTGACCGACACCCTGCGCGAGCAACCCATCTACCACAAGGATTTGCTGCCCATGAATCTGGTGGTGGCCGACATGGCGGGCAAAGTCGATAGCCCGCTGTACGGCATGTTTGCCGCCCGCAGTGCGATTGCCGACATCGTTGCGCCCGATGGCGGCACGCTGGAGGAATACTTCATCCGCCAGCCCGGCGACCCTTACCGGGGCTACGCCATCAAGTGGGATGGCGAGTGGCAGATCACCTACGAGACGTTCCGCGACATGGGCGCCGCCTACGCCGTGGGGCTGCTGCTGATCTACCTGCTGGTGGTGGCGCACTTTGCCTCGTACCTGACGCCGCTCATCATCATGGCGCCCATCCCGCTGACCATCATCGGCGTCATGCCCGGCCATGCCCTGCTGGGGGCGCAATACACCGCCACCAGCATGATCGGCATGATTGCGCTGGCCGGCATCATCGTGCGCAACTCCATCCTGCTGGTGGACTTCATCCGCCTGCAGGTGCAGGCCGGGCAGGACTTTAAACAAGCCATCGTGCAATCGGCCATCACCCGCGCCCAGCCCATCCTGCTGACCGGGCTGGCAGCCATGCTGGGGGCGTTTTTCATCCTGGACGACCCGATCTTCAACGGGCTGGCGATTTCGCTGATCTTCGGCATCGCCGTCTCCACGGTGCTGACGCTGGTCGTCATCCCCCTGCTGTACTACATCGCCTACCGCCACCGCCTGGACGTGGTGCGCGGCCCGGCAGCCCAGGCCAGCCCCCAAGGAGAGGCCGCATGACTATGATTAAAAGAGCTATTACCGCAAGTCCATCAATGGAAAAAGGCCAATTTCATTCAAAATCCGGCCCCCTGGCGATAGCGGCCCTGGCCTGCGCCCTGCTCACGGCCCTGCCCGCCCAGGCCACCGATTTGCTGCAAGCCTGGCAGGCCGCACAGACCCACGATCCCCAACTGCTTGCCGCCCGGGCCGCGCACGGCAGCGCCCAGCCGCAACGCCAGCAGGCCAAGGCGCTGTGGCGGCCCAGCATCGGCCTGACAGCCAGCGCCGGGCGCGGCTATGGCGAAACGCAGATGCAGGGGGCGCAGTTCACCGCACCCGGCATGGGCACCAGCAACGGAGTGGACTTCGGCACCTCGGTCACCCACGGCAACGCCACCCAGGTGGCGCTACAGGCCAGCCAGCCGCTCTTCAACCCGGAGCGCCGGGCCCAGCAGCAGCAACTGAACGCCAGCGCCGACATGGGCGATCTGCAATGGCAAGCCGCCCAGCAAGCGGCCATGCTGCGCACGGCCCGGCACTACCTCGATCTGGCCGTGGCGCAGGAGGCGTTGCGCGTCCTCGACCAGCAACTGGCCGCCGTCGATCAGGCCTTTGCCGAAGCGCAGGAGCGCTTCGACCTGGGCGCCGCCCCCATCACCGCCGTCCACGAAACCCGCGCCCAGCAGGCGCAGTTGCAGGCCCGGCGCCTGGCAGCGCAAGCGACGCTGGAAGTGCAGCGCCGCCAGCTGCACGACACCACCGGCCTGCCGGCGGAAACTCTGGCCCCGCACCTGCCGACCGCCATCGCCCCCCTGGGCCAGGCGCTGGAACTGTGGCAGGAGCGTGCGGCTGCATACAACTTCCATATCCGCCTGCAACAACGCGCGGTGGATGCCGCACAGGCCGAGGCCGGCAAGCACCGCGCCAGCGCAGCACCCAAACTGGACCTGATCGCCCAGGCGCAGCAGCAGCGCCTGTCGGGCCGGGGCGATTTTGGCCACCATGCCCGCACCAAAGACACCCAGGCGCTGATCGGCGTGCAGCTCACCGTGCCGCTCTACACCGGCGGCTACCGCTCGGCCAAGGCCGAAGAAACCCAGGCTCAATGGCTGGCCGCCCAGGCCCAGCTGGAAGCCACCCAGGCCGAAGTGGCCCGGCAAGTCCATGCTGCCTGGCTGGGCGAGCAAACCGGCGTGCAGCAGGTGCGTGCCCTGGAAGCCGCCTTGCACGCCAGCGCCGCCCGCCAGGACGCCACGCGCACCGGCCAGACGGCAGGCGACCGCACCGTGCTGGACGTGCTGCACGCCGACAACGACCATGCCGCCACCACCCTGGCGCTGGCCCAGGCCCGCAGCAGCCTGCTGGTAGCACAACTGCAATTGGCCCAGTTGGCCGGCCAACTGGATGAGAGCGCCTTGCAGCACGCCAACCAAAGCCTGGCGGCAAGCCAGCCCAACAACCAAAACTAATAGCTTTCAGCGCTTAACCCATAAGGGCTAAAGCCACTTTTCTCTTGATTTTTTACCCACTCTGGAAAGGCACACCACCATGACCTCCTGGCAACTCGTCCGCCTGCTGGCCGGCATTTTCATCCTCGCATCCCTGGCCCTGGGCACCCCCGGCAGCCCGGTCTTCGTCAGCCAATGGTTCCTGGCATTCACTGCATTCGTCGGCGCAAACCTGCTGCAAAGCGGCTTGACGAAATGGTGTCTGCTGGAGGGCATCTTGCGCAAACTGGGCGTCCAGCCCGGCTGTTGAGCAGCGCTGATCTGAGAACGTATTTACGATCTGAAAAGAAAACCCGCTACAACTGGAAAGCTGTAGCGGGTTATCTGTTCTGGTGGGTCCTGAGGGGGTCGAACCCTCGACCAACGGATTAAGAGTCCGCTGCTCTACCGACTGAGCTAAAGACCCGTGCCAACCGAACCGAAGTCCGAGCGACAACAAGAAAAATGGTGGGTCCTGTGGGATTCGAACCCACGACCAACGGATTAAAAGTCCGCTGCTCTACCGACTGAGCTAAAGACCCGCGCCAGACGAACCGAAGTTCGAGCGACAGAAGACAAAAAGAGAATGGTGGGTCCTGAGGGATTCGAACCCTCGACCAACGGATTAAGAGTCCGCTGCTCTACCAGCTGAGCTAAAGACCCGCGCTCACCGAACCAGAGGTTCGAGCGACAGAAAGAGAAGTGGTGGGTCCTGTGGGATTCGAACCCACGACCAACGGATTAAAAGTCCGCTGCTCTACCGACTGAGCTAAAGACCCATGCTGGTTACGGCAAACCGCAATCAGCGAAGACCGCAATTCTAGCAGTAATTTTTTGCGCTCCAGAAAAAACTAGGCTTTTTTAGCCTGCCGGGCCAGCTGATCCAGCACCCATCCTGCCGCACATTGGCCAAAGGTGGCCGTCACGGCCACCACCGAGCCGTAGCCATGGCAATTGAGGCTGCCATCGGTGCCCTGTGCCAGCTGGCAGGACGCATCGGGCGGGGCCACCGCCTCGCGGCTGAAAACGCAGGGAACGCCGATTTTCTTGCCGTCCCGCGCCGCGCCATGGTGCTTGCGCAGCCGATAGCGCAGTTGCGCCAGCAGGGGGTCGTGGGTAGTGTGGGCCAGATCGTCGATATCCACCTTGTGCGCCAGCCGCTTGCCGCCTGCCGCCCCGACGGTGATGAAGCACTGGCGCGTCTGCCGCGCCCACTGCGCCATGGCCTGTTTGGCGCTGACCTGGTCGCAGGCGTCGATCACGGCATCAACCGGGCCGGCCAGCACACCGGGCCAGTTCCGGGGCGTCACGAAGTCATCGACCACCGTCACCTGACAGGCCGGATGGATTTGCGCAATGCGCTCCTGCATGGCCAGAACCTTGGCCTGCCCGACAGTGGCGGTCAGGGCATGAATCTGCCGGTTGATGTTCGATTCGGCGATATGGTCCAGATCGACCAGGGTCAGGCGGGCCACACCGCTGCGGGCCAGGGCTTCGGCGGCCCAGGAACCCACGCCGCCAATGCCGACGACAACGACGTGCGCGGCCCGGATTCGGGCCGCGCCGTCAACGCCATACAAACGCTGCAGACCGCCGAAACGGCGCTCCAGATCGGCATCGGAAAAATTCTGGTCGGAAAAAAAAGCATCGCCGACAACGTCGGCGATGGCAGGGGGTTGCGCAGACATGCGGCGTTATTTCAAGCTATCGAGCAGTTGCTTGCCGGTCGCGGCAGCCTCGGAACCAGGATAGTCCCGCAGCAGTGCCTGCAACACCTGACGGGCCGCCTTGGTGTCCTTCAGCTCGATCTGGCAATTGGCCAGCGACAGGGCAGCTTCGGCCGCACGCTCGTGCTGCGGCCCGGCATTGACCACGGCCCGGTAGTTCTGCACCGCGTTCTTGTAGTCCCGCGCGGCGTACTGGGTATTGGCCAGCCAGAAACGCGCCGAGGGGATGTAGCCGCTTTGCTTGTAGGTGTTGATGAAGGCGGCGAAGGATTTGCGTGCCGTGGCAAAGTCCCCGGCCCGGAACTGTTCCAGCGCCACCTCGAAATCGTTGCGCTCCTGCGGCTGGGCGATGAAGCGCAGGCCATCGACCTGCACCTCGGCGGGCTCGAACCGGCTCAGGCGCTCATCCACTCCCTGCACCAGATCGTTTTGCGTGCGCTGGATTTCGGAGGCCTCGCGGGCCAACTGCTCGTTCTGACCGCGCAAGCGAGCCAAATCGGAACGCAAGGTTTCAATCTGGGCCTGCAAGTCGAGCAAGCTGCGGCGCATCTGGGCGTTTTCCTGGGCGCTGGCGTCGAAACGCTGGCGCAGTTCCAGGATGGCACGCCGCGCTTCGGCATCTTCAAACAAGGCATGGGCACTGGGCAGGCAGGCAAGGCTGATGCCCAGCACCGCGCTGGCACGGACGATATGGCGGACTGGGGAGTGGAATATCTGCATCTCTTGGAAAAAGATTAACGGCGGTAGGACAGCTCGGCGCGGCGGTTTTGTGCGTAAGCGGCTTCGTTGGCACCTTCAGCAGCGGGTTTTTCCTTGCCGAAGCTGACGGCTTCGACCTGGCTGTCCTGCACGCCCAGCAGGTTCAGCGAACGGCGCACGGCTTCGGCACGCTTTTGGCCCAGGGCCAAGTTGTATTCGCGGCCACCGCGTTCGTCGGTATGGCCTTCAACCACGACCTTGCGGCTGGCATCGGCCTTCAGGAAACGGGCGTTGGCATCGACCAGACCCTGTGCTTCGGGCTTGACCACGTAGCTGTCGAAGTCGAAGTACACCACGCGGCCGACGTTGCGCGGGCCGCCATCGGCGCCGATGTCGCTGCCGGTGAGGTCTACGCCGGCCACACCGCTGGTGGCGTTGTTGGCGTTGCGGTCTTCCACCGAAGCGTCATTGAGCTTGACACCCGAGCTGCAACCGGCCATGACGGCTGCGGCTGCGGCGATAAAAGCGATACGTTTAAAAGTGAGCATGAAAAATTCTCCTACCCTAGAAAATCCTAGGCTTTCAAGAAACGTGCAAGTGAAGAAAAGGTTTACTGGCTCAATATTTCTGGAATGGGCCCCAGGCCGGTTCCCGCAAATCGCCGCCCTTGCCGGCCAGGCGGGCCTTGATTTTCCCGTCCAGGGTGGTGGTCATCAGGGCTTCGCCGCCGCCCTGGCGGGTGGCATAGACCAGCAGGCGGCTATTGGGGGCAAAGCTGGGGCTCTCGTCATCGGCGGTTTCCGTCAGGGCGGTGACATCGCCCGTGCCCATATCCATGACATGGAGCTTGAAGGCGCCGCCCACCCGGGAAATATAGGCCAGCCACTTGCCATCGGGGCTGATGCTGGGTGAGATGTTGTAACCGCCGCTGAAGGTGATGCGCTGGGCACCGCCGCCCCCCAGGCCGACCTTGTAAATCTGCGGCGCACCGCCCCGGTCGCTGACGAAGTACAGGCTTTGCCCATCGGGGGCAAAAACCGGCTCGGTATCGATGCCGCTGCTTTGCATCAGACGCCGGGGCTGGCCGCCTTCGGCGCTGATGAGGTAGATCTGCGAAAGGCCGTCGCGGCTCAAGGTGACGGCCAGCTGGCTGCCGTCGGGCGACCAGGCCGGGGCGCTGTTGGAGCCACGGAAATTGGCCACCACGCGCCGCTGGCCGCTGGCCACGTCGTGCACGTACACCACGGGCTTGCGTGATTCGAACGAAACGTAGGCCAGTTGCGTGCCGTTGGGCGACCAGGCCGGGGAAATGATGGGTTCGGTACTGGCCAGGGCCGACTGGGCATTCTCCCCGTCGGCATCGGCCACCCACAGCACGTAGCGCCCGCCGGCCTTGGTGACGTAGGCAATGCGGGTGGAGAACACGCCGCGCTCGCCGGTCAGCTTTTCGTAGATGAAGTCGGCAATGCGGTGCGCAACCAGGCGCAGATCGCCCTGCACGACGACAAAGCCCTGGCCGCCCAGGTCTTGCGCCTTGACCACGTCCCACAGGCGAAAGCGCACGTCGAAGCGACCATCGGCCAGCCGGGTGATGCTGCCGCAGGACAGGGCATCGGCGCTGCGCTGGCGCCACTGGGCCATGTCGGGCACGGAGTTTTCGTCCAGCTGCGCGTCCTGCGCCTCGACGCCCCGGAACAGGCCGCTGCGCTCCAGGTCGGCCTGGACGATCTGGGCGATTTTCTGGGGCGCGGCGCCTTCGCCGCGCAGGGCGGGCAGGGCAATGGGAATCTGGCGCAGGCCGACGCCGGCGATTTCCACCCGGAACTGCGCCAGGGCCGGCGCCGCAGGGGCCGCTGCCAGCAAAGCTAAGAGACTGCGCCGCGAGGTGGCCGCGCCGCTGCTGGAAAGAGTATTTGGAGAGAACACGGGAGAGAAGGAATGCGTTGTCATGAAAGGCCGCCAGGAAAAAAGAAGCGTCAGCACGTTCTTCAACCAGCGGCAATGGTACACAGTCTTGGCCGCTTTTGTGCCAAGTCTCCCAGGGTGAACCCGTATCCAACGGCATCCGGCTCGCCTGGAAACCAGGGGGCGCCACGTAGAATCGCCCGCCATGCCTGATGCCTCCCACTCTTTACCCAACCATGCCCTGAGCGGCGTGCAATCCATGCCCTTGCGCCAGCGCCTGCGCCGGGTCGCCCCGTATTTCTGGACCGGGCTGCGCGGAACCTGGGCCGGGGCGGCGCTGGCCACCCTGGTCGGGGCAGCCACCGAACCATTGATTCCAGCCCTGCTCAAGCCGCTGCTGGACAACGGCTTCACCCAGGGCGACCTGAACCTGTGGCTGGTGCCGCTGTTCATCATCGGCCTGTTCCTGGTGCGCGGCGTGGCCCAGTTCATCGGCCAGTACACCCTGGCGCGGGTGGCCAACGATGGCATGCTGGCGCTGCGCAAAGACCTGTTCGAGCGGGTGCAGCAGGCGCAGATGGGATTGTTCTCGCGCCATTCGGCCAGTGCCCTGTCCAACACCGTGGTCTACGAGGTGCAAACCGGCGCCACCCAGCTGGTGCAGGCCTTCCTGGTGATTTCGCGTGACGGCTTCACCCTGGTGGCCCTGCTGATCTATCTGCTGTACCTCAACTGGCAGCTGACCATGTCCGTGGCGGTGATCGTGCCGGGCGTGGCCTGGATCATGAAAACCCTCTCCAAACGGCTGTACCGCATCACCAAGACCAGCCAGGAGGCCACCGACGCCCTGGCCTATGTGGTCGAGGAAAACGTGCTGGCGCACCGCATCGTGCGCCTGCATGGGGCGCAGGCGGCGCAGAACCGGCGCTTTGGCGATCTGAGCCGCCAGTTGCGCAGCCTGAACATCAAATCGACGATTGCCTCCTCGGCCATGACGCCGGCCACCCAGCTCATGGCGGCGATGGCGCTGTCGGCGGTGATCTGCATCGCCCTGTGGCAAAGCCGCCAGGGGGGCGACGCGGCCATCGGCGGGCAGGTGTCGGTAGGCAGCTTCGTGGCCTTCATCAGCGCCATGCTGATGCTGATCGCCCCGCTGCGCCGGGTGGCCGACGTGGCCAAGCCCATGACCTCGGGCATTGCCGCCCTGGAGCGCGGGCTGGCGCTGCTGGAAGGCAACCTGGCCGAAAGCGGCGGCAACGCCCGGCCCGCGCCGGTACGCGGGCATATCGCGCTGCAACAGGTGGGCGTTTCGTTTGGCCAAGACTTGGCCCCGGCCTTGCAGCAGATCGACCTGGACGTGCGGCCCGGCGAAGTGGTGGCGCTGGTCGGCCCCTCGGGGGCGGGCAAGACGACGCTGGTGAACTTGCTGCCGCGCTTCCTGCAACCCGGCAGCGGACAGATACTGATCGACGGCGTGCCCCTGCCCGAATGGGATCTGGCGTACCTGCGCCAGCAATTTGCCATGGTCAGCCAGGACGTGGTGATGTTCAACGACACCGTGGCTGCCAACGTGGCCCTGGGCAGCGGCGCCGTGGACGAGGCCCGCGTCTGGGACTGCCTGGAAGCCGCCAACCTGACCGAACACGTGCGCAGCCTGCCCCAGGGCATCCATACCCCGCTGGGGCACAACGCCAGCCAGCTCTCGGGCGGGCAGCGCCAGCGCCTGGCGATTGCCCGCGCCCTGTACAAGGACGCGCCGATGCTGATTCTGGACGAGGCCACTTCCGCGCTGGACACCGAATCCGAGCGCCTGGTGCAGCAGGCCCTGCAACGGCTGATGCAGGGGCGCACGACGCTGGTGATCGCCCACCGCCTCTCGACCATCGAACACGCCGACCGCGTGGTGGTGATGCAGCAGGGCCGCATCGTCGAGCAGGGCACGCACGCCCAGCTGCTAGCGCTCGATGGCCTGTACGCCCGCCTGCAGGCGTACAGCGGGCAGGAAGGGCAGCAATAAAAAGGAGCTGTTTCCGCTTGATTCATAACGATTTCAGGCATTAAACGACCTGAAATCGTTGATTCATCAGCGGTAGCAGCTCTCTTTTTGAATATTTACCCAGGCAGCCCTACCACGCAGGCGGCGTGCGCCGCTGGCTGCGCAGCCCGGCCTGCAGGATGTCGGCCAGATAGCCGCGCTGCGAGCGCTGGGCGAAGTCGATGGCGCTCAGGCCCAGCTGGTTGCGCAATTGCACGTCCGCCCCCTCTTCCAGCAGCAGCTCGACCATGGCCTGCGAGCCGTATTGCGCGGCCAGCATCAGCGGCGTGCTGCCGTTGGGCGAGGCGGCGTCGATATAGGCGTAATGCTCCTGCACCAGCAGGCGGGCAATGGCCACGCTGTCCGGGTGGTCGGCGCTGGCTGCGTAGTGCAGCGGCGTCCAGCCGGGGCGATTGACGGCGGCCCCCTTGGCCAACAGGCGCTGCACGAAGTCCAGCCGCCCCTTGTTGCACGCCAGCATCAGCGCCGTCTCGCCCTGGGGGTTGGCAGCATCGACGTTCAGGCCCGGCGCCAGCAGCAGGGCATCGGCGGCCCGCCAGGATTCCAGGCGCAGCGCCCTGACCAGCGCGGGCTGGCCCTGGGCATCGACCATATTGGCATCCATGCCGCGCAGCAGCAGGTTGACGACGGCGCGGTCGTTGTCCCGCACGATGGCGGTGCGGAAATCCTCCAGCGCATCGGCCGCAGCCGGCAGCGCCGCCCCGGCCAGCAGCGCCGCAGCCGCCATGCCCAGGATCGGGCGCAGAAGCAGGCGCACCGTTTGGCGGCGGCGCATCATGGCGCCGTCACCCCGGTAAAGAGCCGGTCGAAGTTGGCGCTGGTCAGCTGCGCCATCTCCTCCACGGCCATGCCGCGCACCTGCGCCAGGCAGTGCGCGACGTGCGGAACGTAGGCCGGCGTGTTGAGCTTGCCCCGGTAGGGCACGGGGGCCAGGTAGGGGCTGTCGGTTTCGATCAGCAGGCGATCGAGCGGCACATAGGCGGCGATGTCGCGCAAGTCCTGCGCGTTCTTGAAGGTGACGATGCCGGAAAAGGAGATGAAGAACCCCAGATCCAGCGCCGCCTTGGCCGTGGCCAGGCTCTCGGTAAAGCAGTGGAACACGCCGCCGGCGCTGCCCGCGCTGCCGTCTTCGCCCTCCTCGCGCAGGATGGCCAGCGTGTCGTTCGCCGCTGCGCGGGTGTGGATGACCAGGGGCTTGGCGCAGCGCCGGGCCGCGCGGATGTGGGTGCGAAAGCGCTGACGCTGCCAGTCCAGGTCGGCAATGCTGCGCCCGCCCTTGCGGTCTTCCATGCCGTAGTAGTCCAGTCCCGTCTCCCCGATGCCGACCACACGCGGCAGGGCGGCGGCGGCCACCAGCTCATCGACATCCGGCTCGTGCAGCCCTTCGGTATCCGGGTGGACGCCCACCGTGGCCCACAGGTGCGGATGGGCCAGCGCCAGCGCGTGAACCTGGGGAAAGTCCTCCATCGTGCAGGAAATGCACAGGGCGCGGGTGACCTGGGCCTGCGCCATGGCGTGCAGGACAGCCGGTAGCTGGCCCTGCAGCTCCGGGAAATTCAAGTGGCAATGCGAATCGGTAAACATGCAATGGATGCAGCCCGCACAGGGGCTGCCAGGGGGAGGTTGGTGCGGACAGGGGAGCGGCGCGTCAGATCGTCTGCGTAGACCGGTCGGAACCCAGCCAGGAGCCGAGGACGGTTTCGATCTTGGCTTTCAGTTCCTCGCTCTTGGGCTCGGCCGGAAAGCGCACCCCGATGCCCTGGGCGCGGTGGCCGGCGCCAGCGGGCGTGACCCAGCCGACCTTGCCGGCAATCGGGTAGCGCTGGGCATCGTCGGGCAGGGTCAGCAGCACGTACACGTCGTCGCCCAGGCGAAACTCCCGGTTGGTGGCCACAAAGATGCCGCCTTCGGCAAACAGGGAAATGTACGCCGCGTACAACGCGCCCTTTTCCTTCAGGGCCAGTTGCAAAACGCTGGGACGGGGAGACGACGGAGTATTCATGCCGAAAAATAATTTGTTTCAACTTTTGGAGTGTAGGACGCTGCGGGCCTGCACGACAAGCGCCTGCACCATCAGCGCGGGCTGGAAGGGATGCTCGGCCGTGCGCAGCGCCTGCGCCAGAGCCTGCGCCCAGCGCAGCAAAGTCCGCAGCGCCGGGGGCCGGGGCAAATCCTGCGGCAGAAAGTAGCGCGGCGCGGCGCCCTGGGCCACGCACATCAGGTCGTGGCACAGCTTGTGCAGCCAGAGCAGCAATTCCTGCGGCGCCAGGGTGCCCAGCACGGTCAGGTCGCCCTCGCGCACCCACCGGGGCAGCTCCTGCGCCAGACGCAGCCCCACCGGGCTGCGGGCCAGGGCCAGCGCCTGCTCGGGGCTGCCGCCAGCGGCACGCAAGGCGGTGGCCGCCGCGTCTGCCGCCACGCCCTGGGCCTGCAACCACGCCTGGGCCGCCGCCGATGCGGGCCAGACCATGGTGTGGGCCAGGCAGCGGCTGCGGATGGTCGGCAGCAGCTGGTGCGCGGCCTCGGTGGCGAGGACGAAGCGCACGTTGCCCACCGGCTCCTCCAGGGTCTTGAGCAGGGTGTTGGCGGCAATGGTGTTCATCGCCT
This sequence comes from Comamonas nitrativorans, assembly GCF_042654765.1. Taxonomy (NCBI): domain Bacteria; kingdom Pseudomonadati; phylum Pseudomonadota; class Betaproteobacteria; order Burkholderiales; family Comamonadaceae; genus Comamonas; species Comamonas nitrativorans. Next base: position 81,391 of record NZ_JBHSEW010000002.1, on the reverse strand, counting down.
CGGCGGGGTAGACCAGCACGGCCTTGCCCCGCCCGCGGGCGCTGGTGCGCTGGCAGAACTCCACGGCCTGGCGCAGGGCATCGACACGGATGTCCTTGCTGGGCTTGCGCTTTTTCTCGTCGATCTCGGCCTGGGCCTTTTCCGGCAGGGGCCAGCCGCGCTCCAGCAGCTGCACTTCGGGCATCAGCACCAGCAGATCGGCGTGGGTGTGGATGTCGATGGCATGACAACTGGCGCAATGGCCGCAGGCCCCGGCAGTGGCTGCATCGTCGGCCTCGCACAGCCACGAGCGCACCAGGGCCAGGGCCAAATCCCACTGCCCCAGGCCCGCCGGGCCGTGCAGCAGCCAGGCATGGCCGCGCTGGCGCAGCAGGCTGTCTTGCTGGGCCAGCAGCCAGGGGGCCAGGGTGGACTCGGTGGCGGAGCTTGCAGCGGCGTTCACGCAGCGCCCTCCAGCAAACCATGGGCCTGCACCGCCGCCAGGACCTGCTGCCAGACGCCGGGCCGGTCGGCATCGGCGGCAATGCGGGCAAAGCGGGCACCGTCCTCGGCGCAGCGGCGGGCATAGCCACCGGCCACGGCGGCAAAAAAATGCTCCGGCTGGGCCTCGAAACGGTCGGGCACGCGGGCGGCGGCCAGCCGTTGGGCGGCAGTGGCCGCAGGCAGGTCGAACCACAGGGTCAAATCCGGTTTCAGCACCGCATCGGGATTCAGCCCAAAGCCGGAAAGCGTGATGCGCTCCAGTTCCAGCAGCACCGACCAGTCCAGCCCACGCCCGGCGCCCTGGTAGGCGAAGGTGGCATCGGCAAAACGGTCGCTGATGACGACCTCCCCCCGCGCCAGCGCCGGGGCGATCACATGGCCGACATGGTGGCGCCGGGCGGCAAAGGCCAGCAGCGCTTCGGTATGCGCATCCATGGCCTCGTGCAGCAGCAGCGTGCGCACCTGTTCGGCCAGGGGCGTGCCGCCGGGTTCGCGTGTGAGCGTGACCGTGCGCCCGGCCTGGCGCAGCGCCCGGGCCAGGGCGTCGATGTGCGAGGACTTGCCCGCGCCGTCGATGCCTTCAAAACTGAGGAAAAAACCCTGCTTGCTTGCCGCCATGCTTGCTACTGCGCTTTCTGTGGGGTGCCCTGGGGCGCGGACTGGCCCCGGATATAGCGATTGACCGCCCGGTTGTGTTCCTGCAACGTGGTGCTGAACTGGCTGCTGCCGTCGCCCCGGGCGACAAAATACAGGGCATCCGTTGTCGCCGGCTGCACGGCAGCCAGCAGTGCGGCCTTGCCGGGCATGGCAATCGGCGTGGGCGGCAGGCCCGGGCGGGTGTAGGTGTTCCAGGGGGTATCGGTCTGCAAATGGATTTTGCGCAGACGTCCGTCGAACTGCGGCCCCAGCCCGTAGATGACGGTCGGGTCGGTTTGCAGCAACATGCCCTTGCGCAAGCGGTTGGTGAAGACCCCGGCCACCTGCGGGCGGTCGCTGGCCTGGCCGGTTTCCTTCTCCACGATGCTGGCCAGGATCAGGGCCTGCTCGGGGCTTTGCAGCGGGGTGGCCGGGTCGCGCATCTCCCAGGCCAGGGCCAGGCGCTTGTCCATCGCCGCAGCAGCGCGGCGCAGCACGGCCAGACTGCTGCTGCCCTTGGCGTAGGTGTAGGTGTCGGGGAAGAAGCGCCCTTCGGCGGGGATACCGGGCTTGTCCAGCGCGGCCATGATCTGCGCCTCGCTCCAGTCGGCGGTGTCCTGTTTGAGCGTGGTCTCCCGGGCGATGGCCGAGCGCATCTGGTGGAAGGTCCAGCCCTCGACAAAGGTGATCGCCATCAGGCTTTCTTCCCCGCGCACCAGCTTCATGAGCAGGCTGTAGGGCGTGGTGCCGGGGGGAATCTCGTAGTTGCCGGCGCGAATCTGCCGATCCTTGCCCGACAGGCGGAACCACGCATACAGCAGCCGGGCATCGGTCTGCACGCCCGAGGCGACCGCCGCCTGGGCCACCGCCCGGGGCGTGGTGCCCGGCTCGACCTCCAGCTCCACAGCGGGAGCGGTCAGCGCCAGCGGCTGACTCAGCCACCAGGCACCCGCGCCGACTGCCGCCGCAGCCAGGACACACAACAATAAAAGAGTTTGAAAAAAACGACGCACAGGCCCATGCCTTGAGGGGAAAAGACCCGGGATGATAATTCACCCATGACCGAGACTTTTTCAGGCGCAAGCCCCCTGCCCCATTGGGGCGTGATTCGTGCCCAGGGCGCCGACGCGGCCACCTTCATCCACAGCCAGCTCACGCAGGACTTTCTGCTGCTCGGCCCCGAAAGCGCCCGCCTGGCCGCTTTCTGCAATGCCAAAGGGCGGATGCAGGCCAGCTTCATCGCCATCCGGCCCAGCGCCGAAGACATCCTGCTGGTGTGCGAGCGCGATCTGCTGCCCCAGGTACTCAAGCGCCTGCGCATGTTCGTCCTGCGGGCCAAATGCCAGCTGGAGGATGCCAGCGCCGCCTTCACCCTGCTGGGCCTGACCGGCAGCGCCGTGCCTGCCGGGCTGAACACCCCCTGGCAGGTGCTGCCGCAAGGGGCCGCACAGGTGATCGGCCTGTACCCGGCCCAGGGTCAGGCACGCGCCCTGTGGCTGGCACCGGCAGGCACGCCGGCCCCGAATGTGGCGCCGCTGGCCCCGGCCATCTGGCGCTGGCTGGAAGTGATGAGCGGCGTGCCCCTGGTCAGCCAGGCCATCTACGAACAGCTGGTGCCGCAGATGCTCAACTACGAATCCGTCGGCGGCGTGAACTTCAAAAAGGGCTGCTACCCCGGCCAGGAAATCGTGGCCCGCAGCCAGTTTCGCGGCACGCTCAAACGCCGGGCGTACCTTGCCCAGGCCAGCGCAGAGGTGCCGCCGGGGGCCGAAGTCTTTGCTACGAATAATGTAGAGCAGCCCGTTGGCGTGGTGGTGTTATCAGCACCAAACCCTGTCCAGATCGGCCAATGGTCAGCGGTAATAGCTATGCAAACCGGTGCAGCCGAGCAAACCCTGCACAGCAACGGGGTGGCGCTGACGCTGCTGCCCCTGCCCTACCCGTTGCGCGACGATATTTAACTTTGAAGCATGCCGATTCGCGCCGCTGGCAAAGACTGCCAACGGAATCCCACCGCGCATCTACGACGATGCACTGCCCCTGGAATAAACCAAAGCGCGGCCTCTGTGCATCGTAATCCGGCGTACTGCTGCACGCTTCATTCATTTAAGAAGCTTTACTTTAGTTTGACTGCAATCCCACGCTGTCTCAATCAAGATGAAATGGTCATTGTAAGGAAAGATTGAAACAAGTTTTTTATTATTATTTGACAATAAGCTCCGATATTCGAAAGGTGGATGCCCCCAGTCGCATGCCGCATGCCTTTTCAACAATTCTTTCATTTTCAATTCATTATTACCAAAAGAGCTATATAACTCTTTGGCAATCTCAATTCTTCCGAGTTTGAAAACTTGATCTTTGGAGGCGATGAAACTGTATAATGCTCTCATACTAATTGCAATTCTATTAATGCAAGTTGTATGAATCAATTAAAGCATATACTACCGTCAACACAATTAATTTATAAAAAAGTACATACAAAATTCATACAACCATGCCAGCCATGGTAATCACAAGAATTTACAATGTAAATAAGAAAAATCTTAAAATGAAAAATATATTGTCTGCTCAAAAAATAAATCACCTGGAATAGAACAATGCCGATTCGATATATTGAAAACGAATTTATATTATCGTAGAATAAATTTAATTATCGAAAATATTTTTGGCAATGCAGAATTTCAATAAATCTTGATCACTTTCAAGCTCAAGCTTTCTCATTGCCGATATCTTCTGGGCACTTACGGTTTTAATACTTCTATTAAGTAGAACTGCAATTTCCCCAACGCTCAATCCCGAGACAAAGTGCCTTAAAATTTCAAATTCTTTGACGGATATTTTCGATATCTTCTTTTTCACATCTTCCTGATTGCGCAAAGACATAGGTTTTAATGAAAAATTAGGCGGATAATAGCACCCACCTTGCGACACCACATTCAAGGCAACGATCAGCTCTTTCAAATCGCCATTTTTAAAGACTACACCACGCACCCCCAGATCATAAAGACTGGATATTATTAAACTATTCGTCAGCATTGTCAGAACAATAATATCAGTGGAAGAATAATTGCGCAATATATAATTGATCAATTTTATACCATCACCATAAACATGATCATCGGGCATATTGAAGTCCGTAATCACGATATTGGGGCTACTGACATTTAAAATTTTTATCAAATCGCTGGGAGTACCTGCCTGCTCTGTAACCTCGAATAAAATATCTTTTTCAATTAATTCACGTACCCCCATAAGAACTATCGGATGATCATCAGCAATAACAACCTTGAATTTTTTCATTTTGAACTCTCAATTCTCATGCATTTTATTTATCTAAATTTGCAACAAAAAATTTTCAATATTGATAATTAATTTTTTCACCCCATCCATTATTAGATGCCCGTCACTGCCAGTTGAGATCTGCAACTCAATCTGAGCACATTCTTCGCTTAAAGAGTCAGCATAGACAACAGAAAACGCACCTCTTATCCGATGAACATTTTTTTGTATTGAAATTACATCATTTTCATTTATTGCTTTTTCAATAGCATCAATATCTTCCCGCATTGTTTTGATAAAAATATCTCGCATTTTTTCCGACATATTAAAAAAACAATTATCTACGTAACGATCATCATGAATAATTTGTTGCGCTTTGCTTTCGGTATTAACTCCGCAAATCTTCACTAAAATATCACGCAACTGCTTCAAGCTCATTGGCTTGACAAGCCATGCATTCATGCCAACAGCAATGCATCGTTCTCCCTCTTCTTTTAAAGCATTTGCAGTCACTCCAATTATTGGAAATTCCGAATCCACTGCTCTTATTTTCTTGACCAGCTCATAACCATTCATCACTGGCATATTAACGTCCGTGATCAGCACATCAAAATTTTTTGGTTTCCAGTTCTTAAAAGCAATTTCACCATTCTCTGCCAAGAAAACACTGCAACCAAGGTTTTCCAATTGCTCTTTGATCAATAACTGGTTAATCGGATTATCTTCGGCAATCAGAACCTTAAAGCCCAAACTTTCATATTTATCTTGTTTCAAAAACACTTCTTTTCGATTATCTATGTTCTGAGATAACTGGATGGCCTGAAGAATATCATTGAGACGATGAACACTAACCATCCATGAACCATCCGTTTTCCTTTGTAGAGATAAAGATGAATTTGAGATTGCACAAACACGCGCCCCGGTCCAAGATAAATCTTTATCACAGTTATTTAGCACATCCAGAAGCACTGCGTTTTCATGTGCATCCGCCGAAATGCAATCAACAACAACTGGATTCCCCCCCCAATAATTAATCCAATCTGCCAGCTGATTTGATAACTCTTTGAAAGGTGAACGCAAATAAACAATTTCCGAATTCAGTCTTTTCGAATCTTCTTCGATCAATTCCAAAGAGGGAATAGGCAAATCCAGGAAAAATGAAAAACTGCTCCCCAACCCGGATTCACTAATAACACTCAATTTTCCACCCATTATTTCGCATAAACGTGATGAAATTGATAGCCCTAAACCTGTCCCACTTACTGTATGGTTTTGATTGTCAGCTTGATAAAACGGTTCAAAAAGTCGCAATTGCTGTTCTTGTGAAATGCCAATTCCCGTGTCCGTCACCTGCCACTGCAATCTGGCACAATTGGCATTTATATCCAATAATTTTAATCTTAGAACTACACGACCAAAATCTGTAAACTTGACAGCATTGCTAAGCAAATTATTAATAACCTGACGTATACGAACATGGTCTCCTCTGACAATTCTCGGGGTTTTTACATCGATACAGGCATATATTTCCAAATTTTTCTCTGCCGCAATTGCGGAATATCCAGATACAGCATCTTCCACCAACTCGATCGGATTAAAATCGACAAGATCAATTGCCATTTGGCCCGCTTCGATTTTTGATATATCCAAAATATCGCTAATCAGTTGCAATAATATAGAAGAAGATTGCTGCACTGTGCTCAGGTAATTTCTTTGCTGTGTCGTGAGCTTAGTCAAACTAAGCAATTCCAGCGTACCAAGAACACCATACATTGGAGTTCTAATTTCATGACTCATCGTTGCTAAAAATAAAGATTTCGCTTCATTTGCAATGTCTGCAGATTTTTTTGATTCCTCAAGAACTCTTTCTGCATTTTTCAAAGGCGTTATGTCATTGAATGCACATAATATTACCTGATCCCCTTTATAACGCGCACGTGAAAATGAAGCATATAAGAATTTTTCATTGATATTCAGTATTTCCTCTTCTTTTTCCTGTTTGGAAATAAAAATTTTCCACTCTTTACTAAGCGCTTCTATTTGATCAGCCCCTCCCAACCACAAATCAGCCAGATGATTTAAAACAACAATTTTTCCAGAGTGATCTCTTAAAACACACAATGCTACAGGGGCAGTTTGAATAATTACCCTGCTAAATGAATCGCTTTCAATCAACTCGCTATGAGCTTTTTTTGCTGGAGCAACCACATTTTTTGAATACCATCTGGAAAAGATCCAGGCCAATAGAATAATTAATGAAAAAACAGCAAATCCACTAATAATGTGCCACTTCGCATATCTAAAAAAACTGGAATAACTGAGCAGGTACAAGCCTTGCCACCCTGCATGCACAGGAGCAGAAATTTTAAAAAGAATACCTTGCTTCAATAAATTAAATCCATCTTCATACTTCTCACCTTCAATACCATTGTTATCAAGGTACACTCCATCGGGAGATATTAAAGTCAAAGAATCAAAAATCGGTTTTTCAAGAAAATTAAGAAAATCATTTACCTCATCGATATCAACAATAGACAATGCAAATCCAGAGATGTAATTTTCATTTCCAGAAAATTTTCCTTTGTTAATTTTTATAAAGGCAACCAAACGGTTGCCTGTAAAATTTTTCAAACCATTTGATTTAAACCACTTAACATTTCCTGGGTGGTTCTTTTGCGCCTCCAAATTAATTTTTGCCTCTTCAACAAGAGAGAGATAGGTTCTCTGGCTGATTCTTTGATTGTTATAAATTTGACCAATGGCTGGAATGAAGACTCCAAACTCAGTGTCAGAAGAAGCCCAAACTATTTGAGGAGGCGGATAATTGGAAAGACTCCAAAAACTGCTATAATAATTAGAAAACCGAATACCCAGTGAAAAATAATTCTTTGAATTTAATTCATTTTTATTTAAAAACAAATTAAATGGCAAGGCGAAGGAAAACTCCCTGCTCTCAAAAAGTTCTGTAGCATTATCCGATGAAATCAATCGACTTTGATAGTTAATGATCTCGTTTTTATTGGAATAATTTGTCTGATGACTCTTTTCAGCAATCCCAGACAAAAATTTCTCATTTTCTCTAATATCACCAATCAATCTAGAGAAATGTATGATTTTTTTGTCATATTCATCTTGAATTACACGATTTACAGCCCAAAGACTTATAGCAAACAGTATTAATAAAAAAGACAACCCACCCAAAAAAATAAAATTATGGCGCAATGAGTTGATAGTAAATTTTTTTAGCATATTTCTTGAAATAAATAATTATTTCACTTCAGGATGGAATTTGTATAAAATACATACTTTTACCATAAAAATTATCTCAAAAAATAGAACAATAAGTCATAAAAATCTTCAGAACCTGTTCAAAATCTTTTGAGCAAAAGATCCTGGTGATCGGTCCGTCGCCCCGATCATGGGCACTGCCATGGCTCCTTGGATGCGGCAACTTGGACAACCCGCGAGATCTTCTTGGACGCGTCATGCCTTTGGCACACTGTGCCCGTGTGCTTCACACTCTGTGCCGTCCACGCTCAAGAACACACTGCAGGCACTACGCCACAGCCTCTCTCGAACCATACCAACTATTTTTTTGAAGCCTGCCCCAGCAGCAGGTTAGCCCCTCTCTACTCACGGAGCACTCTGGAAATGGAAAAGTACACGTACACAGTACGCCATTTGGGAAGTTCGCTGGGCAGCAGGCCCACCACACACACCCGCCCTCCTTCCTGCACATCCCCACACCCGCGTACCTTCCTACATCACTACATCACACTCGCGAAAGCAGACGCCCCGCAGCAGTATCGACAACGATAGATATCATCGCAGCGATGAAAGTAAGGCTGCTGCTACCGAATCCCCGCTTATGTGAGAATGACTGCAGGAAAATGACAAAAATTGAAAACATGGCCAACGACGGTATCAAAAAAATTTTGAATAGATTCTAAGATCTCGACAAAAAACTACCATCTTGAAGCAAACGAAAAAAAACATCGTGCGGCACAGGTTCTGAAATCAAATACCCTTGAACATAATCACAGTTCAAACTTTTCAAAAGTGCTATCTCATCAGGGTGCTCCACTCCCTCAGCAACAATCTCAAGACCCAATTTCCGTCCCAATTTTATGATGCTGGTCAGTGCAGCCGCCAACCCTTTGTCATTGAAACATCCATGAACAAGCGAACGATCAATTTTCAATTCAGTAAAAGGGGTGGAAACCAGATTATGCATGGAACTATACCCCTGACCAAAATCATCTTGTGCTAGTCCAAATCCCCGCATCCGTAGACGACATGTACCAGCATAATATCTAGTGATCGCCTCGGCACGAGTAGATTCGAGCAATTCCAGAACAATATCGGATGGACTGCCTCCCTGATTAATAACAAAATCATAAACTCTATCAGGGAAATTATCACTATCGAGCAAATTGGTAGGCAAGTTGATTGCGACTTTAATTTTAAAACCTTGTTTCTTCCAAACTCTCTGTATATTAATTGAATTCTCAAGAATCAACCATAACAGCTTCTCTTCCAAACCAGCTTCTATAATTTTATCCATAAACATGATGGGCCGGAGAATTCCTTTTGTAGGATGATTCCAGCGAACCAATGCCTCTGCAGCATAGATGCACCCATCAATCAGTGATGTTTTTGGCTGAAACCATGCACAAAACTCATTGTTGCCCAAACCATTGATTATCTCTTCGATTGCAGGCTTTTCAGCAAGAAAAAGTCCAGAATGACATTTTTTGACATTTGAATCCAAAGTTTTTTTTAGGTTTTCCAACAGCTTGCAAATAGATGCAACACGTGCGGGCTTAGAAATATTCTCCAGTACTATCAAGCCATGTGCCCGCGCGACCATAGATGCTCCAGAAATTATTTGTCTCGAAGCAGAACTGATGATTGCAAGAATTGGAGGTTGTTCAAGTAATGCCAACCTCTGAATTAATTGAACACCATCTAGATCAGGCATCATCAAATCGCTTATTACAAGATCAAAATTACTTTCTTCAATAATTTTGATAGCATCTTCACCATTTTCTGCAGAAGATACATGACTCAAATCCAAACCCAAACTCAAAAAAATATTTTTTAAATATTCTCTTTGAAATTCTTGATCCTCAACAATCAGTATTCTAGGTGAAAACATTATTTTTTCTCCATAGAAAAACTTAGCAAGCAAGAGTATAATGTTTTTATATTTATTGGCTTGGTTAGAATTTTTTGAATTCCAATAGATTTGCACATGTCTTCATCTTCAGGCATCACATTGGCAGTTGTAACTATTATCGGCAAGTTGCACTCCATATTTCTAAGCTGCTTAGCAAAATCAAATCCTGATATACCCGGCATATTGACATCCGTTATGATTAGATCAAGATTTTTATCCATCCATATTTTTAATGCTTCGGTTGCATCAGATGCCAAAATTGCACTGCAACCAATAATTTCCAATTGATCGCGAATAACCATTTGATTTATAGGATTATCTTCAACAACCAATATATTCAAAGACAGCTTGTCGTCATTGAAAAACTCATAAGAATTTGATGTAATTCCCGCAGAATTATTTTGAGCCAAACTAAGTGCCTTGAAAATACCTTTTAAATTAAATCTACCGATGTGCCACTCAAGCCCTTCTTTTCTTGGCTGCTCTCCCCCAAGATCCGAAACAATGACTCTTGAATCTTTCCATGCAGAAAAAGGAATCTGTTGACAAGAATTAAAACGCAGTTCCAATAGAACAGCATCACAATCATCATTGTTTTGGTAATTCATTTGAAAAACTTGTGCATGCCCTCCCCAATACTCAATCCATGCACAAAAATTTTCTGTTAATTCTTTAACAGGTGTGTGAACTAGAATTTTCTTATCAAGCAATTTTTCATTAATATCTTCATCCAGTTTAATTTTCTCCAAAGGAAGATTTAATGTAAAACTACTTCCCAATCCGACGTCACTGACGACACGAAGCTCCCCCTGCATTAAATCTGCCAGTCGTTTACAGATCGATAGCCCCAAACCTGTTCCTGGAGTATTCTTTGAATTTTCAGATACTTGAAAGAAAGGATCGAAGAGAAATTTTTGATTTTCGATAGCTATTCCAGCACCAGTATCAGATATTTGCCAATTCAAATTAATAACTGAATTTTCAGTCCGTACTCCAGATTTAACTCTCATAACTATACGCCCATGATCGGTAAATTTTACTGCGTTGCTTATTAAATTATTCAGAATTTGCCTGATCCTCGAATCATCGCCTTGAGCAAAACCAGGAACGGATGGATCGATACAAGCGTATAAATAAACACCTTTGGCACGAGCAGAAGCAGCAAATGAAGAAACAATGTCAAGCGTTAACTCTGCAGGAGAAAAAACAGATTTGTTTAACTTTAATTTTCTGGCTTCAATCTTCGATACGTCAAGCACATCATTAATCAATTGCAGCAGCGTAGAAGAAGATCGTTGTAAAGCTCTTAGATATCCCTCTTGTTGAGAATTAAGTATTGTCCGGCTTAGGAGTTCTATTGTACCTAACAGGCCATGAAGTGGAGTTCTTATTTCATGGCTCATGGTTGCCAAGAATAATGTTTTCGCTTGATTGGCCTCATCAGAAAGTTTTTTCGCCATTTCAAGAGCTTCCTCAGTCTGCTTTCGCTCACTGATATCACTGAATGCACAGCACAGCACATCTTCACCAGAATAACTTGCGGCAGAAAAACTCAACAAAAGATTTTTACCGGTTGGCGTAATAATTTCTCTGTCGTGCTCCGTATCGTCAGACTCAAACGCGTTCTCTATCCAGCCAAGACTCCATGCTCTGCGCACTTCACCACTGCCGAGCCATTTCTGTGCAAGCCTATTTTCCAGAGCAACTTCCGCATCACGTCGTCTCAACACGCAGAGCGCAACAGGCGCGGTTTGTATTATGGTTCGCGAAAAATTATCATTTTCAATTATTGAACAGATACGCTTTTGCTCAGGAATAATAAGTCTTTTATGCAATGTTCTATGCAATAGATATAGAAAATAAAAGCCCGTGACAATAATTAAAAAACCAAACAAAAGTTTTGGAATTAACGGCAGCAGCAATTCCTTGAAATCATAATAATATATCAGAGACCAATCCGATGCTCCGACATGTTTTACCAGTATCAATCTGCTATCCAATAGTTGCCCACCATCAAATCCAAAATAATCTGTTCCGAAATTGGCTCGCAGATTTTTTGCAATATTTTGCAGAAAACTATCTCCCAAAACCACTTCGGCGTTCTTATTAATCAATACATAGTGACCAGCATCTGGGTATTGCAAAGTTTTTTCTAGCTCCTTCATGCTTATTTGCAACCCTAACCAGTTAACACCGTCCCTATTTTTTATTTTCTTCAGAATAAATATTTTTGAGCGTTCCGAAGAATTATCAGACATCCATACAAAATCATCATTATCAAATTTAAAATCCTCATCGTCAATATAATTTATAATTTTCCTTGACAAGGTATCCTCTTTATTCCCCCCATTATGTAGAGTAAATATTTTCTTTTCAGATTCATAATCAATGTAAAATAAATTCAATTTCTTTTGATTTAGTTCTTTAATATCTTCCGGCGCCAGAAAAATAGATAGTTTCTTTTCAAATGCACCTATACTAATATAAACTGGCTGATCGTCAGACAACAAATAGCCAAGCCCTTCATTTTTAACCGCAATATTACGCGCAAGATGCTCAAGCAAAATTTCTTTTTCATCAAGATATGTTTTGGCTTCAAACATAGCAGCATTCATGTGTCTGCGAATCTGCCAAACTTCATTATTCAAAGCAGCTCCCATCAAAATCACAAAAGCCAAAAATAAGAAAATTCCTCCCCCTAACGCCAAAACACGCAAAAGAAGCCTTGCAACTCTCAAGTTAGAAAAAGATGAGTTTCCATCTCCACATATATTTTTCAAATTCATACACTCATTGTTCATGAATTTATGAAAAAAACCATAAGACAATTCTTAAATTTCATGCTATCGGATAGTTAAAAAAGATATTGATTTTTTGGAATTTTTAAAAATATTTTCGCAAATGCATATTTCTATTCATGCAATTCAAAGTATCTATTCGATATTTTTAATCGCCATGGTATTGATGCACTCAAAAACTCAGAATATTCCAATGCAAAGGGAAACATTGCCGCATGCAAGATCAATGCCCAGCCTGTAGGGTCGAGGCATAGACCCGTCGAACAAAAACAAAACCCGTTACTGCTCCATGAACAGGAAGCAGCACAACGCCTTGTAAAAGGCGCTGGGCCCACCGATGAGTTCGGTTGAACGGAAAAATTAGCGGTTCAATTTTTTCGATCTTCAAGCAGCAAGCGCAGCGTCAAACAACAGACTGAATTGCGACCAGAATAGAAAAAGCTCCTTCGTTTAAGAATGGAGCTATGAGAACTTCCTCGAAGTTGTAAAGCACTCGGTGCGCACGGCTCTGAAGTCACAAAGCCAGTACGGGCCGCAATGGAAGCGGCCATCGAGTCGATTTTGGCCAGGATTGGGGCTGCACAGCCAGAACGCTACAGCCAGGATCCATCAAGCGCCCGATGAGGGCCTGACACTCTACGAATTCATCTGCAAACAGTGGACATCCGAGCCTGAGCGGTTCAGGATTGATCCGATCCATCTAATGCCGGGACTGAACAGCTAGCCCATGTTGTGGTGTTAAAACCCACCTATTCAAGGTGACGCTTCAGCAGTCCCAATAGAGAGCAGCTCCCAGAGGCATAAGGGGCAAGGGGGCAAGACGCGTGTGGCGGGTAAATGCGCATCTTCTGGTGGCGCGGGTGGTGTCTTCGATGCTGGCTTCTAGGGCTCGAGAAGTTCAGGGATACACCGCCGTGACGATGGTCTGCGCCGCCAGCGAGCCCGGCCCCACCGCGCTGGCATCCACACCAGGCGCCCGAACGTATTGCACATAAAAATCGTGCACGAAATTCGAGTTTGCCGGAGTCAGGCTGTTCGTCACGCCAGCGGGATGGGTCGGCAAGCTGCTGCCCGTGGGCGCTGGACCAAACTGTACGGGCACGTTGTTAGCGCCCTGAAACAGTCTGAGGTTGACCTTGCCCGCAAGCGCCCCTGAGCTATTCAGATAATCCTTGGTCGCCCCGGCCGCATTGGCGTCGGTAAAGTAGATGGCGTAGTTGCTATCGGCGCCACAGTTGTTCGCTTGGATATTAAATCGCGTCTCGGCCATTGCCCCTTCCGTACGGGCAGAGCCATTCGCAGGCACTCTGCCGGTAGTAGAGAAAGCGAGCGGAATGGTTTGATTCATGGTGGAAATCGGAAACTGGCAAGTCGGCGTTGGCGGCTTGGGCAACTCTGGCAGCTGGATGGCTCCGCCACTGGCCAGTGCATTTTGAAAGTTGGAAGTAACGTTGTAGCACGCCTGGTTTACAGTGCCGTCATAAATAATAGGAGCAATAAACGTTATGTTTGCACCCAGATTTGGTTCGTTCAAGAAATTGCCTGTACCGCCCGCGTAGATCTTCACGTCGGTCACCACAAGATCCAGCCTCCATACGAGCCTGAATTTCCTGTTGCTGGTGGTGGTGCCGGTGGAGAACGTCGAAGTTCCAAAGTTACTTGTGGAACCAGCAATGACTGTCCCAATAAGGGCATTAAAATTATTGGGGTTGAGCTCCGCGTTTAAATCATTGATATAACCGACGAAACTCAACTTCATCCCCAAGCCTGGAAATGTAGCCAACGGAATGGTCTGGTAAGGCCCAGCGGCGGGTCTCCCAATCACGGCATACACCTGGTTGCCAATATTCGTTTGTGAGGCCGTGACGGTCTGGCTGAACATAACATGGGCAATCGAAACACCGTTTGCAATATTGGCAAAATTGCCCGTGATGGCCCAGTCTGACTCCTTGACCATATTGCCATTAGTACATGTTGGTCTCGCCAAGGCAGCGGGCGCATGCAGGGCACCGGCGGTCATGGCGCAGGCTACCGCGGCCTTGGCCAGCCAGCCCCAGCGCTGAGACTGGCTGCCAGGGAATGAGGACGGATAAATACGGGCTTTGATGGATCGAAACATAGATCGAACTCCTTATGGGGTACTGTGAACTTGGGCTTAGGCTTGGGCTCAGGACCCCAGCTTGGACACAAGATCGGGATCGGTGGTCTGGGCCACGCCGGATCCGTTTTTGTTGGGAGAAGACGGCACAGGCCTGGCATCGGTACAACTCAGCACAACACGCTGGTAGTTCTCGCCCTGAGCCTTAGTAGGCAGGTCGTAGCCAATGCGGCACTCCTGCTCTTCCCAGGTAATACGCAACTGGCCCTGGACCTGATTCGGCTCCAGCATGGTCAGCACGCGACCACGGGTATCGGTAATGCCGAGTCGGGTGCCGTCGGCGCTTTCCACAATCGCGCCAAACGGCATGGGAGAGCCATCGGGCTGGGTCAGCTCGAACTGCACGCGACGGCCCTCTTCGCTCTTGAAGGTGACCAGCGGTACCGCACCGCGGCGCGGCACGACCTGCTCCATACCGCCTTCGATCTCGATGTCGGCACTCAAACCATTGCCGTCGATGGCAATCCAGTTGGCACGGTAGGGAACGGCGTTGGGAACGATGGCATAGCCATTGTTGCCCGTAGCCACGCCGCTGTAGCTGGACACCCGCACGTCGGGCACCGCTGGCGCGACCTGGGCCAACGCAAAGGTTTCGCCCACGGGCTGGCCGAAGTTGACGCCGCCCTGGTGCGCGACGATGGAGCCATTGGCCTGCACCGACGCCGTGCTCGAGCGATTGCCATAAGAGTAGCCAGCGTTGAGCACGGCCACCGAGGTGGCAGCCCCCAGGAATGCGGAGGCCGAAGCGTCGCCGTTGGGGTCACGCTGCCCCATCACCGAGTAGCTGATGTCGCGGTCGTTCGGCAGCCTGCCGTTGATACCCGTCTGCACATTGGTGCCGGCCTTCTGGTGGCCCACATTGGTGTACATATTGGGAGCATTGCTGCCCTTGCCCAGCGGGAAGGTGACGGACAGAAATACCCCGGTATCGCTATAGCGACCGCCCGCATACTGCACGCTGGCGACATTGCGCGAATGCGTCAGGCTCAGGTTGAAAGAGGCAGGGCCCAGGGTATTGCTATAGCCGGCCGACACACTGTTCGACTTGGAGCCATCCCAGTTGCGACCTGCAGAAGCGCTGGTGTAGATACTTCCGTAGCGCGTGCCAACACCCAGATTTTGGCTCAGGTACATGCTCAGCTGCGTGCGGGGCAGAATGGAGCGAAAGCTCAGCCCGCTTGCATTGCCAACCCAGTTCCTAGCCTGGACATGGTCGTTCAGATTGCGAAAGCCCTCGGTCAGGCTTTCCTGTGCCGTGAAGGAAACCTGGGTCGCAGTGCTTTCGAAGAATTTGCGGTAGATAAAGCGCATGCGGCTGCCGGAGTGGGTGTCGCCGTTGACGCTGCTGCGAGAATACGCGGCGTCAAGCGAGAAAGCACCGGCCGTGGTGTTCAGTCCCGCGCCCCCCGAGAGGATCTGATAGCCTGGGGCTGCCTGCACGCCGCCGGCCAGCGTGATGTTGCTGGTCAAGCCATACAAGAACGAGCCGTTGCCAAATGCCGGTGTGCTGCCGCCGTTGTAGTTGTTGCGAAACTGACCGACCGTGGCGTCGTACTTCAAACGACCTTCACGCACCATCAGTGGCGGGGCGGAAAATGCCTGAACAGAGACGCGGCGCCTGCCGTCAGCCTCAACGACGGTGACCTCCAGATTGCCGTTCGTGCCCGAAGGCGCCAGATCGGTGATCTCGAACGGGCCCGGAGCCACGTTGGTGGTGTAGATCAGAAAGCCGTTCTGGCGCACCTCGATGGTTGCATTCGACTCGGCATTGCCGCGAATCACGGGCGCATAGCCTTGCATGCTGTCGGGCAGCATGGCGTCGTCAGAGGCTATCTGCACACCGCGAAAGCGCACGCTGTCGAACAGCGGCGACGAAGTGTAGGTCTCGCCCAACCAGAGCTGACTGCGCAGATCGGTCAGATCACGCTGAATATAGGTGTTCTGGCTGCGGAACTGTGTCGATTGCTGCGAGCCGCTGCTGAGGTAGGAGTTGTTGCGGAAATGCCAGGGGCCAATATTGACGCCCATGTTCAGGCCCAGATTGGTAGTGCGCTGGTCGGCCATTCCCCCCGAGCTGCTGGTGTGGCGCGAGCTGAAGTTGTAGTTGGCAAAGGCCACGGGCACGCCTTCGCTCCACTGCGAAGGCTCCACATAGCCGCGACGTGCCTGGCTCATATAGGCCTGGGGAATGTTCAGACTCAGACGCAGGCGTGCAGCATCGAATTGCGCAGTGGCTTGAGGAATCAGCTCGGGCAGGCGCAGGCAGGACGGGTTCTGGCTGGCAGCCTGATCCCAGTCGATCTTGGCCATATCCACGCCGGCCTGGGTGAGCATGTCTTTGGTAAAGCAGGGTTCGACCTCGCCGGTCCTGGCGTTCATCGTGAAGTTCACGTCGATACGGCTGGTCTGCAGCGTGTTGACATACAGGTCGACGCGGTAGTTACCGGCAACGATCTCGCTGCTGGACAGCAGGGTCTTGACGTCGACGCTGGTACCTAGCCCCTGCAGAAATGCCGTGCTGAAACCCTTCATCACACCCTGGCTCAGGGCAGCATGGTCCAGCGCAGCAACATCCAGCGCGGCTACCTGCACGAGCGCTTTCTGTTTCTGGTTTGTAGCGGCGGCGCTGCCTGCGACCTGGGCGGCAGCTTGCTCACCGGTTGACGGCGGGGTCAGTTGCGCCACCATCTGCGCCGATTCCACAGCGGTCGCCGAGACTTCTTGCGCAAAAGCCCAGTTGGGCAGGAACACGCCCAGCGAACCAAACAGAATCTGGTACAGCGGGTTCAGGCGAAACGTTGTACGGTTGCCGCGAGACGGCGCAACGGGGATCTTGGACTTCAGCTTGCTCATGATCGAACGCTTGGGAATAGTGAATTTTGGACAAAAGCCCCCCACCGCCCGGGATCACCTCAGCGATCCAGACTCACGAGTCTTCGGTTGTAGGATCCCGCGAAGGTAGGCACGCAGCGCCTGGTTTTTAGTTTTGGCTAAGGCTCGGTGGCCTGGCTTGCCTGTGCTGGCAATGCGCCGCCGATGGGTGACTGATACGACTGGGAGCCGCCGTAATCATTGATGGCCGTGAAGCTCACCGAAGAAGCGGGAACCGTGCCGCTCTTGAGCGCAAAGGTCTTACTTTCTCCAGGGGCAATCATGACGGCCTCGCTGATGCGCTGCTTGTCGGCGTCAGAGCCCATATCGATGCCCGTGGTGGAGACGTGGAACGCTGTTGGGTTCTGCACTTTTAAAACCTGCTTGCCGTCAGCGCTGTCTATGCTCCAGCGCAGGGCCGAGGGCGCTTCTGCGGCCGAGCCTGGAAGGCCTGTGGGCCGAAAAAACATTTTGATACGCTGGCGAATGGCGATCTGCAAGGTGTTTTCTGCTTCCGCCTGTTGCGGAATTTCCTGCACATTGACCCACAGCACCGACTCGCGGTCCAAAGGCATGGCGTTGGCACCGCCGGCATACAGCACGCGCAGCAGCTGCTGGCCGTTGACCTGCATTCTGGCCAGCGCCGGGGTGATGGCAAAAGGCAGCTCGCCCTTGTCGCCAGGAGTATTGCTTTCCAGCCAGGACTGGATCAGAACGGGATTGGCTCCGTTGCGCACAACCAGGCTGGCTTCTTTGTTCTTGCCGTCGAAAATGACGCGGGTGGTGTTGAGCGAGATATCGGCATATGCACCGACAGCGCCCGTGAGCATCAGGGCCAGCAGCACGCGCCGAGCGAAGGTATGAATACGAGATACGGTCACTGTGTGAGCCTTCCATGAAAGCCCTTCCGCAGAACTGAACATGCAGCCCGCGAAAGGGAAACCGATTTAGTTTTTAGTTATAAGACAGAACGTATGCAAGAGAACCGTTAGCAGAACCAGTCGTCACTTGGGCGATAGTCTTGCCGGCTTGCAGCGTGTAGTAAGCATTCAGGACAAAGTTGGCAACGCCGCCGCTCAGCGGAGCGGTCAAGGTCGCGGAGCCGGTACTGAAGTCCAAAGTGCTGGAGCCTTGCATCAGCATGATCTGCACATTGGTTGCGCCGCCGCTCACGCCGATGCCCTTGTTCACGCGGGTGGTGGGGGTCAGCTTCAGCTCAACCGAAGAGCCGCTGGCGCAAGCCAGTTTCAGATTCATGGTGGTGGACGAGGCAATGCCGCCGACCGTTACAGGGGTGGCGGGCGCAGCTTCGGAGCCCAGAGACTTCGTTGTCACCACACCCATGTCGTAGCTCAGATTGCCGCCAGTCCCGGTAGCACCACTGTTTTCCAAGGAACATGTTTCTGCAGTGAGCCCACCGTTGAAGCTGATGTTGCCGGTTGCTCCAATGCTGGCAGCGTGAGAAACGGCGGAGAAACCTAAAGCGGAAAAAACGGCAAGGCTGAGGATTGCCTTTTTCATTTCTGTTAAAACCTATGAGGTGAGGGAGAGACGATCGCTGAAGCCGGTTGCACGCATATCCCGGTTGATGGCTTGCTCAATGCAAAGCACGGCCGAAAAGAGTACCGAAATAAAGTTTGTGATTACCGCAAGCTCCGGACAAGTCCTGTTCGTCACTGCCAAGCCTGTAGCGATGCCAATAAATGCCATCCGGGGCAGCAGAAGACCTGCATAAAACCCTCCTGAGTAGAAACTCCCGAATCTGTCTGCAAGAAAAACCGAGGCGATGGACCCGAATTGCGTGAATCAATCAAAGAATCGCCAAAGCCCCGGTTACTCTTTTCATGCAGCCTCTTTCGCAGGCCATTCAGCCTGCGAAAGAGAAGCCGATTTAGTCGTACGACAGAACGTAAGCAGCAGAACCGTTGGCGGTACCAGCGTCCACATCGGTAGTTGTCTTACCAGCTTGCAGCGTGTAGTAAGCAATCAGGGGAACGCTAGCCACGCCATTGACCAGGGGAGCATCCAGGGTCACGGAGCCGGAAGTGAAATCCAGTGCCTGACCAGCTTGCATCAGCATGATCTGCACGTTGGTAGCGGCACCAGCAACAGGAGCCAGGCCAATACCCTTACCCGAGACAACGGTGGGGGTCAGCTTCAGTTCAACCGAAGTACCGCTCGAGCATTCCAGTGCCAGGTTCATGGAAACAGGAAAAGTACTGCTGCTGCCGGCGGAAGCATTGGGGGTTGCCTCGGTGCCCAGAGCACTCTTGGAAACCGCACCCATGTCATAGGTCAGGTTGGCACCACCAGCGCTACCTGCGCCGTTGGAGTGAGCAACGCAGGAGTCGGCGTTGATAGAGCCGGTGAAGTTGATCATGCCGGAAGCACCAACGGTGGCGGCGTGAGACATGGCCGAGAAGCCCAGGGCGGACAGGACAGCGATGCTGAGGATAGCTTTTTTCATTTTCCTAGATCTCTATGAAATGAGGGTTGGTCGATCGATGGAGCCAGTTGCGCACATGTCGCAGTTAAAAGCTCTATCGCAGTTGTGTTCTGTGCTTTTGCACTGAGCACAGTTGATACTTTATAGATCTCTCCCGCCTAAGATATAAGAGGATTCTTAATCTACAATCAGCTCTAAATAAGAATTTTCTGAAAGTCAGCCATCGTGCAGTATTAAGAGGAACTAACGTCACTTGCCTGCGAATCTGCACAAAGCATTTATGTTTCATGCCCTTGATCAGAGGTGGCGCTCGCATCATCAATAGCCCATAGGTATTTCCAAAGGGGCCAGCAGATGCTTGGGGGGATTCCGCCGTTGGCACTCCTCGTCAGCGGCGCGAACCGGCATGCCTCCAGGATGTTCCGGTGGAGGCGCATGAATTGAATACCGGGCACAAGGAGGTCTTGCAAGGCCCACCTCGCTGGCGACCATCAAGGTTTCATGCCGCAAGGGCTACGACTAGCAAGCCCAAGCGCCGCCGGTAGCACCCGGGCAAGTTGGCCATGTCCAGCAGAATTGCCAGGCAAGGCATCGACAAGCCATCCACGAAACGCCGCTACCGACGCTGGCGACGGCGGTCATCTGCGCACACCTCGTAGATCGGGTGTGTCATAAGATATTGAAGAAAAACGGGCTTTTCGCTGATGGATGCTGCGCTGGCAGCTCCCATTTTTATGTGTTCAAGTGCTTGCGCATGGTGATGTGAGGAATGCCGGCATCCTCGTACACCTCCCCTTCGGCGACGAAACCGGCCTGGGCGTAAAAATTGCGGGCATGGAGCTGGGCGCTGAGGACGACCTGGGTATCGCCGCGCTGGCGGGCGGCGGCCACCAGGGCATCCAGCACCTGCCGCCCCACCCCTTGGCCGCGCACGGCCTGGGCCACGGCCATGCGGCCGATCTTGGCGGTGCCGGGAGTGTCCGGGTCTTTGAGCAGCCGCCCCGTGGCCACGGCCTGCCCGCCGGCGTCGAAGGCCACGATGTGCAGGCACAGGGGGTCGAGTTCATCCATCTCCAGCGCGGGCGGCACGCCTTGCTCGCGCACAAACACGGCCATGCGCAGCGGGCTGGCAAAACGGCCCAGGTCGTTCCACGCGCCCAATTGCAGACGCAGGCGCAGGGGGGATTCGGAAGACATCATCTTTACTCTTTCTTGTTACGCGCCAAAGGCTAGGCGCAATGCCTGGGCCAGATCGGCATGGGCCTGCCGCGCCTCAGGGAGGGTTCGCCCCATTTTGATGAACTCGTGGGTGACGCCCTTGTAAATCTCCAGGCTCACCGGTACGCCGGCCATGCGCAGCAAGTCGGCGTATTCGATGCCTTCATCGACCATGGGGTCGAGTTCGGCCAGACAGAAGTGCGCGGGGGCCAGGCCCTGGGCATCGGGCAGGAGCAGCGGGGCAAAGCGCCAGTCCTCCCGGTCGGCCGGGCTGCGCAGGTAATGGCCGAAGAACCAGTCGATGGCGAGCCGCTCCAGCACCAGGCCGTGCGCATAGCGCTGCTGGCTGGCGCTGTCCTGGTGGGCACTGGTGCCGGGGTAAATCAGCATCTGCAAGGCCAAGGCCAGCCCGGCATCGCGGGCCAGCGCCGCACAGACCGCCGCCAGGGTGCCGCCTGCGCTATCGCCGCCGATGGCCAGGCGCTGCGTATCCAGCCCCAGGCCTGCGCCGTGGCTGGCCAGCCACTGCAAGGCATCCCAGGCATCGTTGAGCGCGGTGGGAAATTTATGCTCCGGCGCCAGCCGGTAGTCCAGCGCCAGCACCGCGCAATCGGCCTGCTGCGCCAGGGTGCGGCACAGCACTTCGTGCGTCTGCACGCTGCCGATGGTGAAGCCGCCGCCGTGCAGGTACAGCAGCACCGGCAGCCGGGCAGCCGTGCGCGGAGCAAACAGGGTGGCGGGCAGCCCGGCCCCATCGCGGGCCGGCAGCGCCAGGGGCTGCACCCGGGCCAGGGCGGGCTTGTCCACTTCCAGCACGTCGCTGCCGGCAGCGTAGGCGGCCCGCGCCTGCCGGGGCGTGAGCGTATGCAGCGCAGGCCGGGCGGCCCGCGCCAGCCCGCGCAGCACCCCGGCCATTGCCGGGGTCAGGGGGAAATCGTTCGTCAAATCATTGCTCACCATGGCCATCCATCGTCAATAGACCGACTGCGACCAGTCGGGCGCTTCCTGTTGCAGCACCACATCCATGTCCAGCCCCACGGCCAGGGCCACTTCGATCGGGAAATTGCGCACCATTTCCCGCTCCGGCCAGTGCGAGTAATACCCGCGCTGCACCCAGACGGCCAGGTGCAGCACGGCCACCAGGGGGTCGAACTCGGCCATGTCCAGCGGATGCTCCAGCTCGTCGATCAGGCGGGTCAGCGGCGCGGGCAGCCCCCACTGCTGCAACAGGTGGGCGCCGGCCTGTGCGGCGGTATAGCCCAGGTTTTTTTCTTCCCAGTGGGGACGCAGCGGGTCCCAGGGGGCCAATCCCGTCACCGCCTGCACCGGCGTGTGCTGCACCACCAGATAGCCCAGGCCATGCAGCAGCCCGGCGGCATAAACCAGTCCGCCATCCAGCGACAGCGCCTGCGCCAGACTGCGGGCCAGCCGGGCGCAGGCGCTGCTGAAGGCGCCCAGCTGCTCCAGGCCCACCACCCGCTGGGCGATGTGGCCGTAGGCCTTTTTTTGCAGGCCGCGCAACTGGGCCACCCCCAGCAGGGCCACCGCCTGGGGGATGCTCTGCACCGCTCCGCTCAACTGGTAGACGCCCGCATTCGCCTGGGCCAGCAGCCAGGCGGCCAGCACCGGGTCGCTGCCAAAGAGCTGATTGAGGCGGCGCAGGCTGGGCATTTCCTGGCGCAGCTCGTTCATCAGCAGCGCAACCACCCGTGGCTGGCACGGCAGGGGCAATTTTTCAGGTAGGTGCATAAAGGGGCATTTTCGGGTTCTTCGACAGTACGCACATCCAATAGCAAGCTACCGCACAATAGCGGTATGCAATTTCTTCACACCATGCTTCGCGTTGGCAACCTGCAACGCTCCATCGATTTTTACACCCAGGTTCTGGGAATGCAGTTGCTACGCACCTCGGAAAACCCGGAGTACCAATATTCTCTGGCCTTTTTGGGCTTCGGCGGCGGCAACCCGGCCCAGGCCGAGCTGGAGCTGACCTACAACTGGGGCACCGACAGCTACGACCTGGGCAACGCCTACGGCCATATCGCCCTGGGCGTGCCCGATGCCTACGCCGCGTGCGACAAAATCCGCGCCGCCGGCGGCCAGATCACCCGCGAACCCGGCCCGGTCAAGGGCGGCAGCACGGTGATCGCCTTCATCACCGACCCGGACGGCTACAAGATCGAGCTGATCGAGCGCCGGGACAGCAGCGCTGCCGGTACCGGCCTGCGCTAGTTTCAGCCGCACGAGCGGCCCACAAAAATGCCCCTTGTTCCACTGTTGCGGCAGTGGAGCAAGGGGCAATGGCATTCAGGCCAGGGGCGTGTTGCGGCTGTTTAGAACCTGTTCACGATCTTGGCGCGAAGGGGTGCGGGATGCGGATCGGGATGATCTGCTAGGCGCAGACCGCAGCCATAGCGGTGCTATGGCGAGGATTTGCAACGCCGCAGAGCGCCCGAGGCCGCGACGGCACACCCGCGCGGAGATCGTGAACAGGTTCTTAGAACGGCAGGCCGACGTAGTTCTCGGCCAGCGAGGCCAGGGCGTTGCGCGAGGAGAACAGGTAGTCCAGCTCGGTCTGCTGCAACTTGCGGTCGTAGGGGATGTGGTCGGGGAAGGTGTGCAGCAGGTTGGTCATCCACCACGAGAAACGCTGGCCCTTCCAGACCCGCGCCAGCGCCTTGTCCGAATAGGCGTCCAGGCCGCTGGAGTCGCCCTCGTGGTAGTGCGCCAGGAAGGCGTGGTACAGGTAGTACACGTCCGAGGCGGCGCTGTTCAGGCCGCGGGCGCCGGTGGGCGGCACGATGTGCGCGGCATCGCCGGCCAGGAACAGGCGCCCGTAGCGCATCGGCTCGGCCACGAAGGAGCGCAGCGGGGCGATGCTTTTCTCGATCGAGGCGCCGGTTTGCAGGCTGGCGGCCACGTCTTCGGGCAGGCGGCTGGACAGTTCGCCCCAGAAACGGTCGTCCGACCAGTCTTCCACCTTGTCGGTCAGTGGCACCTGCACGTAGTAGCGGCTCAGGGTCTGCGAGCGCAGCGAACACAGCGCAAAGCCGCGCTCGTGGCGGGCGTAGATCAGTTCGGGCGAGACCGGCTTGGTGTGCGACAGCAGGCCCAGCCAGCCGAAGGGGTAGACGCGCTCGTAGGTGCGGATGCGGTCGGCGGGGATGCTGGCGCGGCTGACGCCGTGGTAGCCGTCGCAGCCGATGATGTAGTCGCAGTCGATGCGCAGGTCTTCGCCATCCTTGCGGTAGGTGACGTAGGGCGCATCGGTTTCCATGCCGTGCAGTTGCACGTCCAGGGCTTCGTGGATCACCTGGCCCTTGGATTTTTCACGGCCATCGTACAGATCGCGGGTGATTTCGGTCTGGCCGTACACCACGACCGAGTTGCCGCCGGTCAGGCCATGCAGATCGACGCGGCGGCGCTCGCCATTGGTGGCGATGTAGAAGCCTTCGTGGATTTCGCCCTCGCTGTCCATGCGCTCGCCCACGCCGGCCTCGCGCATCAGCGCGGCAAAGCCATGCTCCAGCACGCCCGCACGGATGCGGCCCAGCACGTAGTCGCGGGTGTGCTTTTCCAGCACCACGTTGGCAATGCCCTTGCGGTCGAGCAATTGGGACAGCAGCAGGCCGGAAGGGCCGCCGCCAATGATGGCAACTTGTGTCTTCATGAAAAATGTCTCCTGAAAAATTGACTTAAGACAAGTTTTATTGTCAAAAAACCGGCCTCGGCTTGCGTGGACGAAACACGGCAATGGCTGGTACTTTTCGCGTACATTGGCGCGCATGTCACACCCGCCTTCCCCCCTTCCCCACGCTTCGGTCAAGCCCGCTGCCAGGCCCCGGCGCAGCTTGCGCCGCCTGCCGGTATTCGCCCTGTATGGCGAGGGGCGCAGCGGGATGCTGCGGATGCTGCACATCGAATCCATCGTCTCGCGCAGCCGCCTGTACGACTGGGAGATCGACGCCCACGTCCACCACGGCCTGCACCAGCTGCTGTGGGTGTGGCAGGGCAGCGTACACGCCCTCTTGGACGAAACACGTATCCAGGGCACCGGCCCGCTGGCCCTGGTGGTGCCCCCGGGCGTGGCGCACGCCTTTCGCTTTGCCCCGCACACCGAGGGCTATGTGCTGACCTTCGACGCCAGCGTGCTGGCCGAGCAGGACGGCAGCACCATCGGCACCGCCCTGCACACCCTGTTTGCCACCCCGACCGCCCTGCCCCTGCCGGCCCAGGACGCCATCGCCCAACAGTTGCAGACGCTGTGGCAGGCCCTGCACGCCGAGGCGCAGCACCCTGCCGCCACCCACCCCGCGCCGGTGCCGCTGTGGCTGGCGTGCAGCGTGTTGTGGCATCTGGCGCAATGGCGCTCGCGCTGCGACGGCCCGCCGCGCGTGCAGGGCCGACATGCGCTGTACACGCGCTGGCTGGTGCTGGTGGAACAGCACTACACCGAGCATTGGCCCATTCCCCGCTATGCCGACCAGCTGGGCCTGTCCGCCGAGCGGCTCAACCGCCTGGTGCGGGCCGAGACCGGGCACAGCGCCCAGCACGTCGTCCACGCCCGTCTGGTGCGCGAAGCCTGCCGCCTGCTGGTGCATGTGCAGGCGCCGGTATCGCAACTGGCGTTCGACCTGGGGTTCAGCGATCCGGCCTACTTCAGCCGCTTCTTCCGGCGCCATACGGGCCAGGCGCCGGCCGCCTACCGGCAGGCAGCCATCGGGGCGGAGGCCGCTCCACAAGTACCTTTGACTTCATAATCAGGAGCTGCTTGTGCTTTTCATACATTGGTTTCAAGATAAAAATACCTTGAAAACCTTTGTTTTCAATCGGAAGAAGCTCCTTTTTTAGTAAAAAATAGCCCTGACCCTTGCGCCCAAGGTCGCCAGCATCTACAAACCCCACCCATCCATCCCTGCACCCCCTGTTTCCGCCGCTTTTGCTCCCATGCCCCGCCTTCGTTCCACCAAACCCCGTTCCGCCACCACGCCCGGCACCGATACCGAGGGCATCGACATCTCCTTCCTGCGCACCCAGGTCGGCTACAACGCGCGGCGGGCGGCGCTGCACATCATCGGCATATTCATGGAGCGCATGGCCGCCTACGAACTCAAGGTGGTGGAGTTCTCGGTGCTGTCGCTGCTGGCGCACAACCCGGGGCTGACGTCCCGCCATGTCTGCGCGGCACTGAGCATCATGCCGCCCAACCTGGTCGGCCTGGTCACGGCCCTGGAAAAGCGCGGCCTGCTGGAACGCCGCCCCCACCCCAGCGACGGACGGGCCATGGGCCTGTACCTGACGCCGGACGGCGAAGCCCTCACCACCGAAGCCGAGCAGGCCGTGGCGCAACTGGAAGTCGATGCCACGGCCAACCTGACCGCCAGCGAGCGCAAGACCCTGATCCGCCTGCTGCAGAAGGTCTACGACTGATCTTCCGCCCGGCATCCCGGCGAACCCCCCGTCCCCTCCTGCCACTGCCCCGCCGCCCGGCCTGCCCGGCGGCGGCTGCCGCATGGCGGGACGGGAACTGAAATCGACCTTCATCCCCGGTGCAGGCGGGAGCTTCGCGGGTGTGACAAGGGGTGGGCGTGGCAAGGGTAACTCCCAATGAAAAATGGGCGTCCTTGACTTGAATTAGTTATGTTTCATAATCAAAATAAGCAGCAAGTCCTGTGAATCCATCGGCACGGGCTTTCGCAAAACCAACTCAGGAGACACCCCCACCATGCTTATCCCCCTGCGCCCTTCCTCCCTTGCTGCCGCCCTGGCCCTGGCGCTGACCGGGCTGGCCCATGCCGACATCACCGTCGGCGTTGTTCTGCCGCTGACCGGCCCGGCTTCCGGCCTGGGCATTCCGATCAAGAACGCCATTGCCATCTGGCCCAAGACCCTGGCGGGCGAAAACCTGAAGGTCATCACGCTGGACGACGCCAGCGACCCGACGGCCGGCGTCAAGGCCACGCAGCGCCTGGTGACCGAGGAGAAGGTGGACGTCATCATCGGCTCGGCGGCCACGCCGGTGGCCATCGCCATGGCCGATGCGGCGGCCGCCTCGGGCACGCTGCAACTGGCCACCTCCCCCGCAGCGCTGCCGCCGGGCAAGGACAAATGGACGTTCCGCCTGGCGCAAAGCAACGGCGTGATGGCCCATGCGCTGGTGCAGCACATGCACAAACAAGGCGTGAAGACCGTGGGTTTCCTGGGCTACACCGATGCCTATGGCGAGCTGTGGCTCAAGGGCTTCAATGACGCTGCGGCCAAGGTCGGCATCCAGCTGGTGGCGACCGAGCGCTTTGGCCGCAACGACACCAGCGTGACCGCCCAGGCGCTGAAAATCGCCTCGGCCCGGCCCGATGCGGTGCTGATCGTCGCCTCGGGCAGCGGTGCCGGGATGCCGCAAAAGGCCATCAAGGAGCGGGGCTACCAGGGCAAGGTCTACCAGACCCACGCTGCGGCCACGCGCGACCTGATGCGTACCGCCGGCAAGGATGCCGAGGGGGCCTACGTGGTTTCCGGCCCCGGCCCGCTGGCCGAGCAATTGCCGGACAGCCACCCGTCCAAGCCGCTGTCCATCGCCTACGTGCAGGCGTATGAAAAAGCCTACGGCCCGAACACGCGCACCCAGTTTGCCGCCCACGGCTTCGATGCCTACACCGTGCTGGACAAGGCCGCCACAGCCGCGCTGCCCAAAGCCCAACCCGGCACGCCCGAGTTCCGCGCCGCGCTGCGCGATGCCATCGAGAACATGGGCCGCACCGTGGTCTCGCAAGGCGTGCTGGAGTGGACGCCCGCCGACCACTGGGGCTTTACCAATGAAACCGGAGTGATGCTCCAGGTCGTCGGCGGCGAGTTCAAGGTCGCCCCTTAAATCGTTTCTTTTGCATGGCCTGGCCCCACGGAAGCGCAACGGCTTCCGCGTGCGTACAGGCCATGAATTTTTGGGATTTCAGCCATGGATTTCACCATTGCCGGCGTGCTGACGGTGGACGGACTGACCAATGGCGCGGTGTACGCGCTGCTGGGCATGGGCATCGTCCTGCTGTTCTCGGTCACCCGGGTCATTTTCATTCCGCAGGGCGAATTCGTCGCCTACGGCGCACTTACGCTGGCCATCTTCCAGACCGGGCAGGTGCCCGGCACGGTGTGGCTGCTGTTCATCCTGGCCGCCGTAGCGGCGCTGATGGAGCTGGTCACCGTCTGGCAGCACCGCCGCAACGCCGGGCTGGCCGTGCGGGCTGCGCTGCTGACCGGCCTGCCGGCGCTGGTGGTGGGCCTGGTCGGGCTGTGGGCTGCGCCGCACAACTTCCCCCTGGTGGTGCAGGCGCTGCTGTCGCTGGCCATCGTCACCGCCTACGGGCCGCTGATCTACCGCGTGGCCTACCAGTCGCTGGCCGGGGCCAGTACGCTGGTGCTGCTCATCATTTCGGTGGGGGTACATTTCGCCATGACGGGGCTGGCCTTGCTGTTCTTCGGCGCCGAGGGCTTTCGCAATCCGTCGTTCTGGGATGCGCGGCTGAACCTGGGGCCGCTGTCGCTCAGCGGCCAGGCGCTGATCATCTTCCTGACCTCGGCGGCGCTGATCGTGCTGCTGTGGCTGTTCTTCGAGCGCAGCCTGTACGGCAAGGCGCTGCAAGCCACCGCCGTGAACCGCCTGGGGGCGCGGCTGATGGGCATTTCCACCACCGGCGCGGGCCAGCTCACCTTTGCCATGGCGGCGCTGATCGGGGGGCTGTCGGGCCTGCTGATCGGGCCGACCACCACGGTGTTCTACGACTCGGGCTTTCTGATCGGCCTCAAGGGTTTCGTCGCCGCCGTGGTGGCCGGGCTGCACAGCTACCCCGGCGCCCTGCTGGGGGCGCTGGGCGTGGGGGTGATCGAGGCCTTCGGCTCGTTCTGGGCCAGCGCCTTCAAGGAGGTGATCGTGTTCACCCTGGTTTTGCCGGTGCTGCTGTGGCGTTCGCTGCGTTCGCCCCACGCTGGCGAGGAGCATTGACATCATGACATCCGCTGTATCCGTATCCCCCTCCTCTGCGGCCCCGGCGGCCAGCGCCGCGCACCGCCTGCGTGCCCTCGGCCTGCCCGCCGCGATAGCACTGCTGGCCCTGCTGGCGCTGCTGCCGCTGCCCGACTTCTGGATCATCCAGCTCAACTACATCGGCATCTACGTGCTGCCGGTGCTGGGCCTGGTGCTGCTCACCGGCGTGTGCGGCCTGACCTCGTTCGGGCAGGCAGCCTTCGTCGGCATCGGCGCCTATACCAGCGCCTACCTGACGGTGAGCCTGGGCCTGTCGCCGTGGCTGACGCTGTTCGTCGGCCTGGGGCTGACGGCCATCAGCGCGGCGCTGATCGGCGCGATCACGCTGCGCATGTCCGGCCACTACCTGCCGCTGGCCACCCTGGCCTGGGCGCTGGCGCTGTTCTACCTGATGGGCAACCTGGATGCGCTGGGCAAGTACGACGGCATCCTGGGCGTGCCGGGGCTGACCCTGTTCGGCACCGACCTGGGCCAGTTGCGCCTGTTCTACGCCCTGGTCTGGGTGCTGGCGCTGGCCGCCTGCATCGCCGTGGTGCGCCTGCTCGATTCGCGCACGGGCCGCGCCATCCGGGCGCTGGCCGGGGGCACGCAGATGGCCGAGGCCATGGGCGTCGATACCCTGCGCTACAAGGTCGGCGTGTTCGTGTTCGCGGCGCTGCTGGCCTCGATCTCGGGCTGGCTGTTCGCGCACTTCCAGCGCACGGTCAACCCCTCGCCCTTCGGGCTGAAGATGGGCATCGAGTACCTGTTCATGGCCGTGCTGGGCGGCGCGGCCCACGTCTGGGGCGCGGTGGCGGGCGCGGGCATCGTCAAGCTGCTGGAAGACCAGTTGCAGGTGCTGCTGCCCAAGCTGATCGGCACCAGCGGCAACTACGAGCTGATCGTCTTCGGCATCCTCATCGTGCTGGTGCTGAAGTACCTGCCCGATGGCCTGTGGGATGCCGTTGCCCGGCGCCTGCCGTCCGCCCCGCGCCGCCAGGACTGGGCCGATGCCCCGGCCCTGCCCGTGCAGCCCAAGCCCGCTGCCGGTGCGGTGGTGCTGGACGTGCGGGCCATCCGCAAGCAGTTCGGCGGGCTGCTGGCGGTCAACGACATCCGCTTTCAGGTACGCGCCGGGCAGATCACCGGCCTGATCGGCCCCAACGGGGCGGGCAAGTCCACCACCTTCAACCTGATCACCGGCGTGCTGAGCCTCTCCGGCGGGGAGGTGCGCTTTCGGGACGAACGCATCAGCGGCCTGGGTGCCCGCGCCATTGCACAGCGCGGGGTGTCGCGCACCTTCCAGCACGTCAAGATGGTGCCGGAGATGACGGTGCTGGAAAACGTCGCCCTGGGTGCCCACCTGCGCAGCCGCAGCAACGCCGCCGCCGCCATGCTGCGCCTGGACCGCGTCGAAGAGCGCACGCTGTTTGCCGAGGCCGAACGCCAGTTGTGCCGCGTGGGCATGGGCGAGCTGCTGCACCACAAGGCGGGCGACCTGGCCATGGGCCAGCAGCGCCTGCTGGAAATTGCCCGCGCCCTGTGCGCCGACCCGGCCCTGCTGCTGCTGGACGAACCGGCTGCCGGCCTGCGCCACAAGGAAAAGCAGGAACTGGCCGGGGTGCTGCGCACCCTGCGTGCCGAAGGCATGGCCATCCTGCTGGTGGAACACGACATGGGCCTGGTGATGGACATCTGCGACCACATCGTGGTGATGGAGTTCGGCACCCACCTGATGGAAGGCACGCCTGCCGAAGTGCAGCGCAGCGAGAAGGTTCGCGCCGCATACCTTGGAACGGAACACTAGCCCCCAGGGGGTCGTCGGCCTTTGCTGCGGGTCGGCCCTTGCTGGCCGACCGCCGCTCCCGCCGCGCCAGTGTTGCCGTCGCTCAACGATAAAAAAACCGTATGGAGGCATGAAATGCCAGTTCCTCTTTTGCAAATCACCGGCCTGCACGCCGGCTATGGTCGGGCGCAGGTGCTGCACGGCATCGACCTGACGCTGGACAAAGGCCGCATCGTCACCGTCATCGGCCCCAACGGCGCGGGCAAGTCCACGCTGCTGAACACGCTGATGGGCATCCTGCCCGGCCAGGGCGGCATCGCCTACGGCGGCCAGCCGGTGCAGACCATGACGCTGGAAGAGCGCGTCATGCTCGGCATCGCCCTGGTGCCGGAAAAGCGCGAGCTATTCGCCACCATGACGGTGGAAGACAACCTGGTGCTGGGCGGCTTTCGCCAGATGCGCCTGGGCCAGCGCCAGTGGCGCTCGCAGATCGACGAGGTGTATGCCCTGTTCCCGCGCCTGAAGGAGCGGCGGCTGCAAGTCTCCGGCACGCTCTCGGGCGGCGAGCGCCAGATGCTGGCCGTGGGCCGCGCCCTGATGTCGCGCCCGCAACTGCTGATGCTGGACGAACCCAGCCTGGGCCTGGCCCCGCTGGTGGTGCAGGAAATCCTGGCCAACGTGCAGGCGCTGCGCGAGACGGGCGTCTCCATCCTGCTGGTCGAGCAGAACGCCCGCGCCGCGCTGGAAGTGGCCGACTACGGCTACGTGCTGGAGATGGGCGAGATCAGCCTGCATGGCCCGGCCCACGAACTGGCGCACGACGCCCGCGTCATCGACACCTACCTGGGGGCGGCCAGCACGGCGACAGCGGATTGATTGCTTTCAAAAAAAGAGCTTTTTCCGCTCGTGATACATGGATTTCAATGCAAAAACCATCTGAAATCCTTTCATACCATGCGGAAGAAGCTCTTTTTTAATCGTCCTGCCCTGCCTGCGTGCAGACCTGGACGCTCAGGCTGCGCAGCAGCTCGGCGGTGCGGCGCACCAGCGGGGTGGTTTTTTTCTTGGCCGACTGCACCAGGCACAAGGTGCTGACGATGCGCGGCCCGCCAATGGGCACGCTGACCAGTCCCGGCAACGGGGCGGCGCTGCCCGCATCGCCACGCACGGCGCTGTTGGTCAGGGCGGCAAAGCCGTGGCCGCCGCGCACCAGATCGAGAATGGCGGGCACGCTGGAGACTTCCCACACCACGTCCAGCTTGACCTGCGAGAGCGCGGCCTGCGCCTCCATCAGCTTGCGAAACACCTGCCCGCGCTGCGGCACGATGAGCGGGAACTCCCCCAGCCGGGAAAACGGCACGCTGGCCCGGCCCGCCAGCCGTTGCGCCGGGCCGATCAGGCACAGGTTCTCCTGTAACACCGGAGTGATTTCGATCAGCGGGTGCGGCTCGGGCGTGTAGGCCAGCCCCAGGTCGATGCGCCCGGTGGCCAGCCATTCGGCGATGTTCACGGAAAAGCCCTCCACCAGCGCCAGCCGCGCCTTGGGCATGGTCTGGGCGAAGGCTTCGACCAGCGGCAGCGTCAGGCACCGCGCCATGCTGGGCGGCAGGCCCACGGTGATGCGGCCCACCGGCTCGTCGCGCAGGGCGCCTAAATCTTCCTTGGCCAGCGCCACGCGTTGCAGGATGGCGTGGCCGTGTTCCAGCAGCCGCCGCCCGGCATCGGTGGGCTGCACGCCCCGGCCGGTGCGGATGAGCAGCGTCTCGCGCAACTCCAGCTCCAGCGCCCGCACCTGGCGGCTCAGGGCCGGCTGGGCCACGTCCAGCAGCACGGCGGCCTTGCTGAAGCTACCCGCCTCGGCCACGCGCACAAAGGTTTCGATCTGCTGCAAATTCATGGCAACGCCCGGCCCTGCGCGTCAGCGCTGCTCGAAGGGGAATTTTTCCGTATCCACCTCGCGCTGGCCCTGGGGGCCGTAGCGGTCGCCCACGATGGCCTCGGGCGGAAACAGCGCATCCAGCGCCGCCAGGGTCTGCGCATTCAGGGCGACGGTGCCACCGCGCAGGTCTTCGTGCAGATGCGCCACGCTGGTCGTGCCCGGCAGGGCGATGATGTGCTCACCCTGGTGCAGCACCCAGGCGATGGCCAGCTCGGCCAGGGTGCAACCCGCCTCCTGCGCGATGGCCTGCATCGGCGCCAGCCGTTGCAGGTTGCGGGCATAGGCCGCCGGGGCAAAGCGCGGCATGGCGGCGCGGATGTCGCCTGCCACCAAACTGGTCACGTCCTGCAAGGCGCCGGTCAAAAAAGCGCGGCCCAGCGGGCTGAAGGCCACGTAGGCAATGCCCAGTTCCCGGCACGCGGCCAGCGTGCCCAGCTCGGCATTGCGCGACCACAGCGAGTATTCGCTTTGCAGCGCGGCAATCGGATGCTCGCGGTGGGCGCGGCGCAAAGTCGCCACCCCCACTTCGGACAGGCCCAGGGCGCGAATCTTGCCCTCCTCCTTCAGGCGGGCCATTTCGCCCACCGATTCTTCGATGGGCACGCGCGGGTCCCAGCGGTGCAGGTAATACAGGTCGATCACCTCGGTGTCCAGGCGGCGCAGGCTGTCTTCGCAGTTCTGGCGCAGGGTTTTCGGGTGGCCGTCGATCACGCGGCGCAGCACGCCGTCCTCGCCCGCCACTCCGGCCATGCCGCCCTTGCTGCACAGGGTGATGCGATCGCGGTGCGGGGCCAGCACCGGGCCGACCAGGCGCTCGTTGGCGCCAAAGCCGTACAGCGCGGCGGTGTCGAACAGGGTCACGCCCGCATCCAGTGCGGCGTGCAGCAGGGTGTGCGCCTGCTCGGCACTGGGCGGCTGGCCGTAGGCGTGGCTCAGGTTCATGCAGCCCAGGCCGACGTGCTGCACGGTGAAAGGCCCCAAGGGGCGGGGGGATGGCATACGGCTCTCCAGAAATTCGAAAAATCAACGCCGGTAGCGTTTCGCGGCATTTTCTGCCCGGCGATGATAGTGATTTCACTGCGCTGTTTCCGGCAGGGCTGCCGATGCCAGACGGAAAGAGGCCACCGCCCCCTGCAACCGCTGCGCCTGCCGGTGCAGGCGCCGGGCCGCCGCCGAGGCCTGCCCGACCTGAACGGCGTTTTGCTGCGTGATCGCCTCCAGTTGCCCTATGCAGGCATGCACATGGCCGATGTCCGTGGCCTGTTCTGCGGCGGCCATGCTCATGTCGCCCATCAGCGTGCTGACGTTCTGGATGGTGGCCACGGTCTGCTGCATCGCGTCGCGGGCCTGCTCGACCTCGGTGCTGCCGCTGCGCACCTGGCGGGCAGAGTCGGCGATCAGCGCCTTGATCTCCCGGGCGGCCTGGGCCGCGCTTTGGGCCAGGCCGCGCACTTCCTGGGCCACCACGGCAAAGCCGCGCCCCTGGGCGCCGGCGCGGGCGGCTTCGACCGCGGCGTTCAGGGCCAGGAGGTTCGTCTGGAAGGCAATCGCGTCGATGACGCCGATGATTTCCTCGATCCGGCGCGATGCCTGGTCGATGCCCGCCATGGTGCCGACCAGCCGGGCCATCACGGCATCGCCCTGCCGGGCCACCCCGGTGGCCTCGCGGGCGTGGGCATCGGCCTTGCCGGCGGTGGCGGTGTTGCGCTGCACGGCCCCGGTGAGCTGCTCCATCGCCGTGGTGGTTTGGTCCAGGCTGGCGGACTGCTGCTGCGTCCGGTCGGACAGCTCGCCGTTGCCCTGCGCAATCTCCTGCGCGGCGGCAGCAATGCCTTCGGTACCGGCCCGCACCTCGCCGACGATGCGCTCCAGCCCGGCATTCATGGCCGCCATGGCGTGCATCAGCGCGGCGAACTCGTCCGACCCGGACACCTTGACGGCCAGCGACAAGTCCCCCCGGGCCACGCGCTTGGCGGCACGCACCGCCATGTCCAGCGAACGCTGGATGTGCCGCACGATGCGCCAGGCCAGCACGCCGCCCAGCAAGGTCATCAGCAGGGCCGCGCCGGCGGCAAACAGCGCCTTGCGGCGGCCAGAGGCCTGCACCTCCTCCAGCCGGGCCTCCAGGCCCTGGCGCTGCAACTCGCCATAGCGGTGCAGGGCCGCGCTGTAGGCCTGCTGGGCCGGGACGAATTCGGTATCGAACAAGGCGCTGGCGCCTGCGGCGTCACCGATCTTCTTGTAGCCATCGACCGCTTGCAGCGCCGTGTGCAGCGCAGCGCGTATCCGGGTGAAATCGGCCAGCCAGGCCTGCTCCTGCGGCGTGGCGGCAGCGGTGGTGATTTCAACGGCCAGGGCCTCGGCCTGCTGCATGTGTTCGTCCAGCGCCGTGCCCAGAAACTCCTGGATGCCCGGGTCGTTGGACTTGTTCACCGCCATGAAACGCAGGGCGGCATCTTCGGAAATGCGAATCCAGTAGTCCACCTTGCGGATGCGGTCGATTTCCACCGCGCCGAACTTGTGCAGGGACGCTTCGATGGCTTTCTGCTGCAGCAATGCGCCACCGACAAAGACGCACATCACCAACAGCACGAATCCGAAGGCCAGCACCAGCTGCCGGCCGATGCCGAAGCGGGAAGCAGGCCGCCCCGGCCCGGCGGCCCCCGGCGCTGCCCCATCTACCGTTATGTCTTGCATCCTCTGCCTCTGTCAAAAATGTCCACGCCGCACCGGCCGCCTTGGCAACAGTGCGGCGTACGACTGGCTTAGAAAGCGTGGAACAGCCCGACCATCACCCCCGTCTGGCCCTTGCCCAGTCCGGGCGAGGCCGGGGCTGCCGTGCCCCCGGAGACGCTGTAGCCCACGTTGGCATCGTTGTGTACCGTGCCGATCAAGGCATAGGCCTTGGTGCGCTTGCTGAACAGGTAATTGCCACGCACGGACAGCAGCTGGGCGTTGGCCTTTTTGCGGTTGGCATCCAGGTAGGTGTACGTGGCATCCAGCACCACCCTGTCGGTCACGGGGTGGCTGGCGGCCAGGTAGTACTGATTGCTACGGTAGGTTTCCCCTACGGCCTTCAGGCTGCGGTGGATGACGCCGGCGCCCAGGCGCGTCTTGTCCAGCAGGTAGTAGCCGGTCAGATAGGTGTGGTCGTCCCGGCTGCCCTTGCCGATCGCCAGGCCCGCAGGCTGGCCGAAGAAGGCCGAACCGGCCCCGCCCTTGAGCCGGTCGTGTGCCAGGGTGGCGCCCCAGGCCGGGGTGGCGTACTTGACCATGGCGGAATAGGCATCGCAGTCGCTGCTGCCGTTTTCCCCGGCGCAGTTGGACGGCCGCAGGGAATCGCGCCCGGCCGAGTAGAGCGCACCCACCTCCCAGTGGCCGAATTTGCCCCGGTAGGCCACGGCGTTGTCCAGGCGCTGGTTGGGGATGTAGGCATTGAGCGAGCCCAGGCCGAACACTGCCGGCCCCATCAGGTCGGAACCCATCATGGCGTACAACCCCATGGCGTACTGGCGGCCCAGCGTCAGCGCGCCCCAGTCGCCCGACAGGCCGACGTAGGCCTGGCGGCCAAAGCCACGGCCGCTTTGCATCAGCTCGCCGCTGTCCAGCGCCAGGCCCATTTCCAGCACGAACACGGCCTTCAGGCCACGGCCCAGGTCTTCCGTGCCACGAAAGCCCACACGCGAAGGCATGATGCCGGAGGTGACCGTCGGCATCCGCATCAGCGAGCCGCTGCCGCCGACGCGGCTGAGGTATTCCACCCCGGCATCGACCATGCCGTAGACCTGCACATTGCTCTGGGCGCTGGCCGCCCCGGCGGCCAATAACGCCATGCCGGCCACTGCCATGCCGCGCTTGCGGATTGTGGGTTTCATCGTTGTCTCCTTTTGCTTTGATAAAAGTGCCGCACCGGCATCACACCGGCGCGACGGGGTGGCGTGCGGCCTGCACCAGGCGCAACCAATGCTCGGCATCGGGCAGCACGTAGTCGAAGAAGTAGCGGGCGCTTTCGCGCTTGTCGGCGTGGGCCGCATCCGCCACGCGGGCGGCGCGGCACCAGGCAAAGGCCAGGGCCACGGTGCCGATCAGGCGCAGGTAGTCCTCGGCAGCGCGGGCGGGCAGTTCGGCATCCTGTGCGGCGTCCCGGGCCAGCGCATCGGTGGCCTGGGCCAGCTTGCCGCACCAGTTGTGCAACGTCGCCGCATGGACGGACGGCAGGGCCGCTTCGGCCCGGAAGGCCTCCAGCAGCGGGGCCAGCCCTTGTCCATCGGAGGCCGCCAGCACCTTGCGCTGCAACAGATCCAGCGCCTGAATCTGGTTGGTGCCCTCGTAAATCATGGCGATGCGGCTGTCACGCAGGGTCTGCTCGATGCGGTATTCATGCACGTAGCCGTAGCCGCCGAACACCTGCAGCGCATCGCTGGCCAGTTGAAAGCCGCGCTCGGTGAAGAAGGACTTGACCACGGGCGTAAGCAGCGCGGCCAGCGCCGCCGCGCGGGCGCGTTCCCCGGCATCTGGGGCATGGGCGGCCAGGTCGATCACATGGCCGCACCAGTAGCCCAGCGCCCGCATGCCCTGCGTCCACACGCGCAAATTCCACAGAATGCGGCGCACCGGGGCGTGGTGGACAATGGCATCCGCCGCGCCTGCGGCACCGGCGGGGCGCACCACGGCCCGCATCTGCTGGCGCTCGCGGGCATAGGCCAGGGCCAGTTGGTAGGCGGTTTCGGCATGGCCCAGCCC
The DNA here is from genome assembly GCF_042654765.1 of Comamonas nitrativorans. Classification (NCBI taxonomy): domain Bacteria; kingdom Pseudomonadati; phylum Pseudomonadota; class Betaproteobacteria; order Burkholderiales; family Comamonadaceae; genus Comamonas; species Comamonas nitrativorans. The sequence continues at coordinate 43,841 of NZ_JBHSEW010000002.1, read as the reverse complement.
TTGCAGGCCGACGTGCAGGCGGGCCGAGTTCATCATGACGAACATGGCGGCCAGCCCCCGGTGCGGCTGGCCGATCAGCCAGCCCTGCGCCTGCTCGAAGCGCATGGCGCAGGTGGCGCTGGCCTTGATGCCCATCTTCTTTTCAATACCGTCGCAAAACACCGCATTGGGGCTGAAACTGCCATCCGCCTGGGGAATGCGCTTGGGCACCAGGAACAGCGAGATGCCCCTGGTGCCTGGCGGCGCATCGGGCAGGCGGGCCAGCACCAGGTGGACGATGTTGTCCGTCCAGTCCTGCTCGCCGCCCGAGATAAAAATCTTGTTGCCGCTGATGCGGTAGCTGCCGTCCTCTGCGGGGACGGCCTGGGTGCGCAGCAGGCCCAGGTCGCTACCGGCTTGCGGTTCGGTCAAACACATGGTGGGCAGCCATTCGCCGCTGACCAGTTTGGGCAGATATTGGGCTTTGAGTGCGTCGCTGCCATGCGCGTGCAGACAGGCATAGGCGCCGTGCAATATGCCCAGATACATGGCCCAGCCGTGGTTGCTGCTGGCGATCATTTCATTGAGCGCCGCATCCAGCAGGCCGGGCAGGCCCTGGCCGCCTGCCTCGGGGTCGCAGGCCAGCGCGGGCCAGCCTGCTTCGACATAAGCGCGGTAGGCGGCGGCAAAGCCCTCGGGGGTTTGCACCTGGCCGCCTTGCAGCGTGCAGCCTTGCAGATCGCCGCTGCCGTTGAGGGGCGCCAACTGCCCGGCGCAGAAATCGCCCGCCGCTTCGCAGACCATGCGGGCGGTATCGGCATCCACGGCAGCAAAAGCCGGAATACGCTGCCAGTCGGCCGGGGCGTCGAGCCAGTGGTCGATGACAAAGGCCATGTCGGCCAGCGGAGGGGTGTAGTGGCTGTGGTCGCTCATGCGGATTCCTTGCTTCCTTGATTCCTTGGCATGGGATGAAATACTTCTGAAAAAGGAGCTTCTACCGCTGGTATTCATTAGATTTCATATTGTTTTACCTATGAAACCTTTTAAAAACATGCGGTAGAAGCTCCTTTTTTTATTCCAGCAGCATCAATGCATCCAGCGCCAGCACGCCCTGCCCTTGCGGGTAGACGATGACCGGGTTCAGGTCGATCTCGCGGATGGCCGGGGTGCCGCGCAGCACCTGGCCCAGGCGTTCGATGAGGGCGGCGACGGCGGCCACGTCCAGCACCGGAGCGCCCCGGAAGCCGTGGAACAGCGCCGCACTCTTCAGCCGGTTCAGTTCGGCCACGATCTCGGCCTGCGACAGGTCGGCATCCAGCAGGCGCACGTCCTGGATGACTTCCGCCGTCACGCCGCCCAGGCCGACCAGGATCACCGGCCCCCATTGCGGATCGTTCTTGGCGCCGACGATCAGCTCCAGCCCGCGCTGGCCCATGCGCTCGACCAGGATGCCGTCCAGCACGATGCTGGCGTCGTAGGCCCGCACGCTGTCCTGCATCTGCGCCCAGGCGGCACGCAGCGCATCGGCGTTCTGAATGTTCAGCGCCACGCCGCCCGCATCGCTCTTGTGCGAAAGCTGCTCGGACTGCGCCTTCAGCGCCACGGGCCAACCCAGCGCATCGGCAGCGGCCACGGCTTCTTCCACGTCACGGGCGAACCGGCTGGCGCCGAAGGCGATGCCGGCAGGGGCCAGCAGCGCCTTGGCCTCGTATTCCGGCACCACCTTGCGGTGCGCGGGCAAAGCCAGAGCAGCCGGAGCGCTGCCGCTGCCCTCAAAGCTGCGCTCGGCCAGCGCCGTCAAACGCTGCAAGGCACGTAGCGCCCGTTCCGAACTGGGGAAGTACGGCACGCCCAGCGTGCGCAACTCGGCAATGAAATGCGCAGGCACATCCGCGCCTTCATCCAGCCCCACGACGATCACCGGCTTGTGCGCGGCGCTGCCCGATTCGCGCAGTGCCTGGATGATGGGCGGCATCTTCACTTCAATGGCGTCGCGCTGAATCACGCTGATCACCACGGCGTTGAAACGTGCATCGCCCAGCAGCGCGGCCAGCGTGCGGCGGTACAGGTCGGGGTCTACCAGCCCCTGGGCCGTCAAATCCAGCGGATTGCTCAAGGCCACAAAGGGCGGAATGGCCTCGCGCAGCGCGGGCGAATCGGCGTCCTGCACGACCGGCAGTTCCAGCCCCAGTTCCTCGCACCAGTCCAGGCACAGCGCCTTGAACGCGCCCGATTCGCCCACCACGGCCAGCCCTTGCCGGGGCAGGTTTTGGCAGCGCAGCGCGATTTCGGCGATGTCGCCCAGCTCCTCCAGCGTTTCGGCAAACACCACACCGGCACGCTCCACCTTGGCCCGCATCACGGCGTAGTCGCCCGCCAGTGCGCCGGTGTGGGTGGCGGCGGATTCGCGGGCGGCGCTGCTCTTGCCGGGGTGCAGCAGCACCACCAGCTTGCCCAGCGCCTGCGCCTGCCGGGCCGCGGCCAGCAGGCGCTGCGGATGGCGGAACGACTCGGCAAACAGCGCCAGCACGCGGGTGCCGGGTTCTTCCAGGGCGTATTCCAGGTAATCCTCGATGGTGCTGGCGGCCTCGTTGCCGGTGGAGACGGCAAACGACATCGGCAGGGCGCGGTCGGCCAGGGTGCGGGCCACCACGGCCATCATCGCGCCGCTTTGCGAGAGGAAGGCGATGCTGGGCTGGGCGCGGTTGAAGGCGGCCTGCGCGGCGCTGATGTCGGTGTCGATGAAGGTCAGCGGCACGCGATCCAGGTAGTTGATGCTGCCCAGGCAGTTCGGGCCTTCGATGACCATGCCCGCCTCCTGGGCGATGCGGGCCATCTCCTGCTGCTGGGCCAGGCCTTCGGCCCCGCCTTCGGCAAAACCGGCGGAAAAAATCACCACCGCACCGGTCTTGCGCCGGGCCAGGGCACGCACGGCGTCCAGCACGGCTGGCTGCGGAATGGCCAGCACGGCCACGTCCACGCCTTCGGGCAGGTCATCGACCGAGGCCAGGCAGGGGCGGCCGTTGATCTCGGCCCGCTTGGGGTTGATGAGGTGGATGGCGCCACCGAAGCCGTTGCGCTCCAGATTGGCCAGCAGCTTGGCGCCCAGGGCACCGGGCGTGGGCGATGCACCCACGATGGCGATGGAGCGCGGGCGCAACATGCGCCCGATGGGGGAAGCCGCTGCGCTCTGCGCGGCCTGGGGGGAATGGGTCACGGATGTCTCCTGCAGGGCAGATGGGCGCGGGGCATGGCGTGCCCCGCGCCCGGTCGTCGGTGGGTTACACGCTTTTTTGTTTGCTCAGGTCGTAAGCGCCCAGGCCGGGCTTGTAGGTTTTTTCGTCCAGGAACTGGCGCAGGCCTTCCTTGCGTCCCTCGTCGTCGTAGCTGTTGGCCGCTTCCTGCGCCCGCACCAGGAAGTCCTCGGCGTTGTCGTAGGTCATTTCGCGTACGCGGCGCACGGCATCCTTGGTGGCCTTGAGCGCCACGGGGTTCTTCTTGAGCAGCGCCTCGGCCACGGCGGTGACGCGGGTCTTCAAGTCGGCCAGCGGCAGCGATTCATTGACCAGGCCCCATTCGGCAGCGGTCTTGCCGTCGATGTTCTCGCCCAGCATGGCGTGGTACATGGCGCGGCGGAAGTTGAGCAGCTCGGCCGCCACCTTCGAGGCGCCGCCGCCGGGCAGGATGCCCCAGTTGATTTCGGACAGGCCGAACTTGGCCTCGTCCGCAGCAAAGGCCAGGTCGCAGGCAAACAGCGGGCCGTAGCCGCCGCCAAAGCACCAGCCGTTGATCATGGCGATGGTGGGCTTCTGGTACCAGCGCAGGCGGCGCCACCAGCCATAGCTCTCGCGCTGGGCCTTGCGCGTGCCGCCCAGGCCGTGGACTTCGGTTTCGCGGAAGTATTCCTGCAAGTCCATGCCGGCCGTCCAGGACGTGCCTTCGCCGGTCAGCACCAGCACGCCCACGTCGTCGCGGAACTCCAGCTCGTCCAGCACGCGCATCATCTGGCGATTCAGCGCGGGGCTCATGGCGTTGCGCTTTTCGGGGCGGTTGAAGCGCACCCAGGCGATGCGGTTTTCCACGGTGCAGGCAACGGTTTGCTCTTCGGTACGGGGAGAGGTTGTCATAAGAGATTTTCCTTGGGTTGAAAAATGCCAGGACAAGGTTTGCTGAGTGAAATCCCTGGGCCTGACGGATTGCGATTTAGTTATGATAAATAACTATTTTGCACCGTCGCAATATGGTGCTTACCCTAGGTGAAGCCCTGCCAGCCGGAAAAACCGCACGCCATGCCCTCCTCGCCCCTGAAAAACAAAGGACTCCATTGAATGAATGATTGGCCCGCCAAGCTATGCTGCTTCGGCATAGCTGCTAGTGCCCGCTGCGGGTTGGCGCAAGCGCGGTGAAGTCACAACAATGCAGACATCCCAACCCAGCCCGAGGCCACGCTATGCCCCCTCCCCTTCGCGGTATTTCCTCCATGGCCACGCGCCAGGTACTGGCCGATCTGGCGACGGCCTGGCAGGCCGCAGGCGGCCAGCCGGTCGCCATCGAATCGGTCGGCGGGGTGGATGCGGCCCGGCGCGTGCAGGCCGGCGAGGCGCTGGACATGGTGCTGCTGGCCAGCGATGCCATCGACAAGCTGCTGGCCGACGGCCATGCCGTGGCAGGCAGCAAGGTCGACTGGGTGCGCTCCAGCACCGCCGTGGCCGTGCCCGAGGGTGCTGCGCTGCCGAACATCGGCAGTGAGGCCGCCCTGCAGGCTGCCGTGCTGGCCGCGCCCCGCATCGGCTACTCCACCGGCCCCAGCGGCACGGCCTTGCTGCGCCTGTTCGAGCAGTGGGGCATGACTGCGCAGTTGCAGCCCCGGCTGGTGCAGGCCCGTCCGGGCGTGCCGGTGGGGCAACTGGTGGCGCAGGGCGAAGCGGCCCTGGGCTTTCAGCAGCTGAGCGAATTGCTGCACGTGCCCGGCATCACGGTGCTGGGCACGCTGCCGCCGGCCGTGGCGATCGACACCGTGTTCTCGGGCGCGGTGGTCACGGGCTCCCCGGCGCCGGGTGCGGTGCGGGATTTCCTGGCCTTTCTAGCCAGCGCCCAGGCGGCACCGGCCAAACAGCGCCAGGGAATGCAGCCGGTGTAAGAACGTGTTCACGTTCTAAGCCACTTTTCTGGCTGGTTTTGACAACAATATTCGGAGACATTGCAATGAACGACACCCCATCGGCCACCGCCAACGTGCAGGCCGTACTCAACGAACACCCCTTCTCCCGCTTTCAGTGGATCATTTTTGCCCTGTGCTTCTGCATCGTGCTGCTGGACGGCTTCGATACGGCGGCCATCGGCTACATCGCCCCTTCGCTGATGGCCGAATGGGGCATCGCCAAGCCCGCGCTGGCCCCGGTACTCAGCGCCGCGCTGTTCGGCCTGGCCGGGGGCGCCCTGTGCGCCGGGCCGCTGGCCGACCGCTTTGGCCGCAAGGCAGTGCTGGTCGCCTCGGTGCTGGTGTTTGCGCTGGCCTGCCTGGCATCGGGCTACAGCCACAACCTCGATCAGCTGACGGTGTGGCGCTTCGTCACCGGCCTGGGCCTGGGCGCCGCCATGCCCAATGCCGTCACGCTGATGAGCGAATACTGCCCGGACAAGCGCCGCGCCATGATCACCAACGCCATGTTCTGCGGCTTTCCGCTGGGCGCGGCCTTCGGCGGCTTTCTGGCGGCGTGGATGATTCCGCTCTGGGGCTGGCGCAGCGTGCTGCACCTGGGCGGCATCGTGCCGCTGCTGCTGGTGGTGTTGCTGGTGCTGCTGCTGCCGGAATCGGTGCGCTACATGGTGGCCCGCGGCCAGGCGCCGGAGCGCATCCGCCGCGTGCTCACGCGCATTGCCGGTTCTGCCGTGGCCGGTGTCCGGCAGTTCGTGCTGACCGAGAACAAGCCCGCAGTCCAGGGCAAGAGCGGCATCGGCGTGGTGCTGTCGCGTCCGTACTGGGTCGGCTCGGTGATGCTGTGGGTGGCCTACTTCATGGGGCTGGTGATTTTCTATGCGCTGATGAACTGGATGCCGGTGCTGTTCAAGGACGGCGGCCTGAACCCCAAGACGGCCACCCTGGTGGCGGCACTGTTCCCGCTGGGCGGCGTCGGTGCCATCGCTTTCGGCTGGCTGATGGACCGGTTCGAGGCCAACCGCATCATCGCCATCGGCTACGCGCTGACGGCAGCCGCCATCTGGTGGATCGGCCAGGCCGTCGGCAACCTGGGCTGGCTGGTGGTGGCGGTGTTTGTGGCGGGCACCATCATGAATACCGCGCAATCGTCGCTGCCGGCGCTGGCCGCTGCTTTCTACCCGACCGAGGGACGGGCCACCGGCGTGGCCTGGATGCTGGGCATTGGCCGTTTCGGCGGCATTGCCGGCTCGTTCCTGGTGGCCGAGCTGGCGGCGCGGGAACTGGGCTTCAGCCAGATTTTCACGGTGCTGGCCGTCCCCGGCCTGATCGCCATGGCGGCGCTGATCGTCAAGCAGATCGCCAGCCCCAAGGCCGCCCCGCAGGCTGCTGCCGCACCCGTTTGACCCGAAGTTTTTTGAAAGGACCTTGCCATGATTATTGACGTTCACGGCCACTACACCACGGCCCCCGCCGCCCTGGGCGCCTGGCGCGATCTGCAGATTGCCGCCTTGAAAGACCCCGGCAAAAAGCCCAAGGCAGCCGACCTGAAGATCAGCGACGACGAGATCCGCGAAACCATCGAGGCCAACCAGCTCAGGCTGATGAAGGAGCGCGGCAGCGACCTGACCATCTTCAGCCCCCGCGCCAGCTTCATGGCGCACCACATCGGCGATTTCGAAACCTCCAGCACCTGGGCCGCCCTGTGCAACGAGCTGTGCTTTCGCGTGAGCGAACTGTTCCCCGATCACTTCATCCCCGCCGCCATGCTGCCGCAGTCGCCCGGCGTCGATCCCAAGACCTGCATCCCCGAGCTGGTCAAGTGCGTGGAGCAGTACGGCAACGTGGGCATCAACCTGAACCCCGACCCCTCGGGCGGCCACTGGACCAGCCCGCCGCTGACCGACCGCAGCTGGTACCCCATCTACGAAAAGATGGTGGAGTACGACATCCCCGCCATGGTACATGTCAGCACGAGTTGCAATGCGTGCTTTCACACCACCGGGGCGCACTACATCAACGCCGACACCACGGCGGTGATGCAGCTCATCCAGGGCGATCTGTTCAAGGACTTTCCCACGCTGAAATTCCTCATCCCCCACGGCGGCGGCGCAGCGCCCTACCACTGGGGCCGCTACCGGGGGTTGGCGCAGGAGCTGAAAAAGCCCCTGCTGGAAGAGCATCTGCTGAACAACATCTACTTCGACACCTGCGTGTACCACCAGCCCGGCATCAACCTGCTGACCGAGGTGATTCCGGTGAAGAACATCCTGTTCGCCAGCGAAATGATCGGCGCGGTGCGCGGCATCGACCCGCAGACCGGCCACTACTACGACGACACCAAGCGCTACATCGAGGCCACGCAGAACCTCACCGCCGAGGAAAAGCACGCGGTCTACGAAGGCAACGCCCGCCGCGTGTTCACGCGCCTGGATGCGGCGCTCAAGGCCAAAGGGCTGTAAACCCATAAAAGATAGCTTCTTGCGCTTGAAAACAATGGACTTCAGATAGTTTCAAACCTGAAATCCTTGCAAATCCATCGGAAGAAGCTCCTGAAACCATAGAAATACTGCAAAGGAATCCTGCCATGTACGAACTGGGAGTGGTGTACCGCAACATCGAGCGCACCGACCGCGCCACCGCCGATGCGCTGGCCGCCTTCGGCTCGGCCACCGTCCACGAGGCCATGGGCCGCGTCGGCCTGCTCAAGCCCTATATGCGCCCCATCTACCCCGGCGCACAGGTGTCCGGCACCGCCGTCACCGTGCTGCTGCAACCGGGCGACAACTGGATGATGCACGTCGCTGCCGAGCAGATTCAGCCCGGCGACGTGGTGGTAGCCACCGTCACCGCCGAATGCACGGACGGCTTTTTCGGCGACCTGCTGGCCACCAGCTTCCAGGCCCGGGGCGCCCGCGCCCTCGTCATCGACGGCGGCGTGCGCGACGTGAAAACCTTGCAGGAAATGGGCTTTCCCGTGTGGAGCAAGGCCGTCAGCAGCAAGGGCTGCATCAAGGCCACGCTCGGCTCGGTGAACATCCCCATCGTCTGCGCCGGCATGCTGGTGAACCCCGGCGACGTGATCGTGGCCGATGACGACGGCATCGTCTGCGTGCCGCGCGACAAGGCCGCCACCACGCTGGACGCCGCGCAAAAGCGCGAAGCCAACGAAGCGGGCAAGCGCGACATCTTCGCCAGCGGCGTGCTGGGCCTGGACTACTACAAGATGCGCGAAGGTCTGGCCAAGGCCGGGCTGCGCTACATCGACTAAGGGGGCACCGCCATGAGCGCCTTTGAAAAAACCCCCGGCTGGCTGGACTGGTACGCCGGCCCCAGCCAGCCGCAGTTCAAGCTGCCCGCCGGTGCCGTGGACGCGCACTGCCACGTCTTCGGCCCCGGCAGCGCGTTTCCCTTTGCGCCCGAGCGCAAATACACGCCCTGCGATGCCAGCAAGGCGCAGCTCTTTGCCCTGCGCGACCACCTGGGCTTTGCCCGCAACGTCATCGTGCAGGCCACCTGCCACGGGGCGGACAACCGCGCCATGGTCGATGCCTGCATTGCCAGCGGCGGCAAGGCCCGGGGCGTGGCCACCGTCAAGCGCAGCGTGACCGATGAGGAACTGCAAGCCCTGCACGATGCCGGCGTGCGCGGCGTGCGCTTCAACTTCGTCAAGCGCCTGGTGGACTTCACGCCCAAGGACGAGCTGATGGAGATTGCCGGGCGCATCGCCCAACTGGGCTGGCACGTGGTGATCTACTTCGAGGCCGTGGACCTGCCCGAGCTGTGGGACTTCTTCACCGCCTTGCCCACCACCGTGGTGGTCGATCACATGGGCCGCCCCGATATAGCCAAGGGCGTGGACAGCGCAGAATTTGCCCTGTTCCTGAAGTTCATGCGCGAGCATCCCAACGTCTGGAGCAAGGTGAGCTGCCCCGAGCGCCTGTCCGTCACCGGCCCCAGGGCGCTGGATGGCGAACAGGCCGCCTACCGCGACGTGGTGCCGTTTGCCCGCCGCGTGGTGCAGGAGTTCCCCGACCGCGTGCTGTGGGGCACCGACTGGCCTCACCCCAACCTGAAGGACCACATGCCCGACGACGGTCTGCTGGTCGATTTCATCCCCCACATCGCCCCTACCGCCGAGCTGCAACGCAAGCTGCTGGTGGACAACCCGATGCGCCTGTACTGGCCTGACGAGGCCGGCCCCGCCGCCTGACCCACACCCGCAACCAAGGAGACAAACATGGCTCTGGAAAAACCCTATCTGAACGTGCCCGGCACGACGATTTTCGATGCCGACCAAAGCCGCAAAGGCTACTGGCTCAACCAGTTCTGCATGAGCCTGATGCAGGCGGACAACCGCACCCGCTTCAAGGCCGACGAAGACGCCTATCTGGCCGAATGGCCCATGACCGACGAGCAGCGTGCCGCCGTGCGGGCGCGTGACCTGAACTGGATGATGCGCACCGGCGGCAACATCTACTTCCTGTCCAAGCTGGGCGCCACCGACGGCCTGAGCTTCCAGCAAATGGCCGGCAGCATGACCGGCATGACCGAGCAGCAGTACCGCGCCATGATGCTCGCCGGCGGCCGCAGCCCCGAGGGCAACCGCTTCGTCGGCGAAGACGGCGACGCGCAAGGCCCGATGAGCCAGTCCGACGCCTGGAAGGAATGGCAGGCCCAGCAGCAACTGGCCCAGGCCATCGAGCAGGCCGATGCCGCCAGCCAGAACGCCACGCCGGGCCAGGCGCGGGTCACCGCCTCGGTCTATTCCTCGCACGTACCGGCCATCGGCGCGGCGGTGGACCACGGCAAGACCGGCGACGATTACTGGGCGCCCATGTTCAAAGGCTTCGAGCCGAGCAAGGACTGGATGAAGAAGAACACGCCGGACGTGATCTTCCTCGTCTACAACGACCACGCCACCAACTTCGACCTGAGCGTCATCCCCACCTTCGCCATCGGCACCGCCGCCGAGTTCGAGCCTGCCGACGAAGGCTACGGCCCGCGCCCCGTGCCCAAGGTCAAGGGCCACCCGCGCCTGGCCTCGCACATCGCGCAGTCGGTCATCCAGCAGGACTTTGACCTGACCATCGTCAACGACCTGAAGGTCGATCACGGCCTGACCGTGCCGCTGAACCTGATGTTCGGCAGCCCTGCCGAATGGCCCTGCCTGGTGATTCCCTTCCACGTCAACGTGGTGCAGTACCCCGTGCCCTCGGGCGCCCGCTGCTTTGCCCTGGGCCAGGCCATCCGCAAGGCCATCGAAAGCTACGACGAGCCTTTGAACGTGCAAATCTGGGGCACGGGCGGCATGAGCCACCAGCTGCAAGGCCCGCGTGCCGGCCTGATCAATGCCGAATGGGACAATGCCTTCCTCGACCGCCTGATCGCCGACCCCAAGGGCCTGTCCACCATGCCCCACATCGACTACGTGCGCGAAGCCGGCAGCGAAGGCATCGAGCTGGTGATGTGGCTCATCGCCCGGGGTGCCATGGCCGACGTGGCCGGCGGCAACGCCCCCACCGTCGCGCACCGCTTTTTCCACGTGCCCGCCAGCAACACCGCAGTGGGCCACCTGATTCTGGAGAACAACCTATGACTATCAAAGTAGCCCTGGCCGGGGCAGGCGCCTTCGGCATCAAGCACCTGGACGGCATCAAGAACATCCCGGACGTGGAAGTCGTCTCCCTCGTCAGCCGCGACCTGGGCAAGACCCGGGAAGTGGCCGACAAATACGGCATCCCCCACGTCACCACCGACCTGGCCGACAGCCTGGCGATCAAGGAAGTGGACGCCGTCATCCTCTGCACCCCCACGCAGATGCACGCCAGCCAGACCATCGCCTGCCTGGAAGCGGGCAAGCACGTACAGGTGGAAATCCCCCTGTGCGACGTGCTGGCCGAAGGCGAAAAAGTCCTGGCCCTGCAACAACAGACCGGGCTGGTGGCCATGTGCGGCCACACGCGCCGCTTCAACCCCAGCCACCAGTACGTGCATCAGAAGGTGCAGGCCGGCGCGTTCAACATCCAGCAGATGGATGTGCAGACCTACTTCTTCCGCCGCACCAACATGAACGCCCTGGGCCAGCCGCGCAGCTGGACCGACCACCTGCTGTGGCACCACGCCGCGCACACGGTCGATCTGTTCGCCTACCAGGCAGGCAGCCCCATCGTGCAGGCCAACGCCCTGCAAGGGCCGATCCACAAGGAGCTGGGCATTGCGATGGACATGAGCATCCAGCTCAAGGCCGCCAATGGCGCCATCTGCACCCTGAGCCTGTCGTTCAACAACGACGGCCCGCTGGGCACGTTCTTTCGCTACATCGGCGACAGCGCGACCTACATCGCCCGCTATGACGACCTGTTCAACGGCAAGGAAGAAAAGATCGACGTCAGCCAGGTGGCCGTCAGCATGAACGGCATCGAACTGCAGGACCGCGAATTTTTCGCCGCCATCCGCGAAGGCCGCGAAGCCAACGCCAGCGTGGCCCAGGTGCTGCCCTGCTACCGCGTGCTGCACCAGCTGGAGCAGCAACTGAACGCGGCGTGATGCGGCTACCAGCCTGCTGCGCTGTCTGAAAAAATAGCTGTTACCGCTGTTATTGAAAGGGTTTCAGGTAGAAAACTACCTGAAACCCTTTTTTTATCTGCGCAAGCAGCTCCTTTTTTAAAAAAATTGCCACAAAAAACAGCCACAAAAAAGCCGATGGAGAACATCCATCGGCTTTTTCAATGCGCCGGAAAAATCAAAACGCCTTCACCAGACTCAGGCGCACCAGCGTGCCCTTGGTCTGCGGCTGGCTGCCGCCACGGGCGCTGAACTCTTTGTAGGCCGCACCTTTCAGGAAGATGCCGGCACCAGGGACGGGGTACACCACCTCCGCCCCCAGCGCATGGCGGCGGGCGCGGTCATCGGTGGCGCCCGGCCCTTTGTCGTTGCTGGTTTGCCACTGGCTGTAGCCGACCGCACCGGCAGAAAAGCTGCCAAACGATTTGCCCAGCCCCCACTCCAGCGTCAGTTGCTGGCCGGGACGAAAGCCGCCGTCCTTTTTGCTGTTGAACTCGTAACGCGCCAGGGCCGAGCCGGAGAGGGTCTTGGCCCCGTCGAAGTAATAAGTCAGCCCGCCCGTCAGCATGGTGCTTTTGAAGCCCTTGCCCGCAGAAGCGGGGTGGCGGTCGCTGGCGTTGTCCAGCCACAGGCCGGCAGCAGCCACCGCATCCCACTGCGGGCCATGCCAGCCCAGCACCAGCGGGCCGACGTAGACATCGCCCACATCGGAGCGCGAATCGGAAATGCCTGCCGCGTTGAACGTCAGCGAAGTACGCATCACCGGAATGATGGTTTCCATGCCGTAATCGGCGCCCAGCAGCTTGTGGCCCGTCATCCAGACGAGGCGATTGGCCAGGGCCGTGACGGTGCCGGTGTTGTGCCCGGGAATGTCGGCGCTGCTGCCCGGCGCACGCAGGCTGTCGATGTTGTAGTTCACCAGATAGCCCAGGTAATACACGCCGGGGCCAGGAACGCTGGCGCCTTGCAGCCCCTCCACGCCGGGAACGTAGTGCCCGTCTGCCCAGGCGCTGCCCGACGCCAGCCAGGCGGCCAGTGCTGCGGCACTGGCAATGTGTGAAAACTTCATGTTTGTCTCCTATTTCAACGGCGGCAACACCGCGCCCACCTTGGTAGGTGCTGTGTTGCCGCCGCTCTCGTTTTAGATGTCGATGCCGCACTTGCCCGGCGCCAGGATGCCGTTGGGGTCCAGCGCCCGTTTGAGCGTGCGCTCCACGTTGCGCTTGACGGTGCCGTAGCTTTGCGCCACGCGCTCCTGGAAGGCGGTATTGACGCGGTAGACGGCGTAGCCTTCCTTCTCGAACTCGTCCAGCAGCTCGTTGAAGCAGGCGTTGGCACGCTGGGTTTCTTCGGGGTTGGAGCGGTCGTACAGCACGTCGATGACGTGGTGCATGTCGCGCCAGCCGACGATGAACTCGCCCACATAGTCCAGGCCGTGCTTGTTCAGGATTTTCTTGGCCAGCGATTTCTGCTTGTCGCACTCGCTGCCCCGGGCCTGCGACACGGGGGCGAACCACATCGAGCCACCGCCCCCACGCCAGTTGTACAAGCCGAACTCTTGCAGGTTGGGCACGCCGGACATCAGCTGCGAGCGGTACTTGAACGGCTGGGTCTCGCCCGCCTCCTCCTGGGTAATCAGGCGGCCCTTGCCCAACTGCTTCAGGGCGCCTTGCACGATGTTGAAGTTCACCTCCACCTGCTCGGGCGTGCCGTACAGGGCAGCGTAGACGTTCCAGGCGCCCAGGCCCTTGTCTTTCTGAATCTGCTTGAGGATGGCGTCCGGCGTGGCCCCCGGCGCGGTGGTGTAGTCCGAACGGCGCGTGTTGCAGGTGGCCGCTTCCCACAGCACGCCGGCAATCACCACCGAGTTGGGGATGACCTGGGCGATGCGCAGCGGGCGGATGAATTCCACGATCTCGCTGATGTCGCTGTCCTCGGGGAACTGGATTTCAAACGGCTTGAACACCGGCGGCTTGGGCATGAGCCAGAAGCCCATCTTGGTGCAGATGCCGTAGTTGGACTGGGTGAACATGCCGTCCAGCGTCGGCCCGTAGCCCCACTTGAACACCTGCCAGGCCTTGTCGCCCTTGACCGAACCCATGCCGGTGCGCAGCACGTCGCCGTTGGCCAGCACCACTTCCATGCCGCACTGCATCAGAAAGTGTTCGCCATACGGGGTGTAGCCCACGCCGCGATCCATGGTGTTGCCCAGCGGCCCGGCAATGGCCGAAGGGGCAGAGAAGGACAGCATCAGCGGGATGTTGTTCTCTTCCAGGTAGTCGTAGAGCTGCTGGTAGGTCACGCCCGGCTCGACCAGGGCGGTACACAACTCGGGATCGACGTGGATGATCTTGTTCATCTTGCGCAGGTCCAGCACCACCTGGCCGCGCTGCACCGGGGCGGCCGAGCCGTAGCCGAAGTTGCGCCCGGTCGAGATGGTCCACACCGGCACCTTGAACTCGTTGCAGATCTTGACGACTTCCTGCACCTGCTCGACCGTGGTGGCGGTGACCACGGCGGACGGCGTGTGCTCCTCGCTGGGCACGGCCATCATCACCTTGTTGTAGGGGCGCACCAGGTCGCCGTCGATCATCACGTTGTCGGCGCCCAGGGCCGCCTGGAAGCGGGCAATGGCGGCATCGAACTGGCTTTCGTTCATGCCTTGGGGCAAGGCCATGTATTTGCTTGTCATGTGCTATGTCTTTCTTAAATCAGGCAGCGGAAGGCGACGCGGGCCGGTGCGCCGGCGGCCACGGGGGCGGCGGGCACAGGCTGGCCCAGTGCCAGCGCCTGGCCCAGTGCCTGCGTCCAGGCGGCGGCATCGCCGTCGATGCGATGGGTTTGTTCGCTCAGAACACGGCCACCCGCAGAGCGCACCAAATCCAGCACCAGCGTGGCACTGGCATCGTCCAGCAGGCCCACCAGCAAGGTGCTGCGCTCATCACCGAGCAACCGGCCCAGGCGCTGGAAGGGGGCACTGTCCAGCCCGTGCAAGGCGGTGTGGCTGGCCGCTTGCGCAGCGCTGCGCACGCCGGTGATGAAGGCGCTGTCCAGTGCGCCCGCCCCGGCACTGGCGGACAGGCCCGAAGTCAGCGCCAGCACGTCGGCAGCAGCGTCCACGGGGGCAACACCCGTCGGCAGACCCGCCAAAGGCGTGGCCTGCGCCCACGCTCCCCAGCCCACGCCGGAGATGGCCAGGCCGGTTACCGCCAGGCTTTTCAGAAGGAAACGGCGGTCACTGTGCATCACATGCCCTCCGCTCACGGTTTGGCGGCCGCCGGTGGCGGCGCCGGGGTTTTGGACAGGTACACCCCCACGTCGCGCAGGGTGGCGTCATCGATATCGGTGACGCGGAAAGCGGGCATGGCATTCACCCCGATGCGGGCAAAGGCAATCACGGTTTCGGGCGACAGGCCCCGGCCCTTGAGTACCGGGCCGATACCGGCCTCATGGCACTTGGCGCAGATTTTTTCGTAATAGCGCTGGCCGGGGCCAATGTCTTGCGGCGGGGCGGCAGCGGCTGCCAGCGCCACGCCCGACAGACTGGCTGCCAGCGCCCAGCGACGGGTGGAAGAAAGGGAAAAGGACATTGAATAGTTCTCCTTGGAAGTGCGGGCAAGGGCCTTTTGATCAGAAGGGGTAAGCACGCGGCTGGGTCTGCACGGTGATCCAGCGGGTATCGGTAAAGGCATCGATGCCGGCCTGGCCGCCAAAGTGGCCATAGCCCGAGTTCTTCACGCCGCCGAAAGGCATTTGCGCTTCGTCGTGGACGGTCGGGCCGTTGACGTGGCAGATACCGGCTTCAATGCGGGCCGCCACGCGCCAGCCGCGTGCGGCGTCGCGGGTATAGACGGCCGAGGACAGGCCGAACTCGTTGTCGTTGGCCATGGCAATGGCTTCTTCCTCGCCACGCACGCGCACGATGGCCTTGACCGGGGCGAAAGTCTCCTCGCGGAAGATGCGCATTTGCGGCGTCACGCCGTCGATCAGCGTGGCGGGCATCAGCGTGTCGCTGGCCTTGCCGCCGCACAGCAGCTTTGCGCCCTTGGCCACGGCATCGTCGATCAGTTCGTTGACGCGGGCAACGGTGGTCATGTCCACCACCGACCCCAGCACCACCGGCCCCTGGCGCGGGTCGCCCAGCGGCAGCGTGGTGGCGCGTGCCACCAGCTTGGCCAGAAATTCTTCGGCCACGGCCTCATCGACGATGATGCGCTCGGTGGACATGCAGATCTGCCCCGAGTTGGCAAACGCGCCAAAGGTGCAACCGGCCACGGCGGCATCGATGTCGGCATCGTCCAGCACCAGGAACGGCGCCTTGCCGCCCAGTTCCAGAATCGCCGGCTTGAGGTACTTGGCGCAGGTCTGGCCGATGATGCGGCCCACGCGGGTGGAGCCGGTGAAGTTCACGCGGCGCACCGCCGGGTGCGCCACCATGGCTTCCACCACGGTGCCGGCATCCTCGGGGGCGTTGGTGACGAAGTTCACCACGCCCGGGGGCAGCCCGCCTTCCTGCAAGGCTTCGATGATCAGGCCGTGGGTGGCCGGGCACAGTTCCGAGCCCTTGAGTACCACGGTATTGCCGCAGGCCAGCGGCGTGGCAATGGCCCGGGTGGCCAGGATGACGGGCGCATTCCACGGCGCAATGCCCAGCACCACACCGGCGGGCTGGCGCACGGCCATGGCCATGCTGCCCGGCACGTCCGAAGGGATGACCTGGCCGTTGATCTGCGTGGTCAGCGCCGCCGCTTCCAGCAGCATGTTGGCGGACAGGTGCACGTTAAAGCCGGCCCAGATACCCGATGCCCCCGTTTCTGCCGCCATGGCAGCAGCAAAGGCATCGGCCTTGGCCGCCAGGGCCTGGGACGCTTTCATCAGCATCTGGCGCCGCTGCGTGGGGCCCACGGCAGCCCACGCGGGGAAAGCGGCCTGGGCCGCCTCGACGGCCCGCACGGCATCGGCAGCCGTCGCCGCCGGTGCACGGGTGGCCACGCTGCCATCCAGCGGATTCCTGCGCTCGAAGCTTGCGCCATTGCTGGCTTGTGCAACCTGCCCGCCAATCAGCATGGGTTGTTCAATCATGGAAGTCTCTCCTTGGTTCTCTGGGATAACGACAGGCGGTCGGCCTGGAAAGGCATGGCCCGGTTTTTTTGATACAGATCGAAAAAAACCGCCATCCCAAGTGCTTTTCAGCAAACTTTTGACATATCGCCTTGCCATCGAGTGAATTTTTCGGCTAGGGATGGGCGGATGATAAAAACTGCCCCTTTGTCACGCTGTGCACAGCGTGCATAAATCACTTGATGAATCATGCAAGCGATCAAGGGCTTTCCCTAGTAGTCCGCCCTGGCTGGGTGCGTTCCGAGGCACGCTTGCCGGGCAAGTGCTGATAATGCGGGCCTCGGCAATGACCGCAGGCATGAGGAGACAAGCTATGAGCACAGCGCGTGTACTGAGTACCGATGGCATACCGCAGCAGGACACCGCGCCTGCGTGGCGTGACTGGATGGCGCAGCTGTTCAACGGGCTGCAAACCGACCTGTACGGCGATACCCGGTTCGACGGCCATCTGTACGTCGCCTCGGCCGGCGAGGTCGTCCTCACGCGACTCGATGCCGGGCGCCACCGCGTCGTGCGCGACAGCCACCGCCTGCGCGACAGCGAAGAGGCTTACCTCAAAATCGTGGCCCCCTGGTCTGGCACCGCCCAGGTGCATCAGAACGGGCAGCAGGCCAGCGCCAGCAATGGCAGCTGGGTGATTTACGACACTTCGCATCCCTACGAGGTGGCCAATCCCCAGCACACCGAACACCTGATCCTGATGCTGCCCCGGCGCAGCATCGTGCAGCGCGGCCTGAACCCGGAGGGGCTGATGGGGCGCAACATCGGCGGCAGCAGCGGCATTGCCCGCATCGCGCTGGAAACCATGCGCAGCACCTACCAGGAGCTGGGCACCATGTCCGCCCCCCTGGCCCACCGCGCGGGCGAACTGCTGGTGGAAATGGTCCACCTGTCTCTGCAGGAACTGGCTGGCAAAGGCACGGCCCGCACCCAGCGCCAGGCCTTGCACGATCGCATCTGTGCGTATGTGGCCACGCACCTGCGTGACCCCGGCCTGTCGGTGGAGGCCATTGCCACCGCCCTCAACTGCAGCAAGCGCCACGTCCACAACGGCTTTGCCGGGCAAGACACCAGCCTGGGCGCATTCATCCAGCACAGCCGCTTGCAACTGGTCATGCGCGAACTGCGCCAGCCCGAACTGGCCCAGCACACGATCACCGACATCGCCATGGCCTGCGGCTTCAACAACAGCGCCCACTTCAGCCGTGCTTTCAAGGCCTACGCGGGCATGTCCCCTTCGGAATTTCGGAACCGCTAAAGAGCATGGATAGGGTGCCACGCATCGGAAAAACAAAAGGGCTTGCACCGAAACGATGCAAGCCCTTGATTTTTATGGTCGGAGCGGCGGGATTCGAACTCGCGACCCTCTGCTCCCAAAGCAGATGCGCTACCAGGCTGCGCTACGCTCCGACTAAGCTGTCCATTATAACCACTTTTTAGTGTCCATTTTAGGACTGCTCACACTCTTTCTGCAGGCGCTGGGTCAGCTCTGCTGCCGTCACCGGCTTGCAGTACCAATAGCCTTGCCCAAAATCGCATCCGGCTTCCAGCAATATATTGTGCTGCTCCTGCGTTTCCACCCCTTCGGCAACCACCTGGATGTCCAATTGATGGGCCATCACGATAATGGCCTGGCACAGCGCCACATCCTCAGAATCGCGGTGCAGGTTGCAGACGAAGCTGCGGTCGATTTTGATGTAGTCAATGCTGAACCGTTTCAGGTACGACAATGAAGAATAGCCGGTTCCAAAATCATCCAGTGCCAGCTGAACCCCGGCTGCCTGCAGTTCGGTTATTTTCTCATCGCTGGCTTTATCCGATTCGAGCAGCATACGCTCCGTAATTTCCATTATCAAGGCGCTGGGCGGTATTTCAAGCGCTTTGATATTCTTCAGCCAAGCGGAACAATCCAGCTCGGTACTGAGCAATTGGACCGGGGAAACATTGACACTCAAGACAAAATCAGGCGAAAAACTCTTGCGCCAGGCCGTCACTTGCTGGGCGGCTTCCTTGAAGATCCACTCTCCCAATGGCACGATCAGGCCCGATTCTTCTGCCAGCGGAATAAAGTCCCCGGGATTGACGCGCCCGCGCACAGGCTGGTCCCAGCGGATCAACGCTTCCGCCTTGACCGTTCGCCCGGTCTGCATGGCAACAATCGGCTGGTAATAAAGTAAAAATTCCTGCTTATCCAGGCCTTTTTGCAAATCACGCAGCATCAGACGTCGGCTTTGTGCTTCCTCTTCCATGCTCGGATCGAAGACGGAAAACTGATTCCGTCCTTTTTCCTTGGCTGCATACATTGCCAAATCTGCGTGCTTGAGCAGGCTGACACCATCCTGCCCATCCTGGGGATAAAAAGTAACCCCTGCGCTGACCGAGATATTGACGGTATTGTTCGCCAGACGATAAGGCTTGGCAATCAAATCCAATACCTTATGGCACACATTAAAAATATCTTCCTGGCTTTTTGTATCGTGCAGAATAAGAACAAATTCATCCCCACCCAACCGGGCCACCAGATCCGTGCTGCGCACGCATGATTGCAGGCGTGCCGCCACCTGGCGCAGCAACTCGTCCCCTTCGTCATGCCCGAAAGTGTCATTCACTTCCTTGAAAAAATCGAGGTCCAGAAAGACCAGCGCAAAGACTTTTTCCCTGCGGCGAGATTCCTCGATGGCACAGAGCAGGTTTTCCTGGAACATTTGCCGATTCGGCAACTGGGTCAAATGATCATAGTGGGCCTGGCGCCAGATTACAGCCTCCCGCTGGCGCAACCTGGTGACGTCGGTGAACAGGCCGATATAATTTTCGACCGCTCCGTCTTCATTATAAGAAGTGGTAATGGTCAGCCGCTCGATAAATTCTTCGCCATTTTTTCTGATATTGTAAATATCACCCGACCAGCCTCCCTTGGTACGAAGATCGTTCCACATGGCACGATAGAACTCCCTATCGTGCCGGCCAGAACTGAGTACGTTCAGGCGCCGCCCAATAATTTCATTGGCGGCATAGCCGGTAATTTCGGAAAAAGCCGGATTGATGTCCAGGACCACGCCATGCGGATCGGTCACCACCATGGCTTCGCTGGTATAGGCATAGACCAAGGCCGCGCGGCGCATGGATGCCTCCGAACGCTTGCGGGTGCTGATATCGATCAGCATTCCAATAATGGCCGTGCGCCCCTGGTATTCCATTGCGGAACCAAACACCTCGACTTCAAACTGCGATCCATCCGCACGCACTGCAATCGATTCATACCGCGAGGAACGTACCCGCCCTTCCAGTCGGGCCAGCACCCTTTCGCGCACGTTGCCCATACATGCAGGGGCAAACATCTGCTCCAGCGGGAAATTTCCCATCAGAACCTCCCTCGGATAACCCAGCATTTTTGCCAGTTGCTGACTGGCATAAATCAGCTCCATCCGGGGCGAAATCATATAAATGCCCGATACCTCGTTGTCGGCCAGGCCATTGAACATGGCCTGCACCTGGGCCACGGCACTGCGCTCCTTGGCGATGTCCAGCAGAAGCTGTTCGATATGCGCTGCCGATTTATTCAGCACCCCTCCCAATTGCCCCAGCTCATCGTTTATTTTTATCGACGATCGTATGCTGTAGTTTCCTGCCGCCATTTCCGTGCATTGATTGGAAAGCACTTGTATGGGATTGAGTATCCGGGATTTGATCAGGAAATAACCGAGCAAAAGCAGCAATATATCCAGCCAGAACAGCACCAGACTGACCCATAAGGCACGTTGCTGGACGCGGTTGGAAAAATCCACCAGTTGATTGAGCAGATTTTCGGATTGGGCCCACAGGTGGTCGCTGGCGGCCATAATCTCCAGCACCCGGGCATGTTCAATCGGGGCAGCTCCCGGCATTTCTGCATAGGCGGCATTGAGCGTATCTTGAAAGCGCTGCCACGACGTATGCAATTGCTCCAGCGCGGGCTGCAAGGCCGGGCTCACGGGACGCACGGTTAACCCGTAGGCCGTTCCTCCCGAACGCAGCGCCGTATAGGTTTCTTCAAAGCTGGCATATCGCGACACGATATGCGGCCAATTGCCACCAGGCGCCAGATACTCGGCAAAAGTCTCCAGCGCAATACGCTGGCTGAGCATCCGGATCTTTCCAGCCAGATTCACCGTGGCACCAATGTCGTCCGAGCGACGAAGCATAAGCTGGAGGGTCACCACATTACCGACTGCCAGCAAAGCAACCAGCACCACCCCCCAGATTGTTTTACGCTTGAGCGTTCGAGGCCAAAAAGACATGAGACCAGACGTTAAACAGTTTATGTTGCGTCGAAGTGTAATCCACTGAAACAAAAGGTAAATACCTTGGCCATGTTTGTTCCATAAAAAAACCTCAACACAGGGTTGAGGTTTTGCAAGGAAAGCGCCGATGTCTTAGCGGCTGGCTGGCCCGGGGCCCCGGCCAGCCAGGTGGCGGAAAGTGATCCGGCCCTTGGACAGGTCGTAGGGGGACATTTCCAGCGAGACCTTGTCGCCGGCCAGGATGCGGATGTGGTGCTTGCGCATTTTGCCGCCGGTGTAGGCGATGAGCTGGTGCCCGTTGTCCAGGGTGACGCGAAAGCGCGAATCGGGCAGCACTTCGGTGACCTGCCCTTGCATTTCAATCAGTTCTTCTTTTGCCATGTGTGCAAATCTCTTGAATCAGGAATGGGTGCCTTGACGGGGAGCCTTGCACACAGCAACTGGAAGCAGTCTTGTGTATTCAATGCAAGCAAGAAGCTGACAGCGCACCAGCACAATCAGAAGGCCAAGTACCAAAAGCACGAAAACCGCCGATTATAACCTTGTTTTATTTCTGCAAAGTGCCCTTGCCTGGAGAGCGTTCACTTGCCGCACTGCCCTTGCTGACACACGGTGGTGCGCTCGGCCACCAGCTTGCGGTAGTTCTGTCCGGGCTGGCCGAACTTGCCCAGTTGCTCGCAGACGTCGCCGCTGGCATCGAAGGCATAGCCTTTCTGCCCGTCGGCTGCCCACAGCTGCACCGTGGACAGGTTCCACGATGCAAAGCGTGCCGGGTTGCGCCACTGGTGGGAGCAGATGCCGTGCATGACGAAGTTGTTGTATTCCAGCTCGGAAATCACCGGCTTGCTGCTGTGCAGTTGCAGCACGCCCTGCGCGTCCTTTTCGGCCAGGGTCAGGGCATGGCCTTGCAGGGGGACTTCCAAGTCCTGAGGAACATTTTTAAAGACCAAATCCGCCGAGGCGACAGAACACACGCCGGCCAGCAAACACGCCATCCACTTCTTCATCGGGTACCGCCTTCCAGAAAGAAAGTCGGCATTGTGCCGTGCTGCCCCGGGTTTTTACCGACGCCACTGTGCCGAATGTGGCTTTTTTTGCACAGCACGCCCTTGCACGGCCTGGCCCCAGGCAATGTCGGCGCGGGCAATTTCGCGCCACTGGCCGGGGGGCAGATCGCCCAATGCCAGGTTGGCGATGCTGCGACGCACCAGCCGCAGCGTGGGGTGACCGATGGCGGCGGTCATTTTGCGCACCTGGCGATTTTTGCCTTCGACCACGGTGATTTCCAGCCATACGTCCGGCACCGTCTTGCGCACACGCACGGGCGGATCGCGCGGGGCCACCTCGGGCTGGGGCGTAAGGATGTGCGCCTGGCAGGGCCGGGTTTGGTAGTCCTCGATGCGCAGGCCGCTGCGCAGGCGTTGCAAGGCAGCGGCATCGGGCACGCGCTCGACCAGGGCCCAGTAGGTTTTGGGCTTGGCGTTGCGGGGATTCAGCAATTGCGCGATCAGCGGGCCATCGTCGGTCAGGAGCAGCAGCCCTTCGGAGTCTTTATCCAGGCGGCCTGCGGGATAAAGTCCGCCGGGCAGGCCAAATTCGGCCAGGCTGCGTGCGCCGTCTTCCGGGGTGAATTGCGACAGCACCCCGTAGGGTTTGTGGAACAGGATGTAGCGCGGCATCGACGCCAATCAGGCACGGCTGCGGCGCACCAGCAGCGCCAGCAGGAACAAGGCAAAGGCACTGAACCACAGGAACGACCAGTTGGCGATGGTGCCGCCCAGAAAGGTCCAGTCCACCGCAGAGCAGTCGCCCGAGCCCCGGAAGATCATCGGCAATGCGCGGCTGAAGGAGTAGTTTTCAACGATGCCGTAAAAGTCGCGCCCGCAGGTGGCGAACTCCGGCGGGTTCCACTGCAGCCAGCTTTGGCGGGCGGCTGTAAACGCGCCAAATCCGGCCAGCAGCAGGGCCAGCAGGCTCCAGAGTTTGATCCAGAGCGTTTGCGGCTTCAGGCTGGCCAGCCCGGTGGTGATGGCAACGCCGACCAGGGCATAGCGCTGCACGATGCACATCGGGCAGGGGTCCAGCCCCACGGCGTGCTGCAGGTACAGGCCGAAGGCCAGCATGGCAACACAGATGGCGCTGACCAGTGCCAGGGCGCGGCGCGGGGCCGTAAAAATCCACTGCATAAAAGTCCTTGCATGAAAGCTGCCCTGCAGCCCGCCTAAGAACGTGTTTACGTTCCAAGGTCTGCAAGGCCGATTAAATCCCAGCCCCTTGATCGACAAAGACCTTGGCGCGGCGCGGGGTGACGATCAGCGTCTCCCCTTCGCGCAACCCCAGGGTGTGGAACTGGTGGGCGGAAATGTGCGCTTCGATGAGCTTTTCCGAAGCGCGATTGTGGGTCACTTCGGGCGCATCCTGCGCAATAAGTTCCAGCCGGGCGACGGGGCCGACGACGATGGCGCGGTCCAGCTGCGCACGCAGCCCGCCGGGTGCATCGGTGTGGCCGGGCACGGGGCGGGCCACGTCCAGCTCGTGCGGGCGGATGTAGGCCCAGGCCTGGGCGTCGTTGGCGCCCTGGGCTTCGGCGCTGGTCAGCTCCAGCCCGGTGTCGAACTTGACGCTGCCGTCGTGGGCGCGGCCCTGGAACAAATTCACGTCGCCCAGGAAGCCGTAGACGAAGGGGCTGGCCGGGTTGTCCCACACTTCCTGCGGGGTGCCGACCTGCTCGATCTGGCCCTGGTTGATGACGACCACGCGGTCGGCCACTTCCAGCGCCTCTTCCTGGTCGTGGGTGACGAAGATGCTGGTGACGTGCAACTCGTCGTGCAGGCGGCGCAGCCAGCGGCGCAGCTCCTTGCGCACCTTGGCGTCCAGTGCGCCGAAGGGTTCGTCCAGCAGCAGCACCTGCGGCTGCACGGCCAGGGCGCGGGCCAGGGCGATGCGCTGGCGCTGGCCGCCGGAGAGCTGGGCCGGAAAGCGCTCGGCCACCCATTCGAGCTGCACCAGCGAGAGCAGCTCCATCACCTTGGCGCGAATCTGCGCTTCGCTGGGGCGCTCTTTTTTCGGCTTCATGCGCAGGCCGAAGGCGACGTTGTCGAACACGCTCATGTGCTTGAACAGGGCGTAGTGCTGGAACACGAAGCCCACGCCGCGTTCGCGCACATGCACGCCGGTGGTGTCCTGGCCGCTGAAGTGGATGCTGCCGCTGTCCGGCGCTTCCAGCCCGGCGATGATGCGCAGCAGCGTGGTCTTGCCGCAGCCCGACGGCCCCAGCAGCGCGACCAGCTCGCCGGAGGCGATATCCAGGTTCACATTGCGCAGGGCGTGGAAATTGCCGAAGCGCTTGTCGATATTGCGTATTTCAATACTCATTTTTAATAGCTTTTACCGCTTGTAAATCAACAAACTTAGGTTGTTTTATATATGAAAACGTTTAAATACCAGCGGTAGCAGCTACTTCAATGGTAGCTGGCCGTTCCGGCGGCAATTGCGCGGCGGCCTTCAGCTGCTGCTCGGCCTTCCATTCGGCCACGGTCTTGATGACCAGCGTGACCAGGGCCAGCAGCGCCAGCAGCGATGCGGCGGCAAAGGCAGCGACGGACTGGTACTCGTTGTAGAGAATCTCCACGTGCAGCGGGATGGTGTTGGTTTGCCCCCGGATGTGGCCGCTGACGACGGAGACCGCGCCAAACTCCCCCATCGCCCGGGCATTGCACAGAATCACGCCGTACACCAGCCCCCATTTGATGTTGGGCAGGGTGACGTACCAGAAGGTCTGCCAGCCGTTGGCGCCCAGCACCACGGCGGCCTGCTCCTCGTCGTTGCCCTGTGCCTGCATGAGCGGAATCAGCTCGCGGGCGATGAAGGGGAAGGTGACGAACACGGTGGCCAGCACGATGCCCGGCACGGCGAAGATGATCTTGATGTCGTGCGCCGCCAGCCAGCCGCCGAACCAGCCGTTGGCCCCGAACACCAGCACGTACATCAGGCCGGCCACGACGGGCGAGATGGAAAACGGCAGGTCGATCAGGGTGACGAGGAAGGCCTTGCCGCGAAACTCGAACTTGGCAATGCACCACGCCGCCGCCACGCCGAACACCAGGTTCAGCGGCACGGCGATGATGGCCGTGAGCAGGGTCAGCTTGATGGCCGACCAGGCATCGGGTTCGCGCAGGCCGTCCAGGTAGGCGTCCCAGCCCTGGCGCAGCGCCTCGGTAAAGACGGCGGCCAGGGGCAGCACCAGGAACAGCAGCAAAAAGGCCAGGCTCAGGCCGATCAGCAGCCAGCGTATCCAGGCCGCCTCGGTCGTGCCCGCCTGGGCACGGCGGTTGTCGGTAGTAGATGGGGCACTCATGCTTGCATCCCCGCACGGCGGCGCTGCCAGGCTTGCAGCAGATTGATGACCAGCAGCATCACGAACGAAATCCCCAGCATGACGACGGCCACGGCCGTCGCGCCGGGCACGTCGTACTGCTCCAGCTTGCCGATGATGATGAGAGGCGTAATTTCCGAAACCATGGGCATGTTCCCGGCGATGAAGATGACCGAGCCGTATTCGCCCAGCGCCCGCGCAAAGGCCATGGCAAAGCCGGTGAGCAGCGCGGGGGTGATGCTGGGCAGGATGACCAGCTTGAAAATCTGCCAGCGGCTGGCGCCCAGGCTGGTGGCGGCTTCTTCCAGCTCTTTTTCAAAGTCCTGCAACACCGGCTGCACCGTGCGCACCACGAAGGGCAGTCCGATGAAGATCAGCGCAATCACGATCCCGCCGGGCTGAAAGGCCAGCTGGATGCCCAGCGGCTCCAGGTACTGGCCGACCCAGCCGTTGCCGGCCAGCAGCGCCGTCAGCGAAATGCCGGCCACTGCCGTGGGCAGGGCAAAGGGCAGATCGACCAGGGCATCGACCAGCTTTTTCGCCGGAAATTCGTAACGCACCAGCACCCAGGCGATGAGCAGGCCGAACACCAGATTGACGCTGGCCGCCAGCAGCGACGCGCCGAGCGAGAGCTTGTACGCCGCCAGCACACGCGGGGCCGTGACGGCAGAGACGAAGTCCGGCCAGGTCATGGTGAAGGTTTTCAGGAACAGCGCCAGCAGCGGAATCAGCACGATCACGCTGAGGTAGAACAGGGTGTAGCCCAGGCTCAGGCCAAAGCCGGGCAGCACCCGGCCCGGGCCTTTGCGCGGGCTGCGGTCGGCGGTCGCGCCGAGCACCATGGAAGTCATTGCCAGCCCTTGCTTACTTGGCGCCCTGGTACAGCTTGTCGAACTGACCGCCGTCGTTGAAATGCACCTTCTGCGCTTCGGCCAGGGAGCCGAAATACTTGCTCACGGCAAACTGCTGGATGGGCTTGAACTGGTCCTGGTGCTTTTTCAGCACGGCTTCGGAGCGGGGGCGGATGGCGTGCTTGGCGGCGATTTCCTGGGCCTCGTCGGAATACAGGTAGTCCAGATAGGCTTTGGCCAGCGCACCCGAGCCGCGCTTGGCCACGGTGCGCTGCACCACGGCAACGGGGTTCTCGGCAATGATGCTGGCCGAGGGGTAGACGGCATCGACCTTGCCCTTGCCGAACTCGCGCTCGACCGACACCACTTCCGATTCAAAGGTGATCAGCACGTCGCCGATGTTGCGTTGCAGGAAAGTGGCCGTGGCATCGCGCCCGCCCTTGGCCAGCACGGGCACGTTCTTGTAGAGCTTGGCGATGAAATCGGCCGCATCGGCATCGCTGCCGCCCTTTTCACGCACGCTGCCCCAGGCGCCCAGGTAGGCATAACGGCCATTGCCGCCGGTTTTCGGGTTCACGACGACGACTTTCACGTCCGGGCGGGTCAGGTCTTCCCAGTCCTTGATGTTCTTGGGGTTGCCGTTGCGCACCAGGAACAGCATGGTCGAGGCCGTAGGCGCTGCCGAGTGCGGGAACTGGCTGGCCCAGTCCTTGGCGACCACGCCGTTGTCGGCCAGGAATTGCACGTCGGTGGTGGTGTTGAAGGTGACCACGTCGGCCTCCAGCCCGTCATTGACGGCACGGGCCTGGGCGCTGGAGCCGGCGTGGGACTGGTCGATCTTCACGTCCTTGCCGGTGGTCTTCTTGTAATGGGCGACGAAGGCGGCGTTGTAGTCCTTGTAGAACTCCCGCGCCACGTCGTAGGAGACGTTCAGAAGCTTGTCCTGCGCCAGGGCCGTACCGCCGATGGCCAAGGCGGCCGCCAAAACAACAGATTTCACAGTGGTGGAGAGCATCGCAGGCATCCCTGAAGTGTTATGAATGCGACGATTGTGCAAATCCGTACTTAAAACTCAAAACAATATATTTTTTTTTGTTTATTCCATTTTTGAATAAAGATTGCTGCAATACCTGGCAGCCCGGGCCAATGGCAGCGGCTGTGTAGAATCCGGCGCTTTTTTCCAAAAACCCCACCACCCTGCTCTGCCCACGCAAGCAGGGTGTTTGCTTGCAGGATTCCCATGCCCCAGCGCCCCGCCCCGCACACCATCGATCACGCCACGCACTTTGCCTGCCCGGCTTCCCACCGTCCCGGCGCCAAGCCCCCCTTGTTCTAACCCGTCAGGAAAGCACTGCCGTGAGCCCCTCGCACCCTCCCCACGCCGTCGCCCGCTTGCAAAAAACCCTGGTCATGTGGCAGGTCATCATGATCGGCCTGGCCTATATCCAGCCCATGACCTTGCTGGACACCTTCGGCATGGTGTCGCGCGACAGCCTTCAGCACGTTCCCACCGCTTACATGTTCGCCCTGGGCGCGGTCTTGCTCACGTCGATCAGCTACGGGCACATGATCCGCAAGTACCCCTCGTCCGGGTCGGCCTACACCTACGTGCAAAAGTCCATCCACCCCAACGCTGGGTTCATGGTGGGCTGGTCGTCGCTGCTGGATTACCTGCTCTCGCCGATGGTCAATATCCTGCTGGCGCGTATTTACCTGACGGACATGTTCCCCGAGGTGAACCACTGGGTCTGGATCATCGGGCTGACCCTGTTCATGGTGGGCGTGAACCTGCGCGGCATCCGCTTCGTGGCCAACTTCAACAGCCTGATCGTGGTGTTGCAGATTCTGATCATCGGCATCTTCACCTTCCTGATCTACGAAAAGCTCGCTGCCGGGCAAAACGCCCTGGGCGCGATTGCCGGCCAGGGCGCGGACGGGCTGTGGAGCTTCAACCCGTTCTGGAGTGAAAAAACCCAGGTGGGCGCACTGGTGACCGGGGCGACGATTCTGTGCTTCTCCTTCACCGGTTTCGACTCCCTCAGCTCCCTGGCCGAAGAAACCAAGGACACCAAGAAGACGCTGCCCAAGGCCATGTTCCTGACGGCGCTGATCTCCGGCCTGCTGTTCATTTTCAGCACCTATTTCCTGCAACTGTTCTTCCCCGGCGACCCGGCCCAGTACTTCAAGCTGGTGGACGAAACCCAGCCGGAAATCCTGCTGCTGGTTGGCGGCGCATTGTTCCAGTCGGTGGTGCTGAGTTTCGCCATCGTGACGGTCATGGCCTCGGGTATTGCCGCCCATGCGGGCGTCTCGCGCCTGATGTACGTCATGGGCCGTGACGGCGTGCTGCCCAAACGCTTCTTCGGCCACATTTCGGCCAAGGGCTACACCCCTTCCTACAACATCTGGCTGGCCGGCGCGGTGTGCCTGACCGCCGGTTTCCTGAGCCTGGAGTTCGTCGTCGCCCTGATCAGCTTCGGTGCCCTGACGGCGTTCAGCTTCGTGAACCTGTCGGTCATCAGCAGCTACGGCTTTCGCGATGGCCGGTTGAAAACGCCCCGGGACATCTGGCAGTTCTTCGTCATGCCGCTGCTGGGCTTTGCCTCGATCGGCGCCCTGTGGCTGGAAGTGGAGGAAACCTCGCTCAAGGCCGGTATCTCCTGGGCTGCCGTCGGGCTGATTTACCTGGGCTGGCTGACCAAGGGCTTTCGCCGCGCGGCCCCCCAGCTGCACGAGGAAGATTTCGACCGTTGATGCCCCTGCATGGCTGGCGTGCACCAGCCATGCAAAAACGCAAAAGGCCGCTTGCATACTGGGCAAGCGGCCTTTTTTCACTCGGCAAAAAGCACAGCCGAACGGTCAGTCGAGCAGAAAGACTTCCACGCGGCGGGCTTCGTCGTTGCTGCCGCTGGCCAGGGTTTGCGCAGGCTTGGCCAGTTCGATCTGGGCTTCTGCCACGCCCAGCCCCTGCAAGGCATCGCGCACCGCCTGGGCGCGGCGCTTGGCCAGATCGGCATTCACTGCGGCATCGCCCGTCGCATCATGGAAACCCGAAATCTGTACGCGCTTGCCCGCCTTGGCCCCTTCGACGACATCGACCAGCGCATCGTGCGCACCTGCGGCAACTTCGGTCTTGCCCGTGGCAAAAAAGAACTTGACGACATTGCCATCGACCCGCACGGCGGCCTGCTCGGTCAACACCACGGCAGCAGGCGCCAGGGCCGCCGGCTCTGCGGGTGCCGGGGCCACGGCCATGGCTGCGGCGGCATCCGCACCTGCGGCAGACGGGCCGGTGCTGCGGTAGGCGGCAAAACCCACCACGCTGGCCACCACAACGGCTACCAAAGTAAACACCAGACCCAGCGCAAAGCGTTGCTGATCATCGTCGTCTGTCGCACGGGACATAAAGGAACTCCTTGAAATAAAAATGGAATCAGGCGCAGCAAGAGCCTGCCGGACGGCTCCAGGCCGACGCCCGCGCAGCGCCATTGTAGTGACCCACCCTGGTGGCACAATCGACGCGCCGCCCATACATCGGGCGGCCTCTCCTTTGCCCACTCTTATGTCCGACCTACCCCATACCATCGCCCAGTTGCGCAAAAGCTATGGCCGTGCGCAGCTCAACGAATCCAGCGCCCCCGGCAATCCCCTCGCACTTTTCGAGCAATGGCTGCAAGAAGCCATCAACGCCGAACTCCCCGACCCGAATGCGATGACGCTGGCCACCGTCAGTGGCGACCTGCGCCCCAGCACACGGGTGGTACTGATCAAGGGCTATGACGAGCGCGGCATCGTCTGGTACACCAATTACCAGAGCCGCAAGGCCCAGGAGCTGACTGCCGTGCCGTTTGCAGCACTACAGTTTCACTGGGTGGAGTTGGAGCGGGTGGTGCGCATCGAAGGCCGGGTCGAAAAAGTCAGCGCCGAAGAAAGCGACGCCTACTTCCACAGCCGCCCACTGGATTCGCGCATCGGCGCCTGGGCCAGCCCGCAAAGCCAGGTGATCGCCAGCCGCAGCGTGCTGGTGACCAACGCCGCCAGGTACGGCGCCCAGTTTCTGCTCAACCCGCCGCGCCCCCCGCACTGGGGCGGCTACCGGCTGGTGCCGCAGCAGTGGGAGTTCTGGCAAGGCCGCAAAAGCCGCCTGCACGACCGGCTGCGCTACCTTGCCGATGACGCCGGGGCCTGGCGGCGCGAACGCCTGGCGCCGTAAGAACGTGTTTACGATCTAAGAAAGGTGCGCAACGACGAGTGCGGCTTTGGGTTGCCTTGCGGGCGTGAACAGGTTCTAAGCCATCACTTAATCAATTGAAGGATCTCGCGAAACTGCGGATGCTCGCAATCACGCAGCCATTCGAACAGCACCATTTCGGTTGTCACCAGCTCGGCACCGGCACCAGCCAAACGGTCGAATGCGGCATCGCGGTTGCGCTCGGTGCGGGAACTGCACGCATCGGTGACCACCCAGACATCCATTTCTTCGGTCAATAAATCCAGCGCCGTTTGCAATAAGCACACATGGGTTTCACAGCCCGCCAGCACGATGGTGGGGCGCTCGGGCTCGGCCTCCTGGGGCTTGCGCAAATGCTTGGGCAGGCTGCGTGCATTGCCCGATGCGGCACGCGCCGGGGGGCGCAAGGCGTTCAACAGCTCTGGCGTTGCAGCGCTGAAGCTCATCTTGTGCAGTGTTTTGTCGGCCAGCGCTGCCAGCGCCGGAACGTTGCCGCCCAGCTTCTGCGGATTCTGCTCGGTGGCCCATACCGGCACCGCCAGCCAACGCGCGGCCTGGGCCAACTTCAAGGCGTTGGCCACGACCTGCTCGCCGCCGAGCATCGCCGGCATCAATTTTTCCTGGTAATCGACCAGCACCAACTGGCATTCATCGACATCCAACAGCATTGCGCATCTCCTTCAAACGCCCTATTCACAGCCCGCACCTCGACCCAATCGGGCACGGGGAAAGCGGGCATTTTTACCGTTTTTCAGGCCTTCAAGGCCTGCGCTACGAAAAACAAACGTGGTAACCTTGCCGGATGCCTTTTTTCCGATGCCTTTTTGCTCTGACGCTGTTTGCCAGCTGCGCCACCCAGGCACAAACCGCCCCGGTCGCCGAGAACGCCACCCTGGTGCAGTCCTTTTCCTACGCGCTGGAAGACACCTTCGCCCCGATGACGGCGCCGTTGACGCTGGATCTGGATATCGCCGCAGAATCGTTCGCTGCCATGCCGGCAGGCACCACCCCCAACGTGGCCGCCAAACACGACTGGCTGCCGGAAATCACCCATGCGGGCGAAGCCGTTGCCAACCGCACCGGGCAGCTCATCAGTACCGCCATGGGGCTGATCGGTGCCCCCTACCGCCGTGGTGGCAGCAACGCCGCATCCGGTTTTGACTGCAGCGGCTTTGTGCGCAACGTCTACGCCCAGGCCCTGGGTCTGGTGCTGCCCCGGGTGGCCCGCGACCAGGCCAAAGCCACCACCAAGATCGAGAAAAACGAGTTGCGCCCAGGCGACCTGGTGTTCTTCAACACGATGCGCAGAACGTTCAGCCACGTCGGTATTTACCTCGGAGAAGGCAAGTTCATCCATTCCCCACGTTCCGGCGCCAGCGTGCGAATCGAAAGCATGGATACCCGGTACTGGCGTACCCGTTTCAATGGCGCTCGCCGTGTGGCAACCGCCCCTGGCCTGACGGCTTCCGGACAGGCCAACTATTCCTTGGCACCTTGAAATAATTCACTTCCCTGAAGCCTGCTTTGCCGAAGCAGGCTTTTTGCATTGGGCTTGATCACCATGAACGCACCTGCCGAAAAAGACCCCTCGAAAATCAACGTAGTACGCTGGGCCATCGGCCTGCCGGTCGGTTTCTTTGCCATCCTGATGCTGGTCAGCAAAGTGCTGTTTACCGCCTCGCCCGACACCGAGGCGCAATGGGTGGAGCGCGAAACCATCCGCCAGTGCTGGAAAGAGTTGCAGCGCAAGCCCGACGACGACAAGCCGCTTCACTTCAAAGGCAAGGAAGACTGCGAACGGCTGGAGTTCGACTTCAAAACCCGCTGGAACACCAATCCATGACCGCCGCTGCATCGCACTCGCCCTGGCGGCTTTCGGTGGCGCCGATGCTCGATTGGAGTGATCGGCATTGCCGATACCTGCACCGCCTGCTTTCGCGCCGGGCGCTGCTGTATACCGAGATGGTGACGACCGGGGCGCTGCTGCATGGCGACGTGGCGCGGCATTTGCGTTTCAACGTCGAGGAACACCCGGTGGCTTTGCAACTGGGCGGCAGCGAACCGGTCGATCTGGCCCGCGCGGCGCGGCTGGGACAGGACTGGGGTTATGACGAGATCAACCTGAACTGCGGCTGCCCCAGCGAGCGTGTGCAGCGCGGCGCTTTCGGCGCCTGCCTGATGCGCGAGCCGAATCTGGTGGCCGATGGCGTCCGGGCCATGCGCGATGCGGTGGACATCCCCGTCACCGTCAAGCACCGCATCGGCATCGACCAGGAAGAAAGCTATGCCTTTGTGCGCGACTTCGTCGGCACGGTGGCCGAGGCAGGCTGCGGTGTGTTCATCGTTCATGCCCGCAATGCCTGGCTCAAGGGCCTGTCCCCCAAGGAAAACCGCGACATTCCACCGCTGCGCTACGGCGTGGTGGCACGGCTCAAGCAGGATTTTCCGCACCTGACGATTGCCATCAACGGCGGCATCAGGGACAGCGCCACCGTGGCCGAGCAGCTCGCCCGGGTCGATGGGGTCATGGTGGGGCGCGAGGCGTACCACAACCCCTGGTGGCTGACCCGGTGGGATGCGCAGTTCTTCGGCGCAGCGCCCTTCACCCTGACCCACCAGGAGGTGGAGGCGCAGATGGTCGCCTACATGCAGCGCGAAGCCGCCGCGCACGGCACGCACTGGTACGCCATTGCGCGGCACATGCTGGGCCTGCGCCACGGCCTGCCCGGCGCCCGCCATTGGCGCCAGACCTGGAGCAATCATCGTTTGAAAGACTTTTCTGCGCAGGAAGTTTCGCAAATCGCCAACACTCGGCCTGACGCAAGTTGATAGCAAAACACCCTTATTGCACTAAGACTTTTCAAAATCTCTTTTAAAAAATCAAATGTCAAGAAAAGCGATACCTCTTGCCAGAGAAAAGTCGCTCTTGCTATATTTGCTGCACCGCAACATTTTTTCAAATTCATGCTGTACCACATCTACGAAGCACAACGCGCCCTTCTCGAGCCGTTTGCAGATTTTGCGCAAGCCACCGCCAAGCTTTACAGCAACCCCCTGACCCCTCTGTCCAAGTCGGCCATCACGCAGCGCACCGTGGCGGCGTTCGACCTGTTTTACCGTCTGGCCAAGGATTACGAAAAACCCCAGTTCGGCATTACCGCCGTGCAGGTCAATGGCGTGGACGTGACCATCCGCGAGCGCGTGGAAATCGACAAGCCGTTTTGCGAGCTGCGCCGCTTCAAGCGCTTTTCCGACCACCCCGCCACGCTGGACACCCTGCTGACCCAGCCGGCCGTGCTGATCGTGGCCCCGCTGTCCGGCCACTATGCCACCCTGCTGCGCGATACCGTGCGCAGCATGCTGGGCGACCACAAGGTCTACATCACCGACTGGAAAAACGCCCGCATGATTCCCCAGTCCGAAGGGGAATTTCACCTGGACGACTACATCAACTACGTGCAGGAATTCATCCGCCACCTGCAGGCACGGTACGGCAACTGCCACGTCATCAGCGTGTGCCAGCCCACCGTGCCGGTGCTGGCCGCCGTCTCGCTGATGGCCAGCCGGGGCGAGACCACCCCGCTGACCATGACCATGATGGGCGGGCCGATCGACGCCCAGCGCTCGCCCACCTCGGTGAACAACCTGGCCATGCAGCGCAGCTTCGAGTGGTTCGAGAACAACGTCATTCACCGCGTGCCGGACAACTACCCCGGCGCAGGCCGCAGGGTCTACCCCGGCTTCTTGCAGCACACCGGCTTCGTGGCGATGAACCCCGACCGGCACACCAGCAGCCACTACGACTATTTCAAGAGCCTGACGCGCGGCGACGAGGCCAGCGCCGAGCAGCACCGCAAGTTCTACGACGAATACAACGCCGTGCTGGACCTGGATGCGCCCTACTACCTGCAAACCATCCGCGTGGTCTTCCAGGACTTCAGCCTGGTGCGCGGCACCTGGGACATCCGCAACCCCGAAGGGCAACTGGAGCGCGTGCGCCCGCAGGACATCCGTACCACCGCCCTGCTCACCATCGAGGGCGAGCTGGACGACATCTCCGGCCTGGGCCAGACCCAGGCGGCCCATGACCTGTGCGCCAATATCGCCCAGGATGCCCGCCAGCACCTGGAAATCGCCGGTGCCGGTCACTACGGCATCTTCAGCGGCAGCCGCTGGCGCAATGTGGTCTATCCGCAGGTGCGGGACTTCATCCTGCGCCACCACCAAGTCGCTGCGCAGCCCGCAGCGGCCAAAACAGCAGAAACGCCCGCACCGGCATCCACGCCTGTGCCTGCCGCAGCGCAGGTGGCAACCGTCCAGGCAGCCCCTGATGAAAATAAAGTAGCACCTTCCGCTGGTGAACAAAAGATTTCAGACAACAATCAATCTGAAATCAAGCTGCAATCTGCGGAAGAAGCTACAGAAATTGCCAAATCTGCGGCTGTGCCGGCTGCTTCGGCAACGCCGACGGCCCCCCCTGCAGCAGCGGCTGCGCCCGTCGCCAAGCCTGTGCCTGCGCGGCCCGCAGCGCCTTCGCGCAAGGACAAAGGGCGTAACGCCAAGCGCTAAACTACGGCGCTATGCCCGAGTCCTCCGCACCAAAGCCAGCCCTGGCCGGGCTGGCTTTTCTCATTGACCAAACGCTGCCGCAAACCCAGTGCACGCGCTGCGGCTACCCCGATTGCGCTGCCTACGCCCAGGCGATCGCTGCGGGGGAAGCGGCCATCAACCAATGCCCTCCCGGCGGGCAGGAAGGCGTGCAGCGTCTGGCCGCCCTCACCGGTCAGCCGGAGCAGCCGCTGAACCCGCACTTCGGCATCGAAGGGCCGCTGACCGTGGCCCGCATCGACGAAGACTGGTGCATCGGCTGCACGCTGTGCATCAAGGCCTGCCCGGTCGATGCCATCCTGGGGGCGAACAAATACATGCACACCGTCATGGCTGCGCACTGCACGGGCTGCGAACTGTGCATTCCCGTCTGTCCGGTCGATTGCATTCAACTGGAAGTGGTCACGCCCGGGGCCAGCGGCTGGCAGGCCTGGAGCGAGGCACAGGCCATGCAGGCCCGCCAGCGCTACGCCCGGCACCAGGCGCGGCTGGCACCGCCGCCGGCTGCGCCACAGGCTGCCCTGCCCGCTCGGGCCGATCCGGCCAGCGCCAAAGCCTCGGCCATTGCCAACGCCCTGGCCAAGGCGCGGGCGCGGCGCACGCCGCCGGTGTAGTGACTGCGGCCCGGTTTCCCGATCAGCCCGCGAATTTCTTGTAGACGCCGCAGCCCAGGTAGCCGTCGTCCAGCTTGCGCACGTAGGACATCTTGGTCTGCACCTTCCCGGAGGCGGGATTGGTGAAGTCGTACTCCACCCAGCCGGGCGCGTACTCCGCCTGGGCCACGATGGCCCGCAGCAGGCCGGGGCCATCGACGCCGGGCACATCGTTCACACTGGTGCCGACTTTGGCCGGATTGCCGGCAAAGACCACGTAGTTGCCCAGGGCATCGAGGACAAAAACATACATATCCTTGTTGAACAAGCCTTGCTGCGGGTCGGAGAGCATCTTCCAGAACTGCGGCCCTGCGGCATGGTTGCGGCGCAAATCCGCCGCCCGCTGCACCAGCTGCATGGCCTCCTGCGGCTTGCCTTGCTGGAGGATGAAGCCATCGACCGCCTGCCCCAGCGTGCCCGCGCGGGCCTCCAGGCTTTGCGCCTGCTGCACCACGGCACGCACCATCTGTGCGTTGTCCTGAGTGAGCTGGTCGATCTGGTGAATGGCCTGGCTGATCTGCGTCAGCCCGTGCCCCTGCTCGCTGGTCGACTGGGCGATGGCCTGCACGTGCCCGGCCACGTCGTGAATGCCCTGGGCCACCTTGCGCATGTCCTGCCCGGCCTGCCGGATGAGCCGGGTGCTGTCGCTGACCTGGCGTACCGATTCCTCGATCAGCCCGCGGATTTCCCGGGCCGCGTCGGCAGAGCGCTGGGCCAGGGTGCGCACTTCCGAAGCCACCACGGCAAAGCCCCGGCCCTGCTCCCCGGCACGGGCCGCCTCGACCGCAGCGTTGAGCGCCAGGATGTTGGTCTGAAACGCAATGCCGTCGATCACCCCGATGATCTCGGACATGCGGCTGGCATTGCGCTCGATCGACTCGACCGAGCCGACCGCCTTGTCCATCACCGCCACCCCCGCATCCATGCTGGTGCGCACCTGCTGCGCTTGCTGCTCGGCAGCGGTGGCGGCCTGGGAATTGTTCTGCACCACGGCAGTGATCTGCTCGACGCTGGAGACGGTCTGCACCACGTTGCTGGCCTGCTGGTCGGTACGCTCGGCCAGCAGCTCGTTGTCGCGCAGCAGCGACGAGCCGGTGTACGACACCAGGGCCGCGTTGCTCAGGATGTCGGCCACCATGCTGGACAGGGCCACCACCATCTTGTCCAGGAGCCGGGCCATCTGCGCCAGCTCGTCCTGGCCCTCCGGCTCGACCCGCACGGTCAAATCCCCGATCGTGGTTTTCTCCATGGCCTGGGCCAGCTGGCTCAACTGTCTGGCCAGGCTGCATTGCAAGGCCCACAAAAAGTAAAGAAGCACCACCGCAGCCGCCAGCGCCACCAGCATTGCCTGCCCCGCCGCCAAATCATTGGCTGCCCAGCACACTGCCGCGATGCTGCCGACCCCTAAAACACTGACCAGGGCAAACTTGCCTTTCAGCCCCAATCGCTTCAACATCCACATGGCTGGCGCCGTCACAAGCACTGTCTGAACTCCTTTTCAGGCGAGAAATACCTGAATCCTGGCAACACTTTATTACATGAAGTTCTTTAGGGTCACCTAGTGATTCCAACAATAAAGAAAGCCTGAGAATGTCAGTGCAGCGTCAGTAAATTTTGCATACCGCCCCGGAACCCGGGCGCAATCCCCAAAAGCGTGCCGACATCCCGCACAATCCCCCCTGCCTGAATTTACGAGAGGTATGTATGAGTACGATGGAGCGCATCCTGCGTTTAATGGCCGACAAAAAAGCTTCGGACGTTTATCTGGCCGTCAACTCGCCCGTGCTCATCAAAATCAACGGCGAGTGCCTGCCCATCAACAACCAGTTGCTGCCCCCGGACGGGCCGCGCTCGCTGCTGGCGGAAATCGTCACGCCGCGCGACATGGAAACCCTCAAGGAAACGGGGGAGCTGAACATCGGCGTGCCCCTGCAAGGCGTGGGGCGCTTTCGTATCAGCGCCATGCGCCAGCGCGGCTCGATCGCGGTGGTGATCCGCTTCATCTCGCAGCACGTGCCCAAGCTCGAATCGCTGCAACTGCCCACCGTGCTGGGCGAGCTGATCCTGCAAAAGCGCGGGCTGATTCTGGTGGTCGGCTCCACCGGCTCGGGCAAAAGCACCTCGCTGGCCGCCATGATCGACAGCCGCAACGAAAAGATGAGCGGCCACATCCTGACCATTGAGGACCCGATCGAATTTCAATTCCGCAACAAGAAATCCATCGTCAACCAGCGCGAGGTCGGCTCCGACACCCAGTCCATGCAGATCGCCCTGAAAAACGCCCTGCGCCAGGCGCCGGACGTGATCCTGATCGGCGAAATCCGCGACCGCGAAACCATGTCCGCCGCCATCGCTTACTCCCAATCGGGCCACCTGTGTCTAGCCACCCTGCACGGCAACAACAGCTACCACGCGCTGAACCGCATCCTGAGCTTCTACCCCGTCGAAGTGCGTCCGACCCTGCTGGGCGACCTGTCCTCCTCGCTCAAGGCCGTGATTACCCAGCGCCTGGTGCGCACCGTCGAAGGCGGGCGCATTGCCGCTGCGGAAGTGCTGCTCAACACCAAGCTGGTGTCCGAACTGATCGAGAAAGGCGACTTCTCCGGCGTGCGCGACTACATGGAAAAATCCATGGCCGAAGGCTCGCAGACCTTTGAAGAAGACCTGTGCCGCATGATCCAGAGCGGCACCATCTCCCGCGAAGAAGGGCTGGCCAACGCCGACTCGCCCACCAACCTGACCTGGCGCCTGCAAAATGCCGCCTTTGCCCCCAAAAAAACCGTGGAACCCAAACAGCAGGCCCAGGCCATCCCGGCCATCTCCAGCGCCTCGTTCCACGATTTCCTACTCGACACCGAAGGCAAGTCCTAGCCGTTCTCCCGCCTTCGCGCCCTTTCACTTCAGCGCATGACACACCACTACACCCTGCCCCACGGCACCACCGTGGGGCAACTTATTCGTACCGCCACCCAATGCCTGCAGGATGCCGGCGTCGGCTTTGGCCACGGCACCCTGGATGCGGCACAGGAAGCGGCCTGGCTGGTGCTTTGGCGCCTGGGCCTGCCGCTGGACAGCGCCCTGGGCGACGATGAAAATTCCATAGAAAATCAGCCTGTAGCGCCCGCCCAGCAAGCGCAAGTAGCTACGCTTGTTGAAGAGCGCATTACCAGCCGCAAACCCGCCGCCTACCTCACGCGCGAAGCCTGGCTGGTGGGCGTGCCCTTCTACGTGGACGAACGCGCCATCGTGCCGCGCAGCTTCATTGCCGAGCTGCTGGCCGACGGCAGCATCGACGACTTCCTCTCCGACCAGACCCGGCAGGTGCTTGACCTTTGCACCGGCAACGGCTCGCTGGCCTGCCTGGCAGCCATGGCCTGGCCCGACGTTCGCGTCACCGGCGCCGACATCTCGCCCGACGCCCTGGCCGTGGCCCGCATCAACGTGGACCGGCACGGCTTGCAGCAGCGCGTCACCCTGGTGCAGTCCGACGGTCTGGCGCAAACGCCCGGCCCCTGGGACCTGATCCTGTGCAACCCGCCCTATGTGAACAGCGCCAGCATGGGGCGGCTGCCCGCCGAATATCTGGCCGAACCCGAACTGGCCCTGGCCGGGGGCAGCGATGGCATGGACTTCATCCGCCCCCTGCTGCAAGCCGCCCCCGCCTGCATGACGGAAAACGCCGTGCTGGTGCTGGAAATCGGCAACGAACGGCCCTTTTTTGAAGCGGCCTTTCCCGGTTTGCCGGTGTTCTGGCTGGACACCAGCGCCGGGGCCGATCAGGTACTACTGATAACCCGGCAGGCGCTGCTGGAGCTGCAACCGTGACGCACTGCGCCACGTATTGAGCTTTTTACCCCTACGGCCTCAAAACCCCTCCAGCACCGTCTTGCCGATGCTGGTGCCGCTCTCCTGCAGCACATGGGCCTGGCGCAGGTTTTCGGCGGTGATGCGGCCCAGGTGCTGACGCTGGGTGCTGCGGATGCGGCCCTCGTCCACCAGCTTGGCGACAGTGGCCAGGATTTGCCCTTGCACGGGCATATCGGCGGTCTGGAACAGCGAGCGGGTGAACATCGACTCCCAATGCAGGGCGATGGATTTCTGCTTGAGCGCCCGGATGTCCACGGCCTGCGGGTCGTCGATCAGGGCCAGCCGCCCCTGCGGGGCCAGCAGTTCCGCGATCTGGGTGAAGTGCCGGTCGGTCTGCGTCAGGCTGGTGACCAGTTCCACCTGGGCCAGCCCGGTCTGTTCGCGCAGCGCCTGGGCCAGCGGCTGGCGGTGGTCGATCACATCGTGCGCCCCCAGCTCCCGGCACCACTGCACGGTTTCAGGCCGCGAGGCGGTGGCCACCACGCGCAACTGCGTCAATTGCCGCGCCAACTGAATCAGCATGGAGCCGACACCGCCCGCACCGCCGACGATCAGCAGCGTCTGCCCGGCCCCGCCGCCCTGGGGCACGCCCAGGCGGTCGAACAGCAACTCCCACGCAGTAATCGTCGTCAGCGGCAGGGCGGCAGCCTGCGCATCGCCCAGGCTGCGCGGCGCGTGCGCGGCAATGCGGGCATCGACCAGCTGCCACTCGCTATTGCTGCCAGGGCGATTGATGGCCCCGGCGTAATACACACGGTCCCCCACGGCAAAGCCGCTGGCCTGCGGGCCAAGCGCCTCCACCGTGCCCACCGCATCCCAGCCCAGCACGCGCGGCTGGCCCTCGGCCGGCGGGGCGGTTCTGCGCACCTTGGTGTCAATGGGGTTCACCGAGACGGCATGGACGCGCACCAGCAGGTCGTGCGGGCCGGGCTGCGGCCGGGGCAGTTCGATGTCCTGCAAGGCAGCGGCATCGGTGGCGGGCAAACAGTGGGTAAAGGCAATGGCTTTCATGATTTCAGGGGGAAGAGTGGAACGGATGAGCGTACTCTAGGCTATCCAGCAAGGATTGATAATCCATCACTTCAAAGAATCACTTTCAAATGAAAATTGAAAATCTGCTCGACGTGCAACTGGCGCTGCACATTGCCCGGCACGGCTCGATCACGGCGGCAGCCCACGCCCTGGGGCTGAGTCCCCAGACCGCCAGCGCCGCACTGAAGCGGCTGGAGGGGCAATTGGGCACACGCCTGTTCGAGCGCTCCACCCGCAACGTGCGCCCCACACCGGCCGGGCAGGGCTGGCTGGGCCAGATGCAGCGGGCGCTGGAGCTGATGGACGAGGCCGAAGCCCAGCTCGACAGCGAACACGCCGCACTGCGCGGCCCCGTTCGGCTGGCGGCACCGTCCGATCTGGCGCGGCAGGTGCTGCTGCCGCTGCTGGACGATTTTTTGGCACGGCACCCCGGCGTGCAACTGTCGCTGGCCGTCGGCGACCAGCCGCGCAACGTGCTGCACGATGCGGTGGACGTGGCCATCCGCTACGGCGAGCTGGCCGACTCGCGCCTGGTGGCCCGGCACCTGGCCGATGCCCGGCCGCTGGCCTGCGCCGCGCCCGACTACCTGGCCCGCCACGGCACGCCCCAGCACCCGCAGGATTTGCTGCAGCACAACTGCCTGACCTCCCAGCGCAGCGGGCGGCTGCACGCCGTCTGGCGCTTCGAGCGCGGCGGCCAGTGGCAGGAAGTGCGCGTGCAGGGCAACCGCAGCACGGACGATGCTTCCCTGGCCCGCCAGTGGGCGGTGGCCGGACATGGCATCGCCCTCAAATCCCACATCGACCTGCAGGCCGACCTGCGTGCCGGCCGCCTCGTGCCGCTGCTGCCCGGCTGGCGCACGGCCCCCTACCCGCTGCACGCCTTGCTGCCCAGCAGCCGCTTCGTTCCCCGCCGGGTGCGGGCGCTGGTGGAGCATCTGGCCCAGGCGCTGCAGGGGATCGGCGCAGCCTTCCCCGGCAGCACAGCAGGCACGGCGATAATCCTGCCCCCATGATTTCCCTGAAAAACATCTCCCTGCGCCGGGGCACCAAGCTGGTGCTGGACGGTATCTCCACCACCATCCATCCCGGCGAGCATGTCGGCCTGATCGGGCGCAATGGCGCGGGCAAGTCTTCGCTGTTTGCGCTGCTGGCAGGGCGGCTGCATGAAGACAGCGGCGACTTTTTCATTCCCCCGCAGTGGCGCATGGCCGAGGTGGCCCAGCACCTGCCCGATACCGACGACAGCGCCACCGCCTTTGTGCTGGCGGGCGATACGCGCCTGCAGGGGCTGCAAGGGCGGCTGGCGGCGGCGGAGGTGACGGGCGACGGGATGCAGAT
Organism: Comamonas nitrativorans; assembly: GCF_042654765.1. Classification (NCBI taxonomy): domain Bacteria; kingdom Pseudomonadati; phylum Pseudomonadota; class Betaproteobacteria; order Burkholderiales; family Comamonadaceae; genus Comamonas; species Comamonas nitrativorans. The sequence goes on along the minus strand of NZ_JBHSEW010000002.1, from coordinate 1,778 downwards.
TGCCCAGTTGCACGCGGATTTGCAGGACGCCGGGGCGCACGACGCCACGGCCCGCGCCCAGGCGCTGATTCTGGGGCTGGGCTTCAAGACCAGCGAGCTGGAGCGCCCAGTGGGCAGCTTTTCCGGCGGCTGGCAGATGCGCCTGCAACTGGCACGCGCCCTGATGTGCCCGTCCGACCTGCTGCTGCTGGACGAGCCGACCAACCACCTGGACCTGGACGCGCTGGTGTGGCTGGAAGCCTGGCTCAAACGCTACAGCGGCACGCTCATCATCATCAGCCACGACCGCGAGTTTCTGGACGCCACCACCAACGTCACCCTGCACATTGACCAGGGGCGGCTGACGCGCTACGGCGGCAACTACAGCAAGTTCGAGGAACTGCACGCCCAGCAACTGGTGCTGCAACAGGCGGCATTCGAGCGCCAGCAGGAAAAAATCGCCCACCTGAAAAGCTTTATCGACCGCTTCAAGGCCAAGGCCACCAAGGCCAAGCAGGCGCAAAGCCGCGTCAAGCAGATCGAGCGCATGGAGAAAGTGGCCCCCGTGCTGGCCAGCGCAGACTTCACCTTTGCCTTTCAGGAGCCGACCAATCTGCCCAACCCGATGCTGGCGATTACCGATGCGGCCTTTGGCTACACCGGCGAAGCGGGCGATGTGACCACCATCCTGCAGGGCGTCAGCCGCACGGTGCTGGCGGGCCAGCGCATCGGCATCCTGGGGGCCAACGGCCAGGGTAAATCCACCCTGGTCAAGACCATTGCGCGGGAGATCACCGCCCTTTCGGGCAAGGTGACGGAGGGCAAGGGTCTGCGCATCGGCTACTTCGCCCAGCAAGAGCTGGACGTGCTGCGCCCGGACGAAAACCCGTTGCAGCACATGGTGCGCCTGGCGCGTGACCTGGGTGCGGATGCCCCGGCGGCCAGCCGCGAGCAGGATTTGCGCAACTGGCTGGGCAGCTTCAACTTTACCGGCGACATGGTGGCGCAAAGCGTGGGCAGCATGAGCGGCGGCGAAAAAGCCCGGCTGGTGCTGGCGATGATCGTCTGGCAGCGCCCCAACCTGCTGCTGCTGGACGAGCCGACCAACCACCTCGACCTGCCCACGCGCGAAGCGCTGGCGATGGCGCTGAACGATTTCGACGGCACGGTGCTACTGGTCAGCCACGACCGGCATTTGCTGCGGGCCGTGGCCGACGATTTCTGGCTGGTCGGGCGCGGGCAGGTGAACACCTTCGACGGCGATCTGGACGACTACCAGCGCTACCTGCTGGAAGAATCACGCCGCCTGCGCGAGGCGGCCAAAGAAAGCGCCAAGGCCGCCGATGCCGCTGCCAGCCCCGAGCCGGTCAGCGCCGCCGCCCCGACCATCGACCCGCGCGAAGCCCGCCGCCTGGCCGCCCAGGCCCGCCAGACGCTGGCCGACAAGACCAGGCCGCTGAAAAAAGAGCTAGCAAAAATCGACGCCCGCATGGCGCAACTGGGCGAGGAAAAAGCCGCCCTGGAAGAAAAGCTGGCCACCCCCCTGCCCCCGGCAGAGATTGCCGAAGCCGGCAAGCGCCTGAAAGCCGTGGGCGATGCGCTGGAGCAGTGCGAGGAGCGCTGGCTGGAACTGAGCGAGGAAATCGAGCAGATCACCCAGGCGGCAGAGGCATAAGATGTTCAGTCCCGGCATTTGATGGATAGGATTGATCGTGAAGCGTTCGGGCTCATCTGTCCACTGCTTGCAGATGAATTCGTAAGGTGTCAGGCCCTTGAGCGTCTTGAGTCGGCGGCCGAAG